>JAFMIZ010000105.1 GCA_017853715.1 Pedosphaera sp.
GCTCCAAGCTGCACAGCTTTCCCTCGGGCCACACCGGCACCTCGACCGCCACCGGAATCTCACTCGTCGCAGCCAACCCCATCCTGGTAGTGCCGGGTGTGGCGTATGCGGCCACGGTGGGCTGGTCGCGGATGCAGTTGCGCAAGCATCACCCGCTGGACGTCGCCTTCGGCGCGGTGATCGGCGTGGTCTGCGGTCTGTGTTTTGCCAGCACGGTGCCGGGATCGAAGATCAAGCTCCGCCGCCGCAAACGAACGAAGCCGGCCAACTGATCCATGAACACGCCTGCCACCACGCCGCCACGATTGCGCGTCAAGCTGCTGGGCAAGTTCCTGCCCGGACGCGATGGTGAAGGCTGGCCGGAACGTTTTCCCGGCAGCAAACCGGTGTGGGGCAATTGCGAATTCAGCTTCGACCGCAACTGCCGCGAGTATGACTGGTTGGTGGTCTATGGAGAAATGCCGCTGGTCGGCGAGCGGCGGCTGCCGATATGGGAGGAGGAGCTGGCGTGCCCGAGGCAGAACACGCTGTTCACGACGTATGAGCCCTCCACGATCAAAGTTTACGGCACGCGCTTCCTGCGGCAGTTCGGCTGGGTGCTGACCAGTCAGGAGCCGTGGGTCATCCAGCATCCCGGCGCGATCTTCTGGCAGCCGGCGATGGTGTGGTATTACGCATTCAGCCAGCCGCGCGGCAGTTACGATGCCATCGCGAAACATGTACCGCTGCACAAGACCGGCGAGTTCTCCGCGATGTGTTCGGCCAAACGCCAGAGCAACACGCTGCACCGGCGCCGCTACGACTTCGTGATGGAGCTGAAGCAGCGCCTACCCGGGATGGAACTCTTCGGACGCGGCGTGCGTCCGCTCGACGACAAGGCCGACGCACTGGACCCCTACAAGTATCACTTGGCCATCGAAAACTTCTTCGGCCCGCACCATTGGACCGAGAAGCTTGCCGACCCATTCTTGGGCGCGTGCATGCCGATTTATTACGGCTGCCCCAACGCGGAGATGTATTTCCCGCCCGAAAGCTTTCTGCGGGTGGACATCTACAATCTCGAAGCGGCTGTGGAAATCATCCAACGCGCCCTCCGCGACCGGCTTTACGAGAAGAATCTCCCGGCGATCCTGGAGAGCCGCCGACGCGTGCTGGAGCAATACGGCCCCATCCGGCAGATCGTCAGCATCATCAACGAGCGCCATCAGCCCGAAGCGCCCCGCCCGCAGCCTGGCGAGGTCATCCAAAGCCGCCAGTTGTTCCGCCGCAACCCGCGAAACTTCGTGAGCTTTCATTGGGAAAGTGCCAAGGTCGCGTTACGGCATCGCCTGCATCAAGGCGAGCAACATTGACAACGCCAGCGCCAATCATGTTGATTGGCACTGTTCCAGGCGGGCGGCCAGAGCACCGCTGCACTAATCCATGTCATGAACACAACTCCCGGCATTGCCGTCGTCGGCTGCGGCTATTGGGGCAAGAATCTTGTCCGCAACTTTCACCAACTGGGCGCCTTGAGAGTGGTTTGTGATGCAACCGATGCCGGCCGCGCCAAGGCGCGGGAAATCGCCCCGAACGTGAAGCTGTGCGCCACGGTGGAGGAATTGCTCCTCCTGCCGGAAGTGACCGGGGTGGCGTTGGCAACGCCAGCGGTCACACATCTGCCGCTGGCCTTGCAATTTCTGGCCGCCGGCAAAGATGTGTTTGTGGAGAAGCCCATGGCCTTGCGCTCGGAGGAGGGACGCCAGATGCTGGAGGCCGCCCGCGCCACCCGCCGCATCCTCATGGTTGGGCACATTTTGGAATATCATCCAGCTATTCAGGCGCTGCGACGCTTGATCACCGACGGGCGGCTCGGGGCCATTCGCTACATCTACTCGAACCGTTTGAACTTCGGCAAAATCCGCACCGAGGAGAACGCCCTCTGGAGTTTCGCGCCACACGATGTTGCAGTCATCCTCCGGCTTGTGGGCGGGCTGCCGGAGGAAGTTTCCTGCCGCGGTGCAGCCTTTGTGCATGGGCACGTGGCGGACGTCACGGTTTCCTCCCTGCACTTCGCCAACAACGTCCACGCCCACATCTTTGTGAGCTGGCTGAATCCGTTCAAGGAGCAGAAGCTCGTCGTCGTCGGTGATGAACGCATGGCGGTCTTCAATGACACGGTGAAAGACAACAAACTCCAACTCTACAATCAGCGTGTCTCCATCCAGAATGGCCAGCCAGTGCTGCACAACGAGGATGTCGAAACCGTGCCGCTGGCTGCGGTCGAGCCGCTGGCCGCCGAGTGCCAGGACTTCATCCATTGCATCGCTACCCGCGCGGAGCCGCTGAGCGACGGGGAGGTGGGGCTGCGCGTGCTACAGGTGCTTGAAGCTGCCCAAAAATCCATGGATCTGCATGGTCGCGGCGTGCGTCTGGAAGGAATCTGAATATGAGTTATTTTGCCCATCCTACCGCCGTTGTTGATGAGCCCTGCGAAATCGGTGAGGGCACCCGCATCTGGCATTTTGCCCACGTATGCGCGCGCGCAAAAATCGGGCGCGGCTGCAACTTCGGGCAAAATACCATGGTCGCGGAGGGGGTGATCATCGGCGACAATGTAAAGGTGCAGAACAATGTGGCCATCTACGCAGGCGTGGAAATCGAGGACGACGTATTTCTCGGCCCTTCGTGCGTGCTGACGAACATCAGCAACCCTCGTTCGCAGGTTGTCCGACGGAGTCTTTACGAACGCACACTTATACGGCGCGGCGCGAGCATCGGCGCGAACGCCACAATTGTGTGCGGCACCACCATTGGCCGCTATGCACTCATTGGCGCGGGGGCGGTCATCACCAAAGACGTGCCGGACTACGCCCTGATGCTCGGTGTTCCGGCCCGGCAACATGGGTGGGTGAGTCGCCATGGCCACCCACTGCGACCCAATGCAGCGGGCGCGCTGATTTGTCCGGAGACGGGTTGGGCTTACGCTGAAGAGAATGGGCGCCTGCGCTGCCTGAATCATCCTGAGGATGCACCATTGCCGGCCCAATTTCGCGAAGGCAAGCAAGGGTTCGATCATTTCAAAGCTTTGGCCAAATAACGTCGGCCGCCAGGCGTTTTTTATTTTCCCAACCCACGCATTTCAGGATTATTCCGCCATGCAAGTCCCCTTGTTGGACCTGAAAGCGCAATATCGCGCCATCAAATCGGAAGTGGATCAAGCCGTTACCGACGTCTTTGAATCCCAACATTTCATCCTCGGACCCAAGGTCCAGCAATGTGAGGAACAGATCGCCCAATACTGCCGGTGTGCCCATGCCGTGGGGGTCTCGTCGGGCACGGATGCGCTGCTGATCGCGCTCATGGTGGAATGCATCGGGCCGGGCGCGGAAGTGATCACCACGCCGCACTCCTTTTTTGCCACCGCCGGGGCCGTGTCGCGTCTCGGGGGAAAACCGGTTTTCGTGGACATCGATCCCGACACTTACAACATCCGCCCCGACCTCATCGAGGCGGCGATCACGCCGCGCACGCGCGCCATCATTCCCGTCCACCTGTTCGGCCAGATGGCCGACATGGACCCGATCATGGAAATCGCCAAGCGACACGACTTGCTGGTGGTGGAGGACGCCGCGCAGGCCATCGGCTCCGAATACAAGGGACGGCGGGCAGGCTCCATCGGCCACTACGGCTGCTTTTCCTTCTTCCCGTCCAAGAATCTGGGGTGTGCGGGCGACGGCGGTTTGGTCAGCACCACGGACGCCGACCGAGCGGAGCGATTGCGGGTATTCCGCGCGCACGGCTCCAAGCCCAAGTATTTCCACAAGGTGATCGGCGGCAATTTCCGGCTGGATGCCCTGCAGGCAGCCATCGTCAGCGCCAAGCTGCCCCATCTCGATGGGTGGACGGCCAAACGACAGGCCAACGCCGCGCGTTACAATGAATGGTTCAAGCAATCGGGGCTGGTGGAACGGGGCGTGGTAAAGTGCCCCGTGGAAGCGCCGCAGCGCCGCCACATCTACAACCAATACGTCCTGCGGGTGGAACGCCGTGACGCACTGCAGAAGCATCTCACCGCTGCGAACATCGGCAACGAGGTGTATTACCCGGTGCCTTTTCACTTGCAGGAATGTTTCCAAAATCTCGGCGGCAAGCCGGGCGATTTTCCGGCCAGCGAGGCGGCAGCACGTGATACGGTCGCCATTCCGGTCTATCCTGAAATCACCCCCGAGCAGCAACAATACGTCGTCGAAACCATCCAAGCCTTCTATCGCTGACCTATGATACACAACAAAAAAATCTTCATCACGGGCGGCGCGGGCTTCATCGCCAACACGCTGATCCGGCAGCTGATTGAAACCAACCACATCACCGTCTATGACAACTTCACCCGGGACACCCTCACCGGCAGCGGGCTGAGGAATCATCCGCGGCTGACCGTGATCGAAGGCGACGTCTTGGATGCCGCCAAGGTGGAGCAATCGCTACGCGGCTTCGATCTGGTGGTCCACGCGGCGGCGATCGCGGGGATCGACACCGTGATCAAGAACCCGGTGAAGACCTGGGAGGTGAACCTCATCGGCACCGCCAACGTCCTCCGCGGCGCGCAGAAGAATGGCATCACCGACCGGCTGCTAGACTTCTCGACCTCGGAGATCTTCGGCTCGATGGCATACAACTCGAGCGAAGAGGACACCGCCATTGCCGGGTCGGCCGGCGAGGCGCGCTGGGTCTATGCGGTGAGCAAGCTGGCCGGCGAGCATCTCGCCAAGGCGTATCAACAGCAATTCAAGCTGCCGGTCGTGACGGTGCGCCCGTTCAACGTCTACGGCCCCGGCCAGACCGGCGAAGGCGCGATGCAGATCTTCATCAAGCGGGCCTTGAACGGCGAGGACATCTACATCTACGGCGACGGCAACCAGATCCGCGCGTGGTGTTATGTGGATGACTTCGTGGACTGCCTGATGCGCTGCCTGAGCTCGCCCAAGGCGATCGGACAGTCCTACAACATCGGCAACGCGCGCGCCGTCATCACCGTGCTCGGCCTCGCGCAAACCGTCTGCCGCGTGCTGAACTCCAAATCAAAGATCATCTTCAAGGACGCGCTCTCCGCTGACATCGGCCTGCGCATTCCGAGCGTGAAGAAGATTGAGGAAGATCTCGGCTTCAAGGCGCAGATCGACCTTGAGGAGGGCATCGCCCGCACGGCCAAGTGGTTTCGACAGGCATGAGCGAAACTCACACAGTGGCACTGGCGCGGCCGTGGTTCGGCGAGGAGGAAGCGGCGGCGGTGCGCCGGGTCCTGGCAAGCGGCTGGGTGGTGCAGGGACCGCAAGTCGCCGCGTTCGAGCAGGCCGTCGGCGCGCTGCATCAGATGCCGCACGCCGTGGCGGTGTCCTCCGCCACCGCCGGCCTGCACTTGGTGTATCTCGCGCTCGGCATCGGACCGGGAGACGTCGTGCTGGTTCCCAGCTTCGCCTGGCCCTCCGCGGCCAACATGGCGGCACGGGTCGGGGCGGTTCCGTTCTTCGTGGATGTGGATCCGCGCACCTACAACCTGACCAGCGCCGCGCTGCAGCACAGCCTGCGACTGGTGCGAGAACGCGGCCTTGGCCGTCCGCGCGCGGTGGTGGCGGTGCATGAATTCGGCCTGCCTGCGCCGATGGACGGCATTCTTGAAACCGCCAACGAGGCCGGCTTGATGGTGATCGAGGATGCGGCGTGCGCCCTGGGCGCGAGTCATCAGGGCAAATTCCTGGGGCACTTCGGTCGCGCGGCGGTGTTCAGCTTTCATCCTCGCAAATCCGTCAGCACCGGGGAAGGCGGAGTGGTGGTGACCCGCGAACCCGGCTTGGCCGAGGCCATCCGCACCCTGCGAAACCACGGGCAGGAAATGCATAATGGCCGGCGGGAGTTCACCACCACAGGCTTCAACTACCGGCTCACAGAGATCCAAGCGGCCATCGGAATCGAGCAGCTCAAGCGATTTCCGTACATCCTGGAGGCGAAACGCCGCCTGGCCGCGCAATACTTCAATGAGCTCGACGGCATCGGCGGGCTGGCCCTGCCGGCCCAAAGCCCTGAGCAGACCTGGCAGACGTTCATGATCACGCTGGAATCCGAAGCGCTCCGGAGCCGCGTCCACGAAGCTTGCCGGGCGAGCGGCATTGAGACGGGACCGGGCGCGGTGGCCGGTCACGCCGGAGCACTGTGGGGCGGTCAGTTCCTTCAGCCACAGGACCTCTGCCCGGTCTCCACGCGCCTGGCAACCTGCGGCCTGGCGCTGCCCCTGCACGCCCAGTTGACGCCCGACGACCTTCGCCACGTGAGCTCAACCATCCACAAGTCCATGCAGAAGTGAAAAGCGCATGAAGCGGCTCATCATCCTCGGCACCGGCGGTAATTGCCTCGACATCTACGACGCCGCGCTCGCCGTCAACCGGCAGGCGGGCAAAACCGTCTATGACTGTCTCGGCCTGCTGGACGATAATCGCGCGCTACACGGCGAGGAGATCTCCGGCCTGCGGGTGCTGGGCGGTCTCGCCGATGCCGCGAAGTTCCCGGATGCGGTCTTCGTGAACGGCATCGGCTCGCCCACCTCGTTCTGGCGCAAGGCCGACATTCTCGCGGGAACCGGTCTGCCGTTGGAACGTTTTGAAACCGTCGTGCATCCGCAGGCGTCCGTTTCCAGCCTCGCGAAGCTGGGTCGGGGCGTGGCGGTGTTGCCGGGCGCATCCATCGCTGCCGGCGCCGAGGTCGGCCATCACGTCATCATCCTGCAAGGCGCCATCATCAGCCATCACTGCCGCATCGGCGACTACGGTTGCATCGCGTCGGGCGCGTGCCTGTCCGGCAATGTGGACATCGCCCCGTTCTGCTACCTCGGCGCGAACGTCAGCATCCGCAACGGCATCAAGATTGGGACACGCGCCTTGGTGGGCATCGGTTCGGTCGTGGTCAAGGACGTCTTGGAGAACACGGTCGTCGCGGGCAACCCGGCGAAGTATCTCCGGCACACCATCACTTGATGGCACGTCACACAATGCGGATCGTCCAACTACTCCCGGCCCTGAACGAAGGCGGCGTCGAGCGTGGCACCGTTGAGCTGAACCGCGAGTTCGTGGCGCGCGGCGTCGAGAGCAACGTCATCAGCGCCGGGGGCAGACTGGCGGCGCAGATCGAGCAGGATGGCGGGCGGCACATGACGTTCGACGTTCGCTCCAAGAATCTCCTTTCCGCCCCCTTCCGCGTCCTGCGGTTACGGCGGATGTTGCGGGAATTACGACCCACGATAATTCATGCCCGCAGCCGGGTTCCCGCGTGGTTATGCGTAGCCGCCAACCGCACCCTTCGGGTGCCGTTCGTCACCACGGTGCATGGCCTGAACAGTGTGAACCCCTACAGTCGCGTGATGACCATGGGTGAGCGTGTAATTTGCGTCAGCGAAGTCGTCGCCGCCTACATCCAGCAACATTACGGCATCCCGATGGAACGTATCCGCGTGATTCAACGCGGGGTGGATATGAGCGTGTTTGATCCGGCGGCGGTGGACGCTGAGTTCGGGCGCACGTTCCGCGAGCAATACCGGCTGGAAGGTCGCAAGATCATCCTGTCGGTCGGGCGCGTTACCTGGCTGAAAGACTACGAAAGCTTCATCGACGCGATTGGCATCGTTCGCCGCACACAGCCGGACGTGATGGGCGTGATTGTCGGCGGGGTGGCCCCGGACAAGCAGCGATACTTCGAGGAGTTGAAGGCCCGGGTGGCGAAACTGGGCTTGAACGATCACATCGTGTTCGCGGGCTCTCACTCGCAGATGCCGGAGATTTATTCGCTCGCCGAGGTGCTGGTGAACGCTTCGTTGAAGATGGGCAACGTGGGGCGGACCGTGGCGGAGGGGCTGGCAATGAACACGCCGGTGCTCGCGACCACCGAAAAGGGATTGAACAATTTGGTCCGCGATGGCGTAAACGGGTTCATCATCAACACCCGCGATGCCGCCGATCTCGCCGCCAAGATGGCCCGCGCGCTGGCCCTGCCCCGCGACGGAATCCGCGGGAGTGTGCCTTACGAATTCACACTGCCAGCGATGGTGGAGAGCACGCTCGATGTTTACCGCGAGGTGCTAGCCGCGCGAGCCTCAGGCTGATCGGGAGATTGGCTGACCAGCGCCACCATCCTGGCGCGCAGCCCGGGGATATGGTCGATCTGCAAGGACTCTACTCCAAAGCTT
This sequence comes from Pedosphaera sp., assembly GCA_017853715.1. Lineage (GTDB taxonomy): Bacteria > Verrucomicrobiota > Verrucomicrobiia > Limisphaerales > DSYF01 > DSYF01. The sequence continues at coordinate 8,213 of JAFMIZ010000105.1, forward strand.
TCGATCAACGCTCCGAGGACGGACTGCACGACCTGCGCATCCATCCCCATTCCCTGAAGATGCCGCACATCGGCCGGCTTCACCCACCAGTCTGCGGGAACATCGCCGG
>JAFMIZ010000106.1 GCA_017853715.1 Pedosphaera sp.
AGAGCCGGCCTTGAGGGTCGGCCTTGAGCGATTGATCCGCCCGGAACACCGCCCGGAGCTCATCGGGGCTCCGTTGGTAATAAGCCGCGACCGCGGGCAGGTCGCCCCCCAGGGCGCTGATCGCGCTTTCACCGTGCACCACGCCGCCCAGCCGGATATTTGCGGGGAACTCCCGGGCCAAGGAATGCTGGCCGAGCACCGTCAGCTGTGCCGCCGGCCAGAACGCGATCATCATCCCGATGCGAAGCATGCGACCTGGAAACGTCATATAAAAATCTTTCATGGCGATGGTTTTCAGCGCTCCACCTGCCGCGTGCGGTAGAAGATCGGGGCGTTGGCCGCACTCGGATCGGTGAAGCTTTTGGTCAATTGCGAGGCGAGATCGACGTAGTTGTAGCTTGAAAGAACGCTCCAGCTCTTCAGGTCAGCGCTTTTCTCCACGCGATAGGCCATGCCGTAGCCGGCCTTGACCTGGAAGCTGACCGTGTTGCCGGAGCGGGTGAGATTGATGATGCGCGGCTGAAAATCCACGGCCGCCATCTGGGTCAGGAGTTCCTGATAGGCGCTGGCGTAGAGCGGCTGGGAGGCCGGGTTGAAGGCGAGGTTGTTCGTCTCGAACGGATCCGCGGAGAGGTCGAACAGCTCGGTGTAAGCAGTATTCACGGGATAAAGAACGAGCTTCGTGCTGGGCGAGCGCATGGCGGTGATGCTGGGGATGGCCGGCACGCCGGTATCGATCGTGTATTCGTAGAACCACGCGCTCCGCCATTCCGGCGGCGGGCTGCCTTCCAGCAACGGACGCCAGCTGCGCCCCTGCATGCTGGCCGGGACCGGCACGCCCGCGAAATCCAGGAACGTGGGGGCGAGGTCCAGGTTCAAAACGACCTCGTCGCGGACCACATTCGTCAGGCCCAACGGCGGGTAGCGAACGATCAGCGGAATGCGCAGGCTCTCGTCGTAGGCCGCGCGCTTGTCGCCCAGCCCGTGCTCGCGGAAGAGGTAGCCGTTGTCGCTGGTGTAAACGACCATCGTGTTGCTGGACAGATTCAAGCCGTCGAGCGTGTTGAGGATCCGCTCCACGTTCTGGTCCACGCCCTTGAGGCATTCAAAGTATTGCCGGATGTTGGAATCGGACGGGCCTCCCGCCGTGGTGATGTAGGGCGCCAAAAAGGGGGAGCCGTTGACCGGCGGCAGAATCGGCTGAACCGTGTAGAGATCGTCGAGGTCCGCGCGCGGCGTGCGGGGATCGTGCGGCGACTTGAATCCCACCACGAGCACGAAGGGATTGGCGACGTTGTTGGAGATGAAGTCCAACGCGTAATCGGTTGTGACGTCGTCAATCCATCCCGTCGTCGGCGTGGAAACTCCGTCCACGAGGAATGCTTGATCGAAGTAATTGCCCTGCGCGATGAAGCTGGCGAAGTGCGTGAAGCCGGGCCGGGTGGATTGCTGGTTCATGTGCCACTTGCCCGTGTAAAGCGTCTGGTAGCCCTGACTTTGCAGCAGCGAGGCGTAGGTGACGGCGCTGGACGGCAGTTCCTTGCCGTTGTGAACCACGCTGTTGCGGTGGTTGTACTGGCCGGTGAGGAAACAGGCGCGCGACGGGCTGCACACCGAATTGTTGGCGAAGGCGTTCCGGAAACGGACGCCCTCGCGCGCGAGCCGGTCCATGCCGGGCGTCTGGTTGGTGAACCAGCTGAACCGCGCCTGGCCTGAGGCCGCGAGTTCGCGCTGCACCACACCCATCGCGTCCCAGCGCTGGTCATCGGTGATGATGAAGATGTAGTTGGGGGCGTTGGACAGCACTGTGCTGACCACCTGCGAAAAGCTTTTGGAGCTGGGGAGATGATTCGTGTTGCCCGAATAGGCAGCGGACACGGTGGTGACACCCAAGGCCAGATTGCTCACGGAGGAACTGATCGCCTGGTTTCCGGTCAGCGGAACGGCAGCACCGAAGTTCACACCGTTGGTCTTGAATTGCACCGAGCCGCTGCCTGGATTCGGCGTGACCGTGGCCGTGAAGAAAATGTTCTGCCCTGGAGTGCTGGGATTCTTCGAGGAAACAACCTGTGTGGCGGTGGGCGTGAGCCCGCCGACGACCTGCGTGTGAACCACGGAGATGTCGTCGAAACGCCAGTCGTCCAGAACGCTCGTGCCGGCATCGAGCACGCCGAACGCAATGGTGTCAAACGCGTAAAACGGCCCCTGCGACCCGCCGGCGTCGCTGCTGGTGAAGGACCAGTTGGCGCCGCCGGTCTGGCTGAAGGTGATGTCATTCCCCGAAGCCGAGCGCGTAACGGTCAGGATGACGGTGTAGAGGGTGCCGCCAGCCAGGGCGGCGCTCTTGGTGGAACTGCCCAGGCTTTCGGAGTTGGTGGTGCCGATGGCTTGGATCATCGAGGCGCTGCTCGGCTGAAGTTTCTGGTTCAGCTGCACCGTGCCCACCCCCGCGGGTGCGGCGTAGGTGCCGAAGTAGCCGTTGTAGTTCGTGAAGGCGGGATTGGTCGGCCCGTGATCGTCCCCCACACCATGGCCGCCGGAGTTGTAAAGCCCCACGCGCAGCCGGTGATTGTTGGCATTGGTGGTGTTGATACCGGTGACCTTGTAGGTGGCGCGGAGCGTGATGGAATCGCCGATGTTACCCAGCGGCGTGTTGGTGAAATACGCCAGCATCTGGAGGTTGTTGACGTCGTTGCCGGGGTTCCAGGTGATGAACCCCGGCTCCGCGCTGGTGTTCAACGATGCGCCGGTTCCGCCGGTGGTGGAACGGAACCAGCCGGCGGTGGAGTTGCCGGTGTTCTGGTAAACAGTGAGTTGCGCGCGGGCGGTTGCGCCCACGAGCAGGCAGGCAAACACGCTGAGCAAGGCAACCGCCGGCCTTCGGACCCCAAAGCCACAGAGCAGGCAACCTGCGTTGCCTGCTCGTGGTCGAAAATAGTTCACCATGCCATCAGGCGGCGGTCGCCTGCCGCCTCAATGAGTCCGGATCAGTAAATCCAGGCCGCCGTGCTGTTCTTGTAGGCGTTCAAATATTGCGCCCCGGTGGTCGGGTCGTAATTCCGGCTCCAGTACAATTCCCACAGCTTGGGCAGCTTGACGGCTCTTGCGGAGCCATCCATGAAGCAGGAATTCACAGCCTTCCCATGGCGGGACATGGTAAACCACCCGATCTCCGCCCCGGGACTGCCGCCCGGATCGGTGGCCTGCGCCGGATCATCGCCCTTGCCGTCCAGCCCGGCGGCGGGAGGCCGCAGTGCGACCGCGGGCGAACTCTGGTCGGGCTGGTACCCGGGGCCGCCGCCGCGCCACTTGGAGTCCAGCATCAGCGGAGTCTCCGTCGGCACGCGCACATTATCCATCTTTGCCCAACAACCAGCCTTCGCCCGCCCTTGATTTTGGCTTTGGGATTGGTTGTAAACCCAGACGTTGATGCCGTAGCTGCCGTAAAGCTGCTGGCCAGTTCGCGGATCGTTCACTCCCAGATTGGCCATCCGGTTGGCCGCGCCGAACGGACTGCCGGCTGGAGGTTGCTGCGTGGCGGACGGGCAGACCAGCAGATCCGGCTTCTTTTGATAAGCTGTATTCAGGGCAATCACCCATTCCGATCGGTTGTTGCCAAGGGCAGCCTGGCCCGAGCTGAAGAACCCGTTGTTGTCGTCCGTGTAAAAGCGCCAGGCCAGCGCCCACTGCTTCATGTTGGACACGCAGTTGATGGCTTTGGCCTTCTCCTTGGCCTTGCCCAGGGCGGGAAGCAGCAAGGCAGCCAGGATGGCGATGATGGCGATCACCACCAAGAGTTCAATCAGGGTGAAGCCGGACCCCCTGCCGGGGTGCCGGGCGGCGGAACATGACGGTTTATTCATTGTCGATTCAGTTGCGAGACAGGCGACTGTCCAAGGGTTGAATCTAACCTCAGCGGCCTGATTGTCGAGTCCCCTAAAGGTGGGAGTCCACGCCATGGCGCCGCATCCCCGGTTTAGGGGAGTTGCCAGAATTCGACATGCATCTAAGGTAGGGGTTGTTCCTGCCGTGCTGAGTCCAGCGCGGCAACAACACGGGCCCAAGCACCCCAACATCCAGACCAAAAAATCGAGAAAATGAAGCAGTTCAGTCTCATCCCAATCATCGCGGTCATCGTGGCCACAACCCTCAGCGCCCAGGCCTCGTTGATCCAGTGGCTCACGACCACCAATGTGGCCAGCGTTCAAACCAACGCCACCGGCACGGTGACCAACTGGCTGGACTCCTCCGGGAGCGGCAACGCCACCGCCAACGCGGGCGCCATCGTAGGCACCCCGTTGTATCCCAGCACCAGCTTGTCCGCCTCGGGCAAGCCGGGCGTGGACTTGGGCGCTGCGCGCAACGGGTTCCGGTTGTGGTCCAGCGCCGCGCAGGATTCCTGGTTGGATTTCACGGGAGCGGCCTCGGGCAAGAGCGGTTTTGCGGTGCTGGTGGCCTTTAAATGCGATGGGATTGTGGCTAACGCCAGCGGCTTTGATCCGGTGTTTGCCAACCATGGCGCCCCCACCACCGCGAATTCTTTCGGCCTGAGTTTTCTGGCGCCGAGCGGCCAGCTGAGTTTCTACGCGCTGGGCGCGCAGCGCCCCAGAGCCGGAACACCGGTGCAGGCCGGGGACACTGTGGTCATGGCGTTCAACTATGACGCGGCCTCCGGGGCCTACGAATTTTGGGATTCAAAAAATAATTCCTCGACCAATGGCACGATCGCGGCCAATGGAAACTTCTCCTCGGTGCAGACCCTCTACCTGGGCACCTCGGAAAATAGTGGTCAATGGATGCACGGCGGCGTCTTTGAAGTGCGGGTCTACGACAATGTTCTCACTTCCAACGACCTGGCCACTGCTCGCCAGCAAATGACCGCGCAGTGGGCGTCCCCCCCGGCCAATCCCCTGCCGCCGACGTGGGTTTTGGCTGTGCCGGATGACTCCGCGGCGCAACTGAGTTGGGCGAATCCCAATCCCTCAGGCGTGGTCTCGAACTATTATGTGTATCGCTCGCTCACCAGCGGATCGGGCTACACGGCCATCGCCACCAACTCGGGCACCAGTTACACCGATGCCGGCCTCACCAATGGGACCACCTACTATTACGTGTTGAAGGCGGTCGGCACCAACGGATTGCTGTCGGTTTTCAGCGCCGAGAAGGCCGTCAAGCCCATGATCTTCTCCACCAACACCGTGTTGATCCAGCACCTGGATGCCGACGTGCCGGGCTCGGTCAGCAATGTTTCCAGTCAGGTGGTGACGTGGCTGGACCAGACCACCAATGCCAATAACGGCATTCCGATGATTGCAACGCCGACCAATGGCGTGGGAACGCCGCGGTATCCCAGCACCAGCCTGTCCGGCTCCGGCAAAGCCGGGGTGGATCTCGGCACGAGCAGCTGGCCCGCCCTCACCAGCACCAACCGGAGCGGCGTCGACCTGTTCACGGGTGCGCAGCAGACGAACTGGCTCGATTTCGCGGGCGCTGCCCAAGCCAACGGAGGCTTCTCCGCCCTGGTGGCGTTCAAGGCGGATTCGATTCTAACCAACAACTCACGCAACGCGGTGCTGGTCAACCACGGCAATCAAGCCACCCCCAACGCCTTTGGTCTGCGCTTCGACGACTTCGGCACGATGGAGGTATTTCTCGGCGGCACGACCCACCAGAAGTCCGGCCCAAAAGTTAATGCCGGCGACACGGTCGTCTACGCCTTCACTTACGACGCGCGCACCGGGGCCATTCGATTCTGGGACTCGAAGAGCCAATCCTCCCTGCTCGCCACAAACGTGGCATTTGGCAACTTTGCCTCCACGCAGAACCTCCGGCTCGGCACGAGCGACAACAACGGGCAGCGTTTCGACGGCATGGTGGGCGAAGTGAAGATCTACAAGGGCAAGCTCAGCTCCACCGCTCTGGTCGCCGAAGGCCAGTCGCTGGCCACCAAGTGGGGCGCGGAGTCCATCATCAACACGAACGCGGTCCTGATCCAGCATCTGGATGCGGATGTGCCCAGCTCAGTGATTGACGTAGGCGGTCAGGTGCTGACTTGGTTTGACCAGTCGGGCAATCTCAATGACGCAAGTCCGACGACCGGGACTGGCGCGGGAACTCCCCTCTATCCGAGTGCCAGCCTGTCCGGCTCCGGCAAGGCCGGTGTGGATCTGGGCACCAACACATGGCCGGTCATCGGCATCACCAACCGGAGCGGCATGGATTTATTCGCGGCCGCCAGCCAGACCAACTGGCTGGACTTCACGGGCGCCGCCTTCACCAACGGCGGTTTCTCGGCGCTGGTGGCCTTCAAGGCGGATTCGATCCGCACCGACGTCAGCGCCCGCAACCCGGTGCTGGTCAATCACGGCAATTCAGCCATCGCCAACTCCTTCGGGTTGCGGTTCAACGCCGCCGGGGCGATGGAGGCCTTCCTGGGCGGGCAGACCTATCTGAAGACGAACAACGCGCCGGTGAAGGCCGGGGACACGGTCGTTTACGGCTTCAACTACGACGAGCTGACCGGCGTGATCCAGTTCTGGGATTCCAAGAACAACAGCGCGCTGGTGGCCACGAACACGCCGTTCGGCAACTTCGCCTCGACGCAAAAACTGCGGCTTGGCACGAGCGACAACAATGCGCAGCAGTTCGACGGCATGGTGGGCGAGGTGAAGATCTACCGGGGCAAGCTCAGCACAGCCGCGCTGCTGAACGAGGGACAGGCACTCGCCACCAAGTGGGGCGCCACGCTGGCCAAGACCAATGACTTCTACCTGTTGAATCTGGTGCTGTCGTCGGGCACGCTCAGCCCCACGTTCAGCTCGAACGTGTTGAGCTACGCCGCCAGCGTACCCAACTCCGTCTCCAACCTCTACGTGAACCCGACCGCCGCATCGGCCGGCTCGGTCATCTCGGTGCGGATCAACGGCGGGGCCTACACCAACGTCACCTCCGGTTCGTTTAGCGGCGAACTGCCCTTGAACGAGGGGACCAACACGGTCGAAATCAACGTCACCGCCGAGAACCAGGCGTTCTCGCAAACCTACACGGTGAACGTCACGCGCGCGTCGGGCTCGCCCACGCCGGAAAGCATCACACGCACGGTCTCGGGCGGGAACCTGATCCTGAGCTGGACGCAGCCCGCGTGGAAATTGGCGACCGGCACCAACGTGACCGCGATCACCAATATCATCCCGAGCGCGACCAGCCCTTACACGAACTCGCTCAGCGAGCCCAAGCGGTTCTACCGCCTGGTCTATCCGTAAGGGGCTGGCCGATGTCCGGGTGATTCCTCGAGGGCGGCCTTCGGGCCGCCCTTTGGCCTCCTGCCTGCGAACCGGTCCATGGCATGAGAGTCCAGCCCAAGATCACCGGCGAAAATCATTTGCCGACGACATATGGAGTTTTTGTTCAGGGTGTATACCTTGCGAGCATGAGCATGATGCCAAGATTGGCCGCCTTCCTGGCGGCGGCGGCCCTCGTCACCCGTGCCGGGGCGGCGGCTCCGTCCGCGCCCCCGAACCTTGTCATCATTTTCTGCGACGACCTGGGCTATGCCGACATCGGCAAATTCGGCGCGGAAGGATACCAGACGCCGAACCTCGACCGCATGGCGGACGAGGGCGCCATTTTCCGGAACTTCCACGTCGCCCAGCCGGTGTGCTCCGCCTCCCGTGCGGGCCTGCTGACCGGCTGTTATCCGAACCGGATCGGGATCCATCAAGCCCTGGGACCGCACTCGAAGACCGGCCTTGGTGCCGGCGAGATGACCCTCGCGGAACTGGTGAAGCAGCGCGGCTATGCCACGGCCGTCTACGGCAAATGGCATCTGGGTGATGCGCCGCAATTCCTGCCCACCCGCCACGGCTTCGACGAGTATTTCGGGCTGCCCTACTCGAACGACATGTGGCCGCTGCATCCCGACCTTGTGAAACTACCGCCGGACTCCGCGGAGCGAAAGCGGCGATATCCCGATCTGCCGCTGTTCGAGAACGAGCAGGTCCGCATCGCGAAAGTGACCGCTGAGGAGCAGAGCCAGTTGACCACCTGGTATGCCGAGCGCGCCGTGAAGTTCATTGAGCAGCACCGGGCCAAACCGTTCCTCCTCTATGTCGCCCACAGCATGCCGCACGTGCCGCTGTTCGTGAGCGACAAGTTCCGGGGCAAGTCAGCCCGGGGCTTGTATGGCGACGTGGTCATGGAAATTGACTGGTCGGTCGGCCAGATTCTCGACGCCCTCAAGCGCAATGGACTGGACAACAACACCTGGGTCATCTTCACCTCGG
>JAFMIZ010000107.1 GCA_017853715.1 Pedosphaera sp.
AGCGGACGGGCCGCAGTCCTGAAGTCGGTGCGCTGATCCCGCAGCACGTTGAGCGCCTTCTCAACATCTTCGTCCGTGACCTTTTGCACCTCACGCTTGGCGGGCAGGCTCTTGTAGTCCGGCAGTTGGAAGTCAGGAGCGGTTTCCACGGTGGCCTCAAATTGAAGCGCCTTGCCGCGACCGAACTGCACCTCCTTGATGTCGGGGTAGCCGAGCACATCCAGCTTCTGCTCGTCGGTGGCCTTGCGATAGTTCTCGGAGATGAGCTTGCGCTTCACTTCGTCCGCGATGTCCTGCTCGTATTTCTTTACGACCATCGGGAGGGGCGCTTTGCCGGGGCGAAACCCGGGCAGTGAGGCCTGCTTTTGGAAATCCTTGGTGATGGACTCGAACATCGAATCCACGGTCTGGGCGTCCACTTCAATGCGGACCACTTTGCGGCACGAGGCCTGATTTTCTACGGTGACGTTCACAGCGACTCTTTCTTTATCTGGTCCCGCCGACGGGCGGGACAACGAGCCGCGCAGAATAGAAGACGAGGCCAGCCTGCGCAAGCACGGCCAAAGGGGTGTCTGAAACCGGCCTCTTGACCCTAAAACAGGCCAACTGCTCCTCTCCGGCCGTCAGAAAGGGGGTGACAGTGCCCCTAAGTTGAGCCATCAATCAGTCATGAGCAAAACCATTTTCGAGCGCATCATCGCCAAGGAGATTCCAGCCGACGTCATCTATGAAGATGAACACATCGTGGCGTTCATGGACATCAAGCCCGTGGCGCCGACACATGCCCTGATCGTCCCGCGCAAACCGATTGCCCGGCTGGAGGATGCAAATGCCGCTGATCACAGCATACTGGGGCATATGCTAATGAAGGCGCCCGCCATAGCCGCCCAATTGGGGCTGGCGGAATACGGCTACCGCCTCGTCATCAATAACGGCCGGGACGCAGGCCAGGAAGTGCCGCATCTGCACATCCATCTCATTGGCGGTCGCAAGCTGGCGTGGCCGCCGGGATGATTGGCCTGCTGAGCTTAGTGTTTAATTCACAACGACCTGTAAAGTGCCATAAAGCGCGCTTTACGACTCCCGCTGAATACCTGATGCCTGGGCCAAGTCGAACCCCTAGAAAGGCAGTCCAGCACGGACTGTGCTATGGTGAAAACATGAAAGCGACCTTCCTGCTCCTTGGCATCACGGCACTGCCGCTGCTGGTCGGATGTAACGATGCCGAATCCGCTACGGGAGCGGACAATCAACCCGCCGTTGCTGCATCAACAAATGCGGCGCCCGAATCGGCACTACCCACTTCACTGGCCCCATCCAATGTTGTTATTCAGGCCGAGCCCCCGGCTGCGCGTGTCATCAACAAGGAACTCACCCCGCCCGCTTCCGTAAAGCTTTCGCCAGCAGCAGCAGAGATTGCGAAGATGGCGAGCGCCGGTGTGGATGCATCCGTGATGCAAGCTTACATCGCTAGCTCAGTGAACACTTACCGGCTATCTGCTGAGGAGATTGTATATCTGAACGATCTTGGCGTCAGCTCTGAGGTGATGTCGGCGATGATCCGGCACGATCAGCAGATTCGAGGGGCATCCGTGCAAGGTGCAGTTGCCGCGTCACCTGCGACGCCTGCATCCGGGGGCTCCGTTTGGAACGACGGCCAAACTGCAAATACCTCCAACGTCTGGCAGGAAACCGCTGCTGCACCCGTGCCAGAAGCGGAAGTGCAAACGACGGTCCCGCCGCCACCGCAGGAGGAAGTTCCCGCGCAGGTGACGGTGAATTATTTCTATGACTCCCTCTCGCCTTACGGCACTTGGGTTGACGTTGACGGTTATGGCCGCTGCTGGCGCCCCACTGTTGTCGCGACCAGTCCAGGCTGGCGGCCATACGTGCATGGCGGTCGCTGGGTTTGGACCGATGCGGGTTGGTATTGGTATTCGGATTATTCTTGGGGCTGGGCGCCTTTCCACTATGGCCGCTGGTTCTCGCATGCGCGGCTGGGCTGGTGCTGGGTTCCGGGAACAGTGTGGGGTCCGTCCTGGGTGAGCTGGCGCTACAACGACGGTTACTGCGGCTGGGCACCGCTGCCGCCAGCGGCCAGCTATTATCCGAGCGTGGGCTTCACCTACTACGGTCGCTCCTGCGGGACGAGTTTCTCGTTCGGCCTGACGTGGGATTATTTCACGTTCGTTTCCTACAACCGCTTTTATGGGCGCCACTACGACCGCTACTGCACGCCCCGCCATGAGACGGCCCGGATTTACAATAATACCACTGTCATCAACAACGTGATCGTGGGCGACAACAACACCATCATTAACCAAGGCATCGGGCCGGATCGCATCAGTCGCGTGACCCGGTCAGAAATTCCCCGCGCCACGGTGAATCAACTCGCGGGCAATGGCGGACCTCGCGGCGGTCGCCATGAGACGCTCGCGCCCGATGGGCGCACGGTATCGGTGGTGCAACATCAAGTTCCCGGTGGACGCGGCCCCGTGCGGCTCACGTCCAGCACGCCAGCGGCTGAACCCATCACCACACCTGCACCGGTGCTGCCGGAGCCAACCCGCACAGGGCGGAGTGAAACGGGACGCCCCAACGGACCTTCGGCTCCCACCCGGAACAGCGTAGCCTCCAGCGAAACGCGCGGCGGCAGCAGTGTGCTTGCGCCCACAGTCGCCGAACCGTCCTCAACAAGGGGTAGTTTCGAGACAGCGAACACCCGGCCCACTCGTCCCAGTGTCACCCGTTCGCCCGGCGCACTGCACATTCAGGGCAACCCCAATCCGCCCACGACGGCGCGCACGACCACGGGAACCCCGACCACAGTCGCCGCGACGCCAGCCACACCGCAACCCAACGCCAGCGCGACGCCGTGGTTGAACAACAATCCCAGTCGCACCGAACGGTCCACGGCGCCCACCTGGCAATCCAGCCCGACCCGCGCCGCCGAGGCCAACAACAATCCCATGCCGAGTGGGCGAGTTGAATCATCCGGCTACAGTTATAACGGTGGCGGCAACCGCTTTTCATCACCCGCCGCAGTTTCGACGCGGCCCACTCCCACGCCGCGCGCCACAACCACCCCGGCAACCCCATGGCAGTCTGCACCGCGCCCGCAGAATTCCTATGACCGTCCCAGTCCGAGCTCAGGCGGAGGCAGTTCATACAACAGCCCTGCTCCCGCCCCGGAATCACCGCGCTACACCGCGCCGAGACAATCTGCAGCTCCGCCGCAATTCAGTCCCGCACCCGTGACGCGCATCGAGCGCCCCGCGCCCGCGGCACCCCCAGCGCGCAGCGAATACTCCGCGCCGCCGCGCTCTGCGCCACCCGCCGCTTCCAGTGGTGGCGACCGCCCCTCCGGTCGCGGTCAATCTGCCTCCAGTTCGGCATCGTCGGGTGACAACAACGCGAGGCCCGGTCGGCCCGGCCGCTGATTTCGTTCACCACCATGTCACTTTGGAATTTCCATCGGCGGTGGATGGCGGCGGGGCTGCCACTGCTTCTGCTCGGATTTGCCTGCACACGCGCAACTGCGGCTCCCATCACGCTCTACTCGACGCAGTTTGAGAACTTCAATCCCACGAACGACATCATCGGTCAGAACCAGTGGATTGGTGCAGGCGAGGGCGGGAACGGGTTCGTGGAGGAATTCTATCCGGGCTTCGGCTTGTCTGCTTACATCGGTTTTGCGCCTCCCACCACCAACGGTCTGCTCGTCTGGCGGCCCGTTAATCACGTTCCCACCAATCGCCCTATCGTGGACATCACACTCGACATGGCGGTGATTGATTCGACCACAAATAACAACAACTACGACGAGTTTCGTTGGAGTGTTTACAACATCGCTGGCCAACGACTGTTTTCCATCGTCTTCGACAACCGCGACTTTGGGATTTACCACCTGCTGGACGATGCTGGAGGACAGTTCCGATACACAGGCTGGGGATTTGACCATGACACGGTTTACACGCTGAACATCCAGTTGAATTATGCCAGCAACCGCTGGAACGCTTGGCTGGGAGGCGCACACATCATCACCAACGAACTCATCACAACCAAGGGTGCCGCGCAGAATTTTGGTGACCTGGACGCGGTGTGGCTGCGCGGGGGAGCCAATGCGGGTGATAACTTCATGGTCTTCGACAACCTCCTCATCACGGCGGACCTAGCCAGCGTGCCCGCGCCCACCTTGAACAAGCCACTCGCCATTGGCGGCGGACAATACCTGATTCGCGTGAACGGGACGGAGGGGGTGAAGTTCGCCGTGCAGGCCAGCACCAATCTGACCAGTTGGATAGCGCTGAAGACGAACGTCATCTCGGGCGGCTACTTCGATTATCTCGACACCACTGCGGTCGGGTTGCCGCGTCGTTACTATCGTGCGAAGTGGATTCCGTGACGCTCGACTAAGCCAGCAACTTGGGCGGCACCAGCCAGAGCAGGGTGGCGCATTTTCCTGCGAGCAGTTCATCAACTTCCAACAAGCACACGCCGCCTTTTTTAAACTCAATGGCCAATCCGTCGGCGCGTCCGGTCAGCAGCAGGGAAGTCAGCGAGCTTAAGTCTGGCTCATGCCCAACCAGCATGACTAGCTTCGCGCTTGCGTGATGCTGGTTGATTTCGGCGATCAGTCGTTTCGCATCACCGCCCGAGGCAAGCTGCTCGCAGATGTGCAACCGCTTGTTGAGTTTCATTGCCCCAGCGACGATCTCTGTGGTCTGATGGGCGCGCACGAGCGGGCTGGTGAGGATGACGTCAGGCGAGACTCCTAATGCTGCTAAAGCACGGGCAACTGCGCGAGTCTTGCGCCGTCCCTCGGGAGTCAGTGGACGTTCACTGTCACGCTCGTAGCCCGGCGTTCCCAACTCTACGGCAATGCCATGGCGCAACAGCAGAAGCGTCATGGCATGATGTTCCGTGTGCCGAACTGCTACCGGCGGAAGTTCTCCGCCATCGCCACGGCTTTGAGCATGGCCTTGGACTTGTTGACCGTTTCCTGAAATTCACTTTCAGGAATCGAGTCGTTGACCCAGCCGCCGCCGGCTTGCACGTAGGCTTTGCCGTCCTTGAGGAGCGCGGTGCGAATCGTGATGCAGCAGTCGAGGTTGCCGTTGAAGCTGAAATAGCCCACGCAACCGCCATAGGGACCGCGTGCGGTGCCTTCCAGTTCCGAGATGATCTGCATCGCGCGGATCTTCGGCGCACCACTCAGTGTTCCCGCCGGGAACGTGGCCCGCATCAGGTCGTATGCGTTGCGGTCCTTGGCGAGCTGGCCCACCACGTGCGACACGATATGCATCACATGGCTGTAGCGCTCGATGATCATCAAGTCTTTCACCTGCACGGAACCGTATTCGCAAACGCGGCCCAAGTCGTTCCGGGCGAGGTCCACAAGCATGACGTGTTCAGCGCGTTCCTTGGGATCGGCCAACAGATCGGTGGCGAGAGTGGCATCGGCTTCGGGCGTTTTGCCGCGCGGACGCGTGCCGGCAATCGGTCGAATCGCTGCACGACCGTGCTCGGCTTGGACATGAATTTCCGGCGAGGCGCCTACCAGCGAGAACCCTTCCAGCTCCAGCAAGAACATGTAGGGCGACGGGTTGATGGTTCGGGCAGCGCGATAGACGTCGAGCGGCGACGCCTTCAGCGGCGTGGAGAAGCGCTGTGAGCCGACGACTTGGATGATGTCGCCTGCTGTGATGTAACGTTTTGAGGCGATGACGTTCTCTAGAAATTTTTCTTTGGCCACGTTCGACTCAAAGGGCATCGGGGGCACTTCCGTCGGCACGTGAACGGGTTCCTGTTCGGTTGGCTGTTCTAAGAGGGACAGCAGGCGGCCCAGTTCGTCACAGGCGTCTTCGTAGGCATCCTCTGGTCTGCGGCCTTCAGTGGAGGCGTTGACCATCACGGTGATGGTTTGTGCGACGCGATCGAACACGAGCACTTCGTCGGCGATCAGGAAATACATCGTGGGCGTGCCGAGATCGTCCTTGGGAGGGCGGGGCACGATAGGCTCCACGTCATGAATGAATTCATAGCCGATGAAGCCTACGGCGCCTCCGGTGAACCCGGGCAGGCCAGGGATGGTCACGGGATTGAACTTCTGCATCACGCGCTCGACGACCATGAGGCCGTCCCGGACCTCCGTCGTCCCGCTGTGGCTAGGGGTCACTTGGTAAGTCTCCAGAACCATGCCCCCTTCGATTACCTCAACCTTGTTGCCGGTTTGACGGATGATCGCACGTGGGTTGCAACCCACAAATGAGTAGCGACCCACCGTGTCGCCGCCCTCGATGGATTCCAAGAGGAACGATTCCCCCTGCCCGCGCAGCTTACGATAGGCGGAGAGCGGGGTCTCAAAATCGGCGAGAATCCGGCAGGTCACGGGAATGAGGTTCCCTTGGCGCGCCAGTTCTACAAATTGTTCTAGGTTAGGCGAAAACATGACTTTGACCGTCCAGCCCAATCGGGCGGTGCAGGTGGGGAAAGTTAGGCGCAACCGGCTGGCTGTAAACAGCAAAGAATGGGTGGATTGGCCGCTCCATTAAACTCAAAGGTGGGCGCATCACTCCGTGCGCACCGCCGCGGGGCCAGTGACGTCCTTGCGACGTTCATGCTCGCTTAGGTAGCACAACATGCCCACCGTGGGTTCAAGGCTCCGATGTGGGCTTTCCAAGAGCCAGTTGAAGGCCACTGCAACCATCCCGGGAAGTTTCGCCTATGCGCCCACGAACGGGGCAGTTTTGCCGCCCGGTTCCAACCAACTGCTCACGCACACCTTCATGCTGTTCGACCGTGGCCAATGGTCGGTGGTGACGGTCACTCAATATGTCACGGTCACTGCCACCAATCCTGTCAATTTGCCAATACTCGCCATCACCTCGCCCATCGCTGGAACCCAATTCACCAACGGGGCATCCATTCCGGTCACAGTAAATGTCGTTTCAAACGGCTGGGTCATCTCCTCGGTGCAGTTGCATGACAACTCAACCTTGGTGCAGTCGGTTTCCAATTCGCCCTACAATCTCAGCCTCTCGAACGCTGTTGGCGCGTGCCTACCACAGCGGAACCAACTTCGTGACGAGTTGCTCCTGTCGCCGACAATGTGGCGCGGAAGACTGTTCAACTGACGCTGCTGGGCTTGAGCTTAAATCAAGTCTCGCTTGCCATTGACGCTGACGCCAGTCGCGTCGGTCAGATCGAAAGCTCCAATAATCTGCTCGACTGGTCGTGGGTGACAGACTTCACGAATAGCTCCGGCCACATCAATTTCAATGAAACGGGCGCTTCAATCAACACGCACCGTTTCTACCGCGGGCGGTTCAACCCGTGAAAAAAAGCTGAACCGCTCTCGCAGTTCAGCCTTCAGGATGGGGCTAGAGGTTCACTCGAACCCGTGCTCGCGCAGCGGAACGGTGAAGTTGTTTCGCGGATCGGCAAAACGTCCGAGGATCTCCATATCGGCAAGATGATGCCGACAACAGAAGAACAGGGCGTCTGTGCTGCCGCCAAATCGCCGGGCCTTCTTGGGTTGCTCGGCCCATTGCTCGGGGCCTTCAACGAACTTGTCGGTTCTTGTGCTCTTCAGATAAGGGCGCATTTTTGAATGGCTGGCGCGATGAAGCGCCCTTGGGAAGTTGAACTTGATGATCCGACCCAGCCACAAGCCGGTCGGTCTACCAGCTCTTTTTGTGGCTGTGTCGGTTACCCTGCGTCCTCTGCTGATGGCGCAACAGATAATTGTTCACCGATGGTCCACCCCGTGAGCCGCTTTTCTCCTTGCACGCATTCGGTGCGCCCAGATAGTTGGCGCCAGCATGCGCATCTGTTTGGTTACGCAAGAATATCCGCCCGAGACCGCCAAAGGTGGCATTGGCACGCAGGCGTATCTCAAGGCGCATGGCCTGGCGCGGCGTGGGCATGAAGTGCACGTGCTATCGCGCTCCACCGACGCCCAGTGCCATCGTTATACCACTGGCGCTGCGGCTGTAACGCGTATTCCCGGTGGCGGCTCTTCAATCTACACCGATATCGCCGACTGGGTGACTTACAGCGGCAATGTGGCCATGGAACTGGCTGCCGCACAACGGGAGCGTCCGTTTGATATCATTGAGTTTCCCGAATGGGCGGCGGAGGGCTACGTGCATTTGCTCAACCGTAGCGAATGGAATTATTCGCCCGTGGTGATTCAACTGCACGGCCCGCTTGTCATGTTTGCGCAGCACATGGGCTGGCCGGACACTGATAC
>JAFMIZ010000024.1 GCA_017853715.1 Pedosphaera sp.
TTCCCGTCCATCTGCTCATGGTAATCCCGCCGCCAGTCGCCCTCGCTCCCCAGCGCGAACAACACCGCGCGCAGATCATGCAGATACGCGCACTCGGCATGGTTCAGTTGCCCGAACACCCCTTGACGCGCGAGGTTCAGCACCAAGAGTTCGTTCTCGCCGTAACAACAATTCTCCAGCATCACGCAATGCCGCTGCGAGCGTTCGCTGGCATCCACCAGTTGCCAGCAGTCCTCGATGCTCACGGCCGCCGAGACCTCCACCAACGCGTGCTTGCCCTGCTCCATGGCACGCAAGCACATCGGCACGTGCCACGCCCAGGGTGTCGCGATGTAAACCGCGTCTAGGTCGTCCCGCGCGACCAATTGCTCCCACACGTTTTCGTTGCCGCTGTAAATCGTGGGGCGACGACCCGTTCGCTTTTCGCACGCGTCGGCAGCCCTTTGGGCGCGGTCATCAAAGATGTCACACACCGCCACCACCTCGGCGAACTCGATTCCCAGGCAGTTGTTCACATGGGTCATGCCCCGGTGCAAACCGATCACCCCCACGCGAACCTTCTCAAGCGGCTTGGTGGTCAGTTCATGAACGGGTCGTTGCCCCGCCGGCCGCGGTCGGGTGACATTGTCTTTGCCTGAACTGTTTGAGGTTGTGCTGCTGGAGGCGCAACCGGAAGTTGAACCAGCCAACGAGGCGCTGAGCCCTGCCAGCAGCGAATTCTTGAGAAAATCGCGACGGGAGTTGTCAGGATGAGGTGTCATGGCGTGAGTTGGATCGTAGATACCCCGACCCCCGCGCCGATGCCACTTTATTCTCGCGCCGATTGCACCGGTAGGGCGGAGAGTTCGATGCCTTTGTTCGTCTCGCCGAAATAATTCGCCGACCACTCGTTCTGGAAGAGCACCACCGGGTTGTTGCCGATGTCGTAGGCGAGCTTCGCGCCGCTGGGCAGCGTGAGCGCGTCCAACTGCTCTTCGGTGATGGTCGTCGGCAGCCAGCGCACAACGTTCCAAGTGGCGGGCTCCAGGCGCGACTCGGCGCCGTATTCGCTTTCGAGCCGGTATTGCACTACTTCGAATTGCAGCGGGCCGACCGCGGCGAGCAACGGCGTCTTCACCGAGGAGTTGCGCAGGTGCAGCGCCTGGATCACCCCTTCGCGTAGCAACTGGTCGAGGCCCTGCCGGAATTGTTTGAATTTCCCGGTGTTGGGATTGTGCAGAAAGCTGAACGCTTCCGGCGTGAAGCGCGGGATCTCCTTGTAACTGATGCCCGGGTCCGCGGTCAGCGTGTCGCCGATGCCGAAGCTGTCATGACCGACGAGGCCGATGACGTCGCCGGGATAGGCTTCGTCCACCGTCTCGCGATCGTTGCCGAAGATCTTGTGCGAGCTGGAGAGGCGCACCTTCTTCTCGCTGCGCGAGTGATGCACCGACATGTCGCGCTCGAACTTCCCGGAGCAGACGCGGATGAATGCGATGCGGTCGCGATGCTTCGGGTCCATGTTGGCCTGGATCTTGAAGATGAATCCGCTGAACGCGGGGTTCTCCGGCTCGATGGGGGTTCCCGCCATGACGCGCGGCTTTGGCGCCGGCGAGTGTGCGAGAAAGCCGTCGAGCAGGAGCTGTACGCCGAAATTGTTGATGCCGCTGCCGAAGAACACCGGCGTCGTCTTGCCCGCGAGCACCTCGGTTTGATGGAAGTTATGCCCGGCCATGTCGAGCATCTCCAGTTCCTCCACCGTGCGCCGATACGTCTCGTCGTCCAGTCGCTCGCGGATGACCGGATCATTGATGCCCCCGACCTCGACGGGGGCGCGGTATTGTCCGCCGACGGTGCGCTCGAACAGGTGCATCTGCTTCGTCTGCCGGTCGAACACGCCCTGGAATTCGAAGCCGTTTCCGATCGGCCAGTTCACCGGGAACGCGCCGATGCCCAGCACGCGCTCCAGCTCATCCAGCAGCTCGAGCGGATTCTTCATCGGCCGGTCGCACTTGTTCATGAACGTGAAGATCGGCACGCCGCGCTGGCGGCAGACCTCGAACAGCTTGCGCGTCTGGGCTTCGATGCCTTTGGCGGAATCGATCACCATCACCACCGAGTCCACCGCCGTGAGCACCCGGTAGGTGTCTTCGGAGAAATCCTTGTGACCCGGCGTGTCGAGCAGGTTGATGTAATAGCCGTCGTATTCGAACTGCAGCACCGTGGAACTGATAGAGATGCCGCGCTTCTTTTCCAGCTCCATCCAGTCCGACGTGGTGGCGCGCTGGTTCTTGCGCGCCGTCACCGAGCCCGCGAGCTGCACCGCGCCGCCGTAAAGCAGCAGCTTCTCGGTCAGCGTCGTCTTGCCCGCGTCCGGATGCGAGATGATGGCGAACGTGCGCCGCCGTTGAATTTCTTTGGCGATATCCACAAACAGGGGCGGGACGGTAACAAATCAGCCCGCCGGAACAAGCCGGGAAAGACTAACAAAAAAGCAGGCCTGCCGGCCTGCTTTCGGAGAAAGTTATTTCGTTGCCTCAGAACAGTTCGCCGGGCTGGAAGAAGCGCTTTAATTCAGCTGCCGCCGTTTCCGCCGAGTCGGACGCATGGCAGACGTTGACCATCACATCCACGCCGAAGTCGCCCCGGATGGTGCCCTTGGCGGCCTTCTTCGAGTCCGTCGGTCCGAGCAGGTCGCGCACGCGGACGATCACATTGTCACCGGCCAGCGCCAGCGCGATGACGGGCGTCTGTTGCATGAACCGCTGCACTTCCGGGAAGAACGGCTTGCTGGCGATGTGCGCGTAATGCTCGTTGAGCAGGGCGTCGCTGGCCTTGAACATCTTGACGCCGCGGATTTTCAAGCCGGCGGCCTCGAAGCGCGCCAGCACCTGGCCCACCAGGGCTTTTTGAACGGCGTCGGGTTTGAACAGAATGAGGGTCGTTTCCATAAATGTGGGCGAGTGGCTACTGGAAATGTGGGGCAAGGTCAACCCTGGGCTGCCAGCCGTCTGGTCGTGTTTTCTCCGTGCGAAAGGTTTGGGCCGTTGTTATCAACATTCAATGAAATGCCCGGCGCAGTTGTTGCTCACCTTGTTGTTGCTGTTGGGCGTGGCCCGTGCCGACTGGCCGGATTTTCGCGGCCCCACGCAGGGGGGGCGTGCCAACTCGGGCACGAACCTGCTCGGCCTCCCGTTGACGTGGAGTGAGACGAACAACGTGGTCTGGAAAACGTCTATCCCGCATCTCGGCTGGTCCACGCCGGTGGTCTTGGGCCATCAAATCTGGCTCACCACCGCCCCGGAGAACGGCCACGATTTCTTTGCCCTCTGTGTGGATGCGGACTCCGGAACGATCCTATTAAATGAGCGCCTGTTTCATTGCGATGCCCCGGAGCCGCTCGGCAACGACTTGAACTGTTACGCCTCGCCCTCGCCCGTCCTTGAGTCCGGGCGCGTCTATGTTCACTTCGGCAGTTACGGAACCGCCTGCCTCGACACTTCCAGCTTCAAGGTGCTGTGGCGGCGCGACGACCTGCCGTGTCGCCATTACCGTGGTCCGGGCTCCTCCCCCGTGTTGTTCAATGACCTGCTCATTCTCACAATGGACGGCGTGGATGTGCAGTATCTCGTGGCGCTGGACAAACGCACTGGCAAGACGGTGTGGAAGACTGACCGGACCGCCGAGTGGAATGACCTTGGACCTGATGGCAAGCCGATGGCCGAGGGCGATCTCCGCAAGGCCTACTCCACGCCCCTCATCGTGCCGGTGAACGGCACCCATCAAATGATCAGCGTGGGGGCCAAGGCGGCCTACGGTTACGACCCTGTTGACGGGCGCGAAATCTGGAAGCTCCCGCACGGGGATTTCTCCGCCGCGGCGCGTCCTCTGTTCGCCAACGGCATCGCCTATCTCTGCACCGGCGGTGGCAAGGGTGGAATGTTGGCGGTGCGTGCGGATGGGCACGGGAATGTGGCTGACACGCACCTCGTCTGGCGGAGCGCCCGCGGCATCCCACGGATGCCGTCGCCACTGCTGGTAGATGGCCTGATCTTCTTGGTGAACGATGGTGGTATCGGCAGTTGCCTGGACGCGGCGACGGGCGATCAAATCTGGCAGGAGCGGTTGGGCGGGCAATACGCCGCGTCACCTGTTTACGCGGATGGCCGCATTTACTTCTTCAACCAAACCGGCACCAGCACCGTCATCAATCCTTCAAAGAGATTTGAAGTGCTCTCCACCAACAAACTGGACGGTGGCTTCATGGCGTCGCCCGCCGTGACGGGCAAAGCGTTTATCCTGCGCACCAAGACGCACCTCTACCGGATTGAATCAAAACCGTAGTCTGCGGTTGCGGACTCACCCCTTCAACTTCCGCTCCAAAATCTCGCCGGCGACGCCGGGGTTGGCTTTGCCTTTGGATTGTTTCATCACCTGGCCTTTGAGGAAATTAAGCGCGGCGACTTTGCCGGCTTTGAAGTCGGCGGCCGGGCCGGGGTTGGCGGCGATGACTTCATCGCAAATCTTCTCGATGGCACCGGTGTCGCTGACTTGGGCAAGACCCTTCTCCTGCACGATGGCGGCTGGCGCTTTGCCGGTCTCGAACATCTCGGCGAAGACCTGCTGTGCGGCGGAACTGCTGATGGCCTTGGCTTCCACAAGGCCGACGAGTTCCAGCAGTTGCTCGGGCTTGAACTTCAGGCTGTCGAGTGTCAGCAGCGTCATGTCCGCAGGCTCCAGGCCCATCGCTGCTTGCTCTTGGGCGGATTGCTCGTTGGTTTCGGCCAGCTTGGCCTGCAGGTTGTTGATCACCCAGTTGGCCGCGGCCTTGGGGTTCTTGGCCTGCTTGGCGATTTGCTCGAAGTAATTCCCGAGTTCGACGTTCGCCTTGAACACCTCGGCGTCGCCGGCGGGCAATTGGTAATCAGTCATGAAGCGCGCCTTGCGCGCGGACGGCAATTCCACCACGCGCGATTTCACTTCGGCCAGCCATTCGTCCGTGGGCTCGAAGGGCATCAGGTCCGGCTCGGGGAAATAGCGGTAGTCGTGCGCATCTTCCTTGGTGCGCATCTCCTCGGTGATGCCCGCCACGTCGTCCCAGCGGCGCGTGGATTGGATCAGCTTGCCGCCTTTGGACACCACGCCGATCTGCCGCGCGATCTCATACTCCGCCGCACGCCGCACGCCGGAGAAGCTGTTCATGTTCTTGATCTCGATCTTCGCCCCGAGTTCCTTCGTGCCCTTGGGGCGCACGCTGATGTTCACGTCGCAACGGACCATGCCCTTTTCCATGTCGCAATCGGACACGCCGCCCTGCTGAAGGATTTCCTTCAGCGCGTTCAAATACTCATAGGCCATGTCCGCGCTGGTGATGTCCGGCTCGGAGACGATTTCCAGCAACGGCACGCCCGCGCGGTTGAAGTCCACGCCGCTGTTGCGCTCGAAGTGCGTGCTCTTGCCGACGTCTTCCTCGAGGTGCGCGCGGGTGATGCGGACGCGTGAGGTACCGCCTTGGAATTCGAAGTCCACATGACCGTTCGCCGTGGATGGCTTGTCGTATTGCGTGAGCTGGTAGTTCTTGGCCGAGTCGGGGTAGAAATAGTTCTTCCGGTCGAATTTGGCGAAGCGGGGAATCTCGCAGTTCAGCAGGTAGCCGGTGAGCACCGTCAGTCGTAGCGCCTCTGCATTGGCAACGGGTAGCACGCCGGGCATGCCCAGGCAGACGGGGCAGACGTTGGTGTTCGGTTCCGAGCCGAAGGAGTTGGCGCATCCGCACCACATCTTCGACTTGGTCTTGAGCTGGACATGTGTTTCGAGCCCGATGACAGCTTCATATTCCATAACGGCGGGGAGAGTTTAAGCATGGACCCGTCCCATGTAGCAATACTTCGCGCCGGGCAGGCGGTGGTTCAGCGGCCCAGGTAGGCGCGTTCGATGTCGGTATTCTTGCGTAAGGACGCGGAGTCGCCTTCGAGGATGATGTGGCCGGTTTCCAGCACATAGCCGCGGTGTGATATCTCCAGTGCAAGATTGGCGTTCTGCTCGACGAGGAGAATGGTGATACCGCGCTCCCGATTGATCTCGACAACCTTTTCGAAAATGGTCTTCACCAACAGCGGCGCGATGCCCAGTGAAGGTTCATCCATCATCAGGAACCTCGGCTGGCTCATCAGCGCGCGGCCGATGGCCAGCATTTGTTGTTCTCCGCCCGAGAGCGTCCCTGCGACTTGCTTATCGCGTTCCTTCAAGCGCGGGAACGTGGTAAAGACGAAATCCAGCTCGCGTTGAATGACGGCTTTGTCGCGCTGGAGATACGCGCCCATCATCAGGTTCTCGTGGACGGTGAGGTTCGCGAAGATCATCCGGCCCTCGGGCACATGAGCGAGGCCGAGCTTGACCAACTGGTGGGCCGGCCGGCCGCCGATGCTCTGGCCGTTGTAAAAAATCGCGCCCGCAGTCGGTCTTACCAGACCGGAAATGGCGCGGAGCGTGGTGCTCTTGCCGGCGCCGTTGCTGCCGATGAGTGTGACGATGCGACCTTGCTCCACCTTCAGCGAAACGTCGTGCAGCGCAGCGATGCAGCCGTAACTGACTTGAAGATTTTTGATTTCGAGCATGGCTAATCACCCAGATACGCTTCGATGACCTTGGGGTTCGCCCGCACCTCGGCGGGCGTGCCTTCGGCGATCTTCACACCGTAATCCAGCACGGCGATCCGCTCGCAGATACCCATGACCACTTGCATGTCATGTTCCACAAGCAGCACGGCGATCTGGAACTTGTCCTTGATGAAACGGATGAGCCTTGTGAGTTCGATCTTTTCCGTCGGGTTCATGCCCGCCGCGGGTTCGTCGAGCAGGAGTAACTTTGGTTTCGTGGCCAGCGCGCGGACGATCTCCAACCGACGCTGGCTTCCGTAGGGCATGCATTTCGCCGGTTCTTCGCGGAACTTTCCCAGGTCAAAGATGTCGAGCAGTTCCATCACCTGTTTTTCGATCGTCTGCTCGCCTTCGCGGAACGCAGGTCCGCGCCACAGCGCCGAGCGTACTCCGTGGGAATGATGCAGCGCCGCGGCGGTGCGGACGTTGTCGAACACGCTCATGCTTGCGAAGAGCCGTATGTTCTGGAACGTGCGCGCGATCCCCAGCTTGGTGAGCTCGTGCGGCTTCAGGCCGGGGGTTGGCTGGCCGCTGAAGGTGATCTTACCTTCGGTCGCTTGATAGACGCCCGTGATGAGGTTGAACACCGTCGTCTTGCCCGCGCCGTTTGGCCCGATGAGGCCAATCAACTCGTTCGCGCCGATCAGCAAATCCACCGCTGACACCGCCGTGAGTCCGCCGAAGCGGATGGTGACTTTGTCCAGTTGGAGGAGCGGCGAGTTCATGCCTTCGTCCTGCCCAACTTCCCGAAGCTGAACAACCCCTGCGGTCGCGCGATCATCAGGCCGATGATGAGCAGCGAGTAGATGATCATCCGATATTCGGCCATCCCGCGCAGGAATTCCGGCAGTACCGTCACCAGCACGGCGGCGATGATGACGCCTGCAGTGCGGCCCATGCCTCCAAGGATGACCATCACCACGATGTCGATGGATTTCATGAAGTCGAAGCCAGTTGGTGAGAGGAATGATTTGTGGTGCGCGTAAAGTCCGCCCGCGATACCGGCGAAGAATGAACCGATGACAAACGCGGTGACCTTGTATCGCACCGGATTCACGCCGGAAGCGCCTGCGGCCACCTCGTCGTCGTGGACGGCGATGAAGCCGCGGCCATAGGTGGAGTTCACCAAGCTGGCAACAACAAACACCGTCACCGCTGCGCCTCCCCACGCCCACCCAAAGTTGGTCCAGGCGGGAATGCCCGTAAGGCCGGTAGCGGCGCCCAGGGATTCCGTGTTTTGGAAAATCACGCGGATGATCTCCCCGAATCCGAGCGTTACGATGGCGAGGTAATCACCACGCAGTCGCAACGAAGGCACTCCCACGGCAAGACCTGCTGCCGCAGCCATCAAGCCGCCAAGCAGCAGGCCCGCGATGAAGATCACCGGTTGCAACCACGTTGGTAGGATCGGCTGCATCACAAGTGCGAACTTCGCCGTCGTGTAGCCGCCGACCGCCATGAAGCCCGCATGGCCCAGGCTGAACTGGCCCGTATGGCCATTGATCAGGTTAAGGCTGACCGCGAGGATGATGTTGATGCCGATGTCGATCGCGACCCCGACGTAATAGCGGTTGAACCAATGTGTGCACAGCGAAGCGAGGGTCACTGTCATCAACGCGATGACGAGCATTCGTTTGGTGCTGCTGTGCGTCATACTTTTTCCGTCTGCTGCTTGCCGAGCAGTCCTGCGGGCCGGAATAGCAGGACGAGGATGAGGATCGCGAACGCGATGCCGTCGCGGTAGTTCGACAAGCCGGGGATGCCGCCCGCGTAGGTCTCGATCACGCCGAGGATCCCACCGCCAAGCGCCGCGCCGGGCAGATTGCCGATGCCGCCGAACACTGCTGCGATGAACGCCTTGAGGCCGGTTTGCACACCCATGAGCGGTTCGATGCTCGCGTAGTTCATCGCGAACAGGATTCCGCCCGCCGCCGCCAACGCGGAGCCGAGTGCAAACGTGAAGGAGATGATGGAATTGATGTTCACGCCCATCAGTGCGGCGGCCTGTTCGTTGAAGGCGACTGCACGCATCGCGGTGCCGATGCGTGTAC
Source organism: Pedosphaera sp. (assembly GCA_017853715.1). Lineage (GTDB taxonomy): Bacteria > Verrucomicrobiota > Verrucomicrobiia > Limisphaerales > DSYF01 > DSYF01. The sequence continues at coordinate 8,690 of JAFMIZ010000024.1, forward strand.
GCTTTACAATGTAGCTAAGCCCGCCCAGCAGCAGCAGTGTGGTGGCGAGCACGATGACCTGGTTGCTGCTCAAAACCAGTCCCCAGAAGTGCCACGCGGTCGTGGGGATCAGATCGGGGAACTTGCGTGGGGCTGCACCGAAAATGGCTTCGTGTTGGCAACTGTATTCGATGAACAGCGAAACTCCGATGGCTGTGATGAGGACGGTGAGCTTTGGACGGTTCCGCAGCGGCCGATAGGCAAGGAACTCGATCAACATGCCCAGCACGGCGCAGATGAGCATGGCGAGCACCAGCACGATGGCGCCGCCGAGATAGGATTGCGCGGGCAGGCAGCGGTTCACGAGCGGGGCGAGGTAGTAGCCAGCAAAGGCACCCAGCATGAAGACGTCTCCATGCGCGAAATTGATGAAACGCAGGACGCCGTAGACCATCGTGTAGCCCAGCGCTATGAGTGCGTAGATTGCACCCAGCGCCAACCCGTTGATCAGTTGTTGAAGGAATTCTGCCATCCGGCGACGTTCAGTCCGGCGGCAGATTGCCTCACGGCCCAACCGTTTCCAAGTATTCGTATTTGCCGTCTTTGATTTTCAAGATCACGGCGGACTTGGTGGCATCACGCTTTTCGTTGATGGTGATCGCGCCCGTGACGGCGGGGAAACTCTTCGTGGCCGCGATTGCGTCGCGGATTTTTTGCCCCTCTGTGGAGCCGGCGCGCCTGATGGCATCCGCGAGCACGAGTGCCGAGTCATAACCGCACGCCGCGAGTGCGTCGGGGGTCTTGCCGTTCCAACGCTTCTTGTAGTTTTCGACGAACTTTTTGCTCAACTCGCTGCCGACCGCCGGGCTGTAGTGCGTGGAAAGATAACAGCCTTCCACTGCAGGACCGCCGATTTCAAAGAGCTTCTCCGACTCCCAGCCGTCGCCGCCGAACAATGGAACCGTGATGCCCAGTTGCCGAGCTTGGATGCTGATCAGGGCACACTCCGTGTAGTAGCCGGGAACAAAAATGCCATCCGGGTTGGCGGCCTTGATCGCGGTGAGCTGGCCTTTGAAATCCTTGTCGCCGCCATTGTAGTCGAGTTCGGTCACGATTTCACCGCCGTTGGCGACGAACCGCTCCTTGAAGAACTTGGCCAAGCCCTTGCTGTAGTCGCTCTTCACATCGGTGAGCACCGCCACACGCTTGGCCTTGAGGGTCTTGGTCGCGAAGTTGGCCATCACCGTGCCTTGGAACGGATCAATGAAGCATACGCGGAAAATGTAGTCCCCCGTCTCGGTGACCTTCGGGTTTGTGGAGGATGGCGAGATCATCGGAATCTTGTTGGCCTGGCAAATCGGTGCGGCTTCGAGCGAACGGCTGGAGGCCACTTCGCCGAGCATCGCGACAACGTTGTCGCGCGCAATCAGCTTGTTGACGACCGTGGCTGTTTCACCGGCTTTGCACTGGTTGTCCTCGGTCAATAGTTCGAGTTTGCGGCCCAGCACGCCCCCGGCGGCGTTGATCTCCTCAATCGCCATTACTGTTCCTTCATGCGATGAAACGCCAAAGGTCGCATCCTTGCCGGTTAGCGACGCGAATTCGCCGATCTTGATCACGCCCCCGGACGAATCGCCTTGGTCGCTGGCTGGCTTGTTGCAGCCAGCGATCAGCAGGGAAACCAGTGCAAGAGCAGTGGGAAGCGCGTGTTGGCCAGACAAGTTTCGGAAAATCGTTTTCATGGGCTGAGTCTTCATGCTTCGCTCTGCGAGTTAACCAACCGTCCCGCTGCCCGGCGAGCAGAAACTGGCTGAATTCCACGTTGACGCATCCCGTTGCTGCGGCATCATCGCGGTCCCGGTGGTTGCCCGAGGCGGCGTCCAGTCCGGCAGAACCCTTAGAATTGCATGATACTCGACGAACTTTACTCTGAACTGACCCTCAAAACTGGCGCGAAGATGGCCCTCGTGGTCATGGACGGCCTCGGCGACATCGCCACGCCCGAGCAGAACTTCCTCACGCCGCTCGAAGCCGCGCACACGCCGAACCTCGATGCGCTCGTCCGCAGGGGTTGCGCGCAAGGCCGCATGACGCCCGTCGCGCCTGGCATCACGCCCGGCAGCGGCCCCGGCCACCTCGGGTTGTTCGGCTATGACCCGATTGAATACCAAGTTGGCCGCGGCGTGATTGAAGCGCTCGGCCTCGGTTTGGAACTCAAGGCGGGCGACGTTTGCGCCCGCGCCAATTTCGCCACGCTCGACGCCAAGGGCATCGTCCGTGACCGCCGCGCCGGCCGCATTCCGACGGAGACCTGCGAGAAGCTTTGCGCCATGCTGTCCGCCAAAATCAAGAAGATCGGCGACACACAGGTCATCATCAAGGCCGGCAAGGAACACCGCTTCGTCGTCGTGTTCCGTGGCAAGGGCCTCGAAGGTCCGCTCACCGACGCCGACCCGAACCGCGAAGGTTTTGCCATTCCCGCCGTGAAGCCGCGCGACCCGAAGAACGCCAGGCAGAAGAAGATGGCGAAGGTGATCGCTGATTTCTACAAGGCCGCGCTGCCCATCATCGCGAAGGAGACGCCCGCGAACGGCTTCCTCATGCGCGGCATCGCCCATCAGCCGAACATCCCTGTCTTTGAGGAGCGCTACAAGATGAAGCCCGCGTGCCTCGCGGTGTATCCGATGTATAAAGGCCTCGCCCAGCTCGTCGGCATGACGAAGGTCGAGGGGCCGCAGACCATCAAGGAACAGTTCGAGCGCTACGTGAAGGAATACCACAACTACGATTTCTTCTTCATCCACTTCAAATACACCGACAAGGCCGGCGAGGACGGCAACTTCGAGGCGAAGAAGAAATACATCGAGGAGTTCGACGCCGCGCTGCCCATCCTGCTCGGCAAGAAACCCGACGTGCTCGCCATCACCGGCGACCACTCGACGCCGTGCGCGATGAAAGGCCACTCCTGGCACCCGCAGCCCGTGCTGTTGCACTCGAAGATCAGCGGCTCGGACAAGCTGGAGCGCTTCACGGAAACCGGCGCGAACCTCGGCTCGCTCGGCGTGTTCGACGCAAAGTTCCTGATGCGCCATATGCAGGCGAACGCCAAGGCCTTCGACAAATACGGCGCGTAAGCTGCCTTGAATCTTCAAGGGGCGCTTTCCTGCACAGGGAAGCGCCCTATTGATTCGTTCACCCCTGCTGCGGGTGCCACAATAAATGCTCGCCACGCTGATTGAATCTTTGTTCCTTGGGCGGGTCTTAACGTGATGCGATATCTATGTCTCCATTCGCTGAACCGCCGCCTGTCCGCTTGGCTTGCGGTCTTATTATGCTTTGTCGCCGTCATGGCTTCGGTAGGGGACACGACCTACGTGGTGAAGCGGGGCGACTCGCTCACCAGCATTGCCAAGCAGAACGGGATCTCGGTTTCTGCACTGGCGGAGCGCAACGGCCTGAGCCGGAACCATCACGTCAATACCGGCCAGCGTTTGGTCATTCCGGGGAGCCATGCTTCCGCTCCCAGTGGTGGCATGTATGTCGTCAAACGGGGGGACACGCTGACCGATATTGCCAAGGCGCAAGGGGTGTCGCTTCCTCACTTGGCCGATGCGAACGGTCTCAGCACCAAGCACATGGTCAAGGTGGGCGAGCGGCTCAAGCTTCCTGGATCAACCGCAAGTTCCGCGAGCAACGAAACCGCAACTCCCTCGGGTGCGTTGCCCTCGTCCATCAGCAGCGCCATTGTGAATGCGCCGGTGACGACCGGGCGCTGGAAATACATCGTTATTCACCATAGCGGAACTTCTGAAGGCACGGTGAAGGGCATGGATAATTACCATCGGCAGGTGCGCCACATGGAGAACGGCTTGGCCTACCATTTCGTGGTCGGCAACGGCAACGGCATGGGCAATGGCGAGGTTGCTGTGGGCAATCGTTGGAAGAGACAGCTCGATGGCGGTCACCTGGCCAGCTTGGCTCAAAACAAAGTGGCGATCGGCATTTGTCTCGTGGGGAATTATGACCGCACGCCGCCTACCTCGGCGCAGTTGAAGAGCCTCAACGCCCTCGTGCGTTCGCTGATGACGCGTTGCAACATCTCCGCCAGCAACGTCAAAACCCATCAACAGATCAACGTGATCGGCACGAAATGCCCCGGCTCCAAGTTCCCGACGAAGACGTTCCTCGCCGGGCTGAAGTCCTGACGGCCTTAGACGTTGAACTTAAAGAGCAGTACGTCGCCGTCTTTCACGACGTATTCCTTGCCTTCCATGCGGTAGAGCCCTTTCTCGCGGGCCGCGGCTACGGAGCCGCATTCCACGAGGTCTTTGTAGGCCACCGTTTCAGCCTTGATGAATCCCCGCTCGAAGTCGGAGTGGATCACGCCGGCCGCCTTGGGCGCCGTGTCGCCTGCATGAATGGTCCATGCGCGGACTTCCTTCTCACCCGCCGTAAAGTAGGTGCGCAGCCCGAGCAAGTGATAGGTGGCGCGGATTAGGGCGCCGACGCCCGATTCCCTCACGCCGAGTTCGGCGAGGAACGCCTTGGCTTCTTCCTCGGACAAATCAATCAAGTCGCTCTCGATCTGCGCGCTGATGACCACCGCCTCGCAGGCCAGATGGGTCTCCACGTATTCGCGCACCTTGGCGACGAAGGCATTGGTGTCTGCCGTGGCGAGATCGCCCTCTTTCACGTTGCACGCAAAGATCGTGGGCTTGTCCGTGAGCAGATAGAAGCTGCGCGCGATGGGCTTTTCCTCCGCCGTCAGTTCCACGGTGAGCGCTACCTTCCCCGCATTCAGCGTGGGCAGAAACTTTTTCAACACGGCCTCCTCGGCCACCGCCTCTTTGATGCCGCGCTTGGCGTCCTTGGCCACCTTCTCCAAGCGCTTGGTGACGTTTTCCAGATCGGCCAGCACCAGTTCGGTGTTGATGACCTCGATGTCGCGCACCGGGTCCACGCTGCCGGAGACGTGGTGGATGTCTGCGTCTTCAAAGCAACGCACCACCTGCACGATGGCGTCCACCTCACGGATGTGGCTGAGGAACTTGTTGCCCAGGCCTTCGCCCGCACTCGCGCCCTTCACGAGGCCCGCGATGTCTACAAACTCGATGGCCGCCGGGATGACCACGTTGGTCTTGGCGATGTTTTTGAGCACGTAAAGCCGCTCGTCGGGCACGGTGACCATGCCGACGTTGGGATCGATGGTGCAAAATGGGTAATTCGCCGACTCCGCCTTGCGTGTGCGGGTGACGGCGTTGAACAGGGTGGATTTGCCGACGTTGGGCAATCCGACGATGCCAGCCTTAAGCATCGGCTTAGAATAGGGATGGCCCGCCAAAGTGCAAAATCTTCTTGGACCAGGCTGGCTTGGCTCACGAACTGATTGCCATTCGGGGCCAACTTGATGAGGATTGTGGCCGTCTCGCCCCCCCAAAGCGGCATGCAGCAGCACGGTCGGTGGAGATATTCAGCAGTAAGATGAAAGTCACCCTTAACTGGCTCAAACAATACGTTGATTTCAATTGGTCGCCCGAGGAACTCGCGGAGCGGCTGACGATGCTCGGCCTCGAGGTCGAAGGCGTCCACAAGGTCGCCGGCGAATTCGAGGGCATCGTTGTGGCCCAGGTCATCACGCGCGACAAGCATCCCAACGCTGACAAACTCTCCGTCTGCCGCGTCAACGACGGCACGGGCGAGCGCCAAATCGTTTGCGGCGCGCAGAACTTCAAGGCCGGTGACAAGGTGCCGCTCATCCTGCCCGGGGCTTCGCTGCCGCCCAAAGCGGGCGAGACGCAGCCGTTCATGATCAAGGTCGGCAAGATCCGCAATGTCGAATCGCACGGCATGATGTGCTCCCACGGGGAGCTAGGCCTTGATCCAGAAGCCATCGGTCACAAAAATGAGGATGGGCTGCTCATCCTCCGCGAGGATGCAAAGGTCGGACAGGCATTTGCCGAGTATCTCGGTCGCTCTGGTGGCGACGTGGTGTATGATCTGGAGACAACACCAAACCGACCTGACTGGAATAGTGTCATCGGCATCGCGCGCGAGATCTCGGCGCTGACCGGCAATCCGGTGAAATTGCCCGATTGTAGCGGCGCTGTGTCAGCGCCATCGGCGGTCACAGACCGCCGCCACAGCGCTTCCGACCTCGTCACTGTGCGTCTCGATGCTCCCGACCTTTGCCCGCGCTACACCGCCCGCGTCATCAAGGGCGTGAAGGTAGGTCCAAGCCCCGACTGGCTGCGCTCGGCGCTGGAAAAAGTCGGGCTGCGGAGCATCAGCAACGTCGTGGATGTAACGAATTTCGTGATGCTCGAAACCGGCCAGCCGCTGCATGCCTTCGACTATCACCTGATCACCAAGGGTGCGGACGGCAAGCCCACCATCGTGGTCCGACGCGCCGGGGCAGGGGAGAAGTTCAAGACGTTGGATGATAAGGAGCATGAGTTGAGCGCGGAGAATCTGCTCATCGCCGACGAACAAAAGGGCATCGCCTTGGCGGGCGTCATGGGGGGGCTCAACACCGAGATCAATGCTCAGACGGCGGATGTGCTTTTGGAATCCGCGTATTTCGCGCCCTCGAACATCCGGCGCACGAGCAAGACGCTCGCACTGCGCACGGACTCCAGTTACCGCTTCGAGCGCGGCTGCGATCCGAACTGGGGCGTGGATTACGCCAGTCGCCGCGCCGCTCAATTGATTCTGGAAACAGCCGGCGGCACTTTGGCTGAGGGCGTGGTGGATGCTTGTCCGCAGGCGCTCAAGCCCAAGGAGATTTCTCTGCGCTTCGCAAAGACCAACGATTTGCTCGGCCTCGCCATCGCGCCTTCACAACAAAGCAAGTTCCTCGTCACTCTTGGTCTGGTTGAAACCCAGCGTGACTCTCAAGCCGCAACCTTCGCTATTCCGACATCGCGGCCTGACCTGAAGCGCGAAGTGGATTTGGTCGAGGAAATCGCCCGGCTTTACGGCGTGGACCGGATTCCTGCCACGGCACCGCGCGGGGCGCATGGCGAGAATGCCTTTGATGCAATTTATGACGAGATCGCCGCCGTGCGGCGTCTGTTGACCGGATTGGGTTTGAACGAAGCCCAAGGCCAGACGCTTGTATCGAGCGCGGACTGTGGGGCACGGAACGCGGAACTGGTCATGCTCGCAAACCCGCTCAGCTCGGATATGGACGTGCTCCGGCCCAGCTTGCTGCCCGGGTTGATCCATTCGCTCCGGCACAACATCAGTCGCAGGAATTACGACGTGGCGTTGTTTGAAGTGGGACGTGTCTTCCTCAATGTCAATGGCCAGACCAAGGAAGAGCGACGCGTGGCGATTGCCCTGACCGGTCAACGTGCGCTCACGTTCTGGAGTGGCAACGAGCGCGGTGCGAAGTTTGACGCGATGGACTTGAAGGGAGTCGTGGAGGATGTGCTGGAGCACTTTGGCTTGCGCGGCATACAGTTCGCGAAGCGCGAGGAGAGCGGCGACCTCTTCCTCGAATCGGCGAGCATCGCGCTGGGGGGCAAATTGCAGCTCGGCCAGCTCGGCCAACTTACACCCGCCCTGGCCAAGAAATTTGATCTGCGCGACGCCGTGTTTCTGGCGGAACTGCGCTTGGATGAACTGATCGCGCGCGGCAATCGCGGCAAGTCGTTCAAAGCGCTCCCGCAATTCCCGGCGAGCCGTCGTGACATTGCCATGCTCGTGCCGGAAGCCACCACGCATGATGCCGTGTTGCTGGCGGTGAAGAAGGCCAAACCCGCCAATTTGGAGAGCGTTGAATTGTTCGACATCTTTCGCGGCAAGAATGTGCCCGAGGGACAGAAGAGCATGGCTTATGCGCTCACCTATCGCGGAACAGAAAAGACGCTTGTGGATGCTGATGTGAATGCGGCCCACGCCAAAGTCATCGAGACCTTCAGGTCGCAACTCAACGCGACGGTCCGTGAATAGCCGGGTCTGACGGTGTCAAATTCTGCTCAGCATTTGGCAGAACAAGGTGAGTTGGTCATTGGGCGAGACGCGCGTGCCATTGCCAGCCATAGCGCATTCCGGGCACGGGGGGCTTTGGAGCTTCAGGAGATTTGGGCGCAGATGGCATGATCTTGTTCGGGTTCACCTCGGCGCGGCCCCGAAGGTGACGCCTTACTCGACGCGCAACTTGCTGGACTTGATGTCGCCGAAGATTTCCGCCTTGGTCCTGATCTCAACCTTGTTCTTGACGGTGATGTTGCCGTTGACCTTGCCGCGCACAATGACGGTGCCGACATTGATGTTGCCGTCCACTGTCGCAGTATCGCCCAGAGCAAGCGTTCCCTCCGAGGAGATTTCGCCCTCGTTTTTGCTTTCATATTGCAGCTCGCCGGTGAATTTCAAATTGCCTTTGATTCCAACGTCGCTGGCCAACAGTTTTTCGCCTGTAGGTGAACTCATAAATGATTCAAGGTTGATTGTTCGGCTGGAGAATGGCTATGAAGCGCGGCGTGTCAAAGGGCGGGGACAGAAAGTTATTCACGGCTGGGAATAGTGCTGCGATTTGCAAATTGCGGATGCATTTTTGCACGCCGATCTCCAATGGTCATGAGCTCTTCAGAGTAGGGTGGGCTGCACTGCGGACCGGGATGACGTGGAGGATTTGAATTGTTCCAGAGCCTGCGCGAGTTCGGCGGCGCTGTGTTTTTGTCGAAGGCTGGCCATGGCCTCGCCTGCCAGCACATCGCAGCGTTCGTTGTCGGCGTGGCCGGCGTGGCCCTTGAGCCAGCCCCATTTGACTTGGTGTCGCAAACACATCGCGTCCAAGGTCCGCCAGAGATCGGCGTTCTTGACGGGCTTCTTTTCTTGGGTCACCCAGCCGCGTGCCTTCCAACCCTTGATCCACGTAGTGATGCCGGTGCGCAGGTATTCCGAGTCAGTGAAGAGTTCCACGGCGCACGGCTCCTTGAGGGTGTTGAGCGCCTCAATGGCGGCGCGCAGTTCCATGCGGTTGTTGGTGGTCGCAAGTTCGCTGCCGAAAATTTCGCGGACGTTGTTGCTGTGACGCAACACCGCCGCCCATGCGCCGGGCCCAGGATTACCCTGACACCCGCCGTCCGTGTGAATCGTGACTGACTTCACACCAGCCTTTTCAGCATTGAATCCTCGGCTAGTTTTTTGACGAGGTCCTTGATTTTCTGCGCCTGGCTTTTGTGCGCGAGCAGGACGGCATCGTCGGTGAGCACGAGAATGGAGTCGCGCAAACCAGCGCAGGCGATGGGTGTGCGGTTTGCCTTGCTGCGGTTGTCGTAAATGATGTTGCGAGCACCGTCCACATGGACGAATTCGCCCACGGCACAGTTACCTTCTGGGTCAGCCTTGAGATGGCGGGCCAGTGCGGGCCACGCGCCGAGGTCATCCCAATCGAACGCGCCATCTGCCACGACCACATTTTGCGCCTTCTCCATGATGGCGTAGTCCACGCTGATCTTCTTGATGTCCGGGTATTCCTTGGCGAGCACGCGATCGAGCTTCTTCTTGGCGGCTGCTTCAAACCAGCGATGGCACGCCGTGCTCATCTCGGGCTGATGTTTCTCCAGCGCGTTGGTGATGGTGACGAACGACCAAACGAACATGCCCGCGTTCCAGCGATATTGTCCGCTGGTCAGGTAGGTGAGAGCGGTTTCGTAATTCGGCTTCTCCACAAACTGCTCCGCTTTGAAGAACTTGGTCTTGTATTTCTTCAAACCGGCCGGCGGCGGCAATTCCGCGCCGCTCCGGATGTAACCATAGCCTGTCGCTGGCTCGGTCGGTTTGATGCCAATGGTGACGATCACCTGGCCGCGGCTGGCGAGATCGAACGCATCGGCCAGCACTTGCTGAAACTTCTTCTCCTCGGGAATGACGTGGTCCGCTGGGAGAACCGCCATGACTGCATTGACGGAGCGGGCGCCCACAATCGCCGCGCCCAGGGTGACGGCAGCACAGGTGTCGCGACCAATCGGTTCGGCGACGACGTTTTCCTTGGGGAGCTTCGGCAATTGTTTGCGGACTTCGGCGGCTTGCGCTGCGTTGGTGATGATGAGGATGTTCTTCAGCGGCACCACCGGCAGGGCGCGATCCACGGCCTGCTGGAGAAAGGAACGGTCGCCGAGCAGCTTGATGAGTTGCTTGGGGGTCTTCTCGCGGCTGACCGGCCAGAAGCGCTCTCCGCGCCCGCCGGCCATGATGATGACGTAACGGTCCGAATTGTTGGTGGCTTTGGTTTTCATGACTGGTTCAAACTGATTTCACCGCATCGCCAAGTGACTTCACGAAGGTGCTTACCTTCGCCGCCAGCTCGGGTGATTTGCCGTGCTTGGCGATTTGATTGACGACCGCGCTACCCACGACGATGGCTTCCGCACTTTGGGCGACCAACTTGGCTTGCTCGGGGTTGGAAATGCCGAAGCCGACCGCGATGGGCAGTTGGGTGTGCGCACGAATCTTGGCGGTCATGCTGCCGATGGTGTCGGAGACTTTAGCCTGCATACCGGTGACGCCTTCGCGTGAGACGTAGTAGATGAAACCCTGCGCGCGTTTGGCGATGAGTTCCATGCGGTCTTCCGGGGTTGTTGGCGCGATGAGGTAAATGTTGCAAAGTCCCGCCTCAGCCATCAGACGTTCGTAGTTGTCGGATTCCTCCGGCGGCAGGTCCAGCACGAGCAATCCGTCCACCCCCGCCCTGGCGCAGTCGGCGATGAACTCTTTTACGCCGCGTTTGTGCAGGATGTTGAAATAGACGTAGAATACGATGGGCATTTGGGATTCACGCCGGATCGCCGCGACGGTCTCCAGCACTTTGGGCGGGGTGGTCCCGGATTCCAAACCACGCTGGGCAGCCAGCTGATTGACCAAACCGTCGGCTAGCGGATCGCTGAACGGAACGCCCAGTTCGAGCACATCCACCCCGGCTTGATCGAACCCCAGCGCCAGTTGCCGGGTGGCTTCGAGATTCGGATCGCCTGCGCCGATGTAGATGACGAGGCCCTTTTTGCCCTGGGTTGTGAGGCGTTGAAAGCGTTCAACGATGCGGTTCATGTGGCGCGTAGCATGGCAAACAGCCCAACACATGGCAAAAGCGAAAGACCGGCCTGAGGCGTCTGGCGGGCCATTGGACACACTTTTCTGCTTGCGGGATGGGGTGAAGCGGCTTTACTACCCTCGAAAGTTACGGAATTCGTTTTGAACGTGGTTTATTTTAGAATGCAACATCTACAACTGGTGAGGTTCGCTTGAGTCGGCCTTTCCCCTCTCGGCCTTCAAATTCGCAGGCTTCCTTCATTCGGGTGAACGGGAAAATTCGTGCCCGGGAAGTCCGTGTCATCGGAGAGCAAGGAGCGCAGTTGGGCGTCCTCCCACTCGGCGATGCGCTCAACCTCGCCCGCAATGCCGGGGTGGACTTAGTTGAGATCGCTCCTAACGCCACCCCCCCCGTCTGCCGCATCGTGGACTTCGGCAAATTTCGCTATGAACAGTCCAAGAAGGAGAAGGAGTCCAAGAAGAACCAGCACGCTGGGGAGGTGAAGGAGATCCAGCTCAGCCCGCGTATCGATCCGCACGATCTCGGCGTAAAGGTCAATCACGCCATCGGATTCCTGTGTGATGACATGAAGGTCAAGGTGGCGCTGCGTTTTCGCGGTCGCGAAATGGCGCACACCGAGTTCGGGTTTCAGGTCATCCAGAAATTCGTCGAGAGCATCGCGCCTTGGGGTCACCCGGATTTTCAGCCCAAGCTCATTGGCAAGAACATCAATCTGATGGTCAGCCCGCTGCCACGCAACAAGCGCGCAAAGGATCCGAACCAAGATGAGTCGCAGCCAGTCAAGCCCGCGCCTCAAGCGGGCGGTGAAGGCAAGCCCGTGAAGATCGTTCGTGACGCCGCGGCTGGGGCACCCAAGGCCGAGGTGTTCAGCAACAATCCCTTCGGGCAGTTGGGGAGCTAGTGGCTCGCGTCGTTTTTCAGCGGAACGGAGCTGAGCTTCGTTCCGCTTTTTCGTGCCCGCGCTTGACCGATGGAAGACCATGACCAAACTGCTGCTACAACTATTGCGAATTGATGCACGGACGATTGCACTAAAATGAAGGTCCTGATCACAGGTGGAGCGGGATTCATCGGCAGCCACTTGGTGGAGCATTTCCAAGGGAAGGCCGAGGTGCGCGTGCTGGACAACTTCCGCTCCGGCTTTCTCCATAACCTGGAAGGGTTTAGTTGCGAGCTGATAACAGGCTCCATTCTGGACCGCTCCACGGTGGCGACTGTGATGCAGGGAGTGGAATACGTTTTCCATCTTGCGGCGATGGTCAGTGTGCCTGAGTCGGTCGCTAATCCAGCGGGTTGCGAGGAATTGAACACAACCGGCACCGCCCTAGTGCTGGAGGAGGCTGCGCGCGCGGGCGTTAAGAAGCTCGTGCTCAGCAGTTCAGCCGCGATTTACGGCGACAACCCCGTCGTGCCCAAGGTGGAGACCATGACGCCTGAGCCGAAAAGTCCTTACGCAGCCACCAAGCTGGCGGGCGAGGAGTTGTGCCGCCGCTTTGCGGAGCAAGGCAAGCTGGCTACCACGGCACTGCGCTATTTCAACGTCTTCGGCCCGCGCCAGAACCCGCGCAGCCAATACGCTGCTGCCGTGCCCATCTTCATCGAGCGCGCGCTGTGTCATGAACCCATCACCATTTACGGCGACGGCGAGCAGACGCGCGATTTCATCGACGTGCGGGACATCGTGGCCGCGAATGTTTTCTTCGCGACGCAATCTCCCGCGACGGGAGTGTTCAACGTCGCTTACGGCCAGCGCATGAGCGTCAATCATCTGGCCAGGCAAATCATTCAGCTCACCAAGTCCAAATCCCGGATCACCTACGCACCCGAGCGGGCAGGGGACGTGAAGCACTCCATAGCTTCGATCGAGAAACTGATCCAGGCGGGGTTTGTTCCTCGGGGTGAATTGAGCGCGGGCTTGGAGCGGGCCATCCAATTTTTCGCCTCCCGGGTGTTATCTTAAGCGCGGTTACGTTCATCAGAACGGGGCTCACTATGCCCAATACACGAATAAAAAGGCTGCACTCCCAGAAGTGCAGCCACGTGGGTAACATCATCCTTACGTTACAGCTTGCCTGTGAATCGCTTTAAGCGCGCCATGGCTTCCTTGATGTTGTCGAAGGAAGTGGCGTAAGCGCAGCGGAGAAAACCTTCGCCACATTCGCCGAAGGCAGTCCCGGGAACGGCGGCAACTTTTTCATCATGCAGCAACTTCAGCGCGAAGTCTTTCGACTTGAGGCCGAACTTCGCGATGCTGGGGAAGGCGTAGAACGCACCGAGCGGACGGTGACACTCCAGTCCCATATCTGCAAAGGCGGTTGCGATGTAGTTCCGGCGGCGGCGGTATTCGGCGACCATTTCGCCCACGTCAATTTCCGGGCGGGTGAGGGCCTCGATGGCGGCCTTTTGCGCCAGCGACGAAGCGCAGAGCATCGTGTATTGATGCACCTTCATCATCGCCTCGATGAGTTCCGCCGGACCGCACGCGTAGCCGAGTCGGTAGCCGGTCATGGCCCACGCCTTGGAAAAACCGTGCAGGAATACCGTGCGCTCCTTCATGCCGGGCAAACTCACGATGCTCGTGTGCGGGTTGTCATACGTCAGCTCGGCGTAAATCTCGTCGGTGATCACGATGAGGTCCTTCTCCCGGGCGAACGCGGCGATGTCCTCCAAATCCCTTCGGTCCATGATGGCGCCGGTGGGGTTGTTGGGGAAATTCAACATCAACAGCTTCGTGTTGGGCGTCCACTTCGCTTCGAGCATCTGGCGGGTCAGGCGGAAACCATTCTCGGCTTTCGTTTCGACGGCGAGCGGTTTGCCCCCCGCGAACAGAATGGTTGCGCGATACGACACGTAGCACGGCTCGTGATAGAGCACTTCCTCGCCGGGATTGATCAGCGCGCGCAAAGCGATGTCCAGCGCCTCACTGACCCCGACGGTGACGAGCACTTCGTTGTCCGGATTGTATTCCGCGCCGAAATGCTTGGCGACGTATTTAGACAACGCCCGGCGCAGCTCGATGTAACCGAGGTTGCTGGAGTAATGCGTGGCGCCCCGTTCGAGCGCGAAGACGGTGGCCTCGCGCACATGCCACGGTGTGTCGAAGTCGGGCTCGCCAATGCCCAGACTGATCACGTCCTTCATGGTCGTGACGATGTCGAAGAAATCGCGAATGCCCGAGCGCGGGATGTCGCGGACGACGGTGTTGATGCGGTTATGGAGCGACACTGAGGCGTTCATCGGAGGATTCCTGGTGCATCTGCACGCCCAACCGTTTGTAAGTCTTGAGCATGAAATGGGTGGAAGTGGAAATTACGCCGTCGAGGGGCGCGAGCTTTTCACTGACGAAGGCCGCCACCTGACGCAGGTTCTTGCCCTCGATAAACAACAACAGATCGTAACCGCCACTCATCAGGTAGGCGGAACTGACCTCGGGATAGCGGCTGATGCGGTCGGCAATGGTGTTGAAGCCGCCCTCGCGTTGAGGGGTCACCTTCACTTCGATGACCGCTGTGACCTTGTCGAGATCGAGCTGGTCCTCATTGAGCACGGCCTGGTAGCCGCGGATGACACCCTGCTTCTCGTAGGCGGCTATGCGGGCGTCCACCTCGGCGGCGGGCACATTCAGCATGCGGGCGATGTTCGCGTGCGTTTCGAGCGCGTTCGTGGCGAGAATCTTTAACAGTTCATCCATAGTTCATCTCTGATGAGGGCGTAAAACTAACGGTGAACACCTACCGTGGTCGAGGACGAATGGCCATCAGAAAGGTTCAATTTAGGTATCAGGAAATCAGGATGATAGCTAAGATTAAGGCAGAACAGCAGCTCTGCCCTACCAAAGATAAGGTGGGGCGGCGCTGCCGCGCCGCCCAGTTCACGAAAAGATGATCTTCGTCGTGGTCGCACTATCATCCCAGCCGCGGGTTGGCTCGGGCGTCACGGAACTGATGTCCTTGATGGAAATCTGGCGGCCGCGGGTCTTCGGGCCTTTGACTTCGATCTCGTTCGGGTCGCAGGTCTGTTGATTGATCTTCTGGTGCGGTGCGGGTTTGTAGCGCACGTAGAGAATCTTGGGCGTGTCCGCCGCGAAGAACAGCAGACGCGACTTCTCCGGGATGCAGGCGTAGGCCTTGTTCATGATTGTGCCGCCAAAGGTGAACCGCTTCAGGTAACTGGCATGGCGGTCGGTATAGGCGCAGGTAAACACCCGTTCGCGCTCGGGCAGGCCGCAGTAGAACAGCTCCGGTCCGACGAATAGCTTCTCCGGCAGTTCGGTGACCTTGTAGGTGCCGTCTTTATAAACCATCAACACCTTGTCGAACTTGGTGCACTCCAGCTTGAACTCGTCGCCGTTGACCTTATAGCCGATGTAGCCGCTCGCGCGATCGTAGCTGACCTTGAACGCCTTGGCGGCCACAGCCTTGACGTCCACGACCTCGTGGCGCGCAGACTTCGTGGTAAGGCGTGGGTAAATCGGGCCATATTTCTCCAGCAACGCCTCCAAGTGGGCGACGGTGTATTTCACCACGTTCTTGAGATGCTTTTGCGTCTCGGCCAGATCCGCCTTGGTGGATTCCAACTCCTCGCGGTGTTTGTTGATGTCGAACAGCGAAATCCGGCGGATGCGCACTTGCAGCAGGCGCTCCACGTCGGGATCGGTCAGGTCGCGCACCATCTGGCGGCGGAACGGTTTGAATCCCTCGTAAACGGCGGCCATCACGGCCTCGTTCGTCTTGCACTTCTCGATGAGCTTGTAGATGCGTTCCTCGATGAAGATGCGCTCCAAGGTGCGGAAGTGCAGTTCGTCCTCGAGCTTGCGTTGCTTCAGCTCCAACTCGCGGCGCAGGATGTCCACCAGTTGGGCCGTGTTGGCTTCGAGCACTTCGCTGACGGTCAATTCCACCGGGCGATTGTCGCGGATGACCACGATGCGGCTGGCAATGGTGACTTCGCAGCCGGTGAAAGCGTAGAGCGCGTCGGTCAGTTGCTCGGTGCTGAAACCGCTGGCCGCCTTGACCTCGATCTCGACTTCCTCGGACGTAAAGTCGTTGATGGACTTGATCTTGATCTTGCCCTTGCGCGCAGCGTCTTCGATGGACGCAATCAACGACTCCGTGGTCGTAGTCGGCGGAATCTCTTTGATGACAACGGTGGAATCATCCTTCTCCTTGATCTTGGCGCGGACCTTTACGGAGCCCTTGCCGTCCTGATAATCCCGCGCATCCATCAGACCGCCCGTCGCGAAGTCCGGCAGGCATTTGAACGGTTGCTTCTTGAGGATATTGATCTGTGCCTGGAGCAGTTCGGGGAAATTGTGCGGCAGAATGCGCGAGGACATGCCGACCGCGATACCCTCGGTGCCAAGCATCAAAGTCAGCGGCAGCTTGGAGGGAAATGCAACGGGTTCCTTGTTGCGCCCGTCATAGCTGGGAACGAACTCGGTGATCTCGTCGTTGAACAGCTCTGTTCGCGCCAGTTCCGTGAGGCGGCACTCGATATAACGCGGAGCGGCGGCGGGGTCGCCGGTGTAAATGTTGCCGAAGTTACCCTGGCCCTCGATGAGGTAACGCTTGTTCGTCAGCACCACGAGGGCGTCACCGATGGACGCGTCGCCGTGCGGGTGAAACTTCATTGTGTCGCCCACGACGTTGGCCACCTTGGTGAAGCGGCCATCATCCGTGCGATGCAGCGCCCAGAGGATGCGGCGTTGCACGGGCTTCAAACCGTCTGCCAGCGCGGGAATGGCGCGATCGCGAATGACGTAGGAAGCGTATTCAAGAAAGCCGGTGTTGACGCGGCGATGCAGCGGTTGCTCGATTTTGGCCGGATCGAACGGGCGATGCACAATCGCCGGGGCTTCCTCGGCGATGACATGGTCGCCGTTGCCATTGGAGGTCTCGCGAGACTTCGTGGGCCTGGCTGCGGCAGGGGTGCCTTCGATAGGCAGCTCTGGCTGGTCGGTTTTTTTCTTGGCTGAACTCATCTTGAACGCGGCGCATTACACAAAACACCGGCGCGCGATGCAAGGAGTGGATGGGAAAACCTCGTACAGTGTGGGACAGCGTGTGTGCTGCCGTGCTTTTTAACCAAACGCCTTGCGGAGCATGGCGACACTGGCGGGCACGGCTTTGTCAGGGTCTTCCTTGCCCTCCATTTCCAGTGCGACGTAGCCCGAGTAGCCCGCATCAGCCAGAAGTTTGGCGATGCGTTTGTAGTCAATATCGAGTGAATACCATTCTCCGCCGCCGGGATACGTCTTGGCTTGCACGTAAACTGCCTTGGGAGCGATTTGAGCCAGCTTGTCGTAGGCCGCCGCTTGGTAGGGCGGGAATAAAAAGTTCCCTGTGTCCATCAGTGCGCCCAGCCATGGGGAATTGATGCTGTCTAAAATTCGCAACAAACCTTCGGGCGTCCGCCCCAAGCCCCAATGATTTTCCAAAGCAAGCAGCACGCCGCATTCTTCCGCTTTTGCCAAACAGCGGGTGATACTATCCACGCACCATTTGAATCCCTCGTCCTCAGTGCATCCGGACAGAACGTCCTCCACGCCGTGACGCGCCATCAAGTCGTCGAAGCTTTTTGAGGTGCCCCACGTTCCCGTGTTGATGCGAATGCACGGGCAGCCCAGCTCGTAGGCGATCTCGATGCACTTCTCGGTGTGCGCTACATTGGCGGCCCGTCGGTCCGCATCTGGATTGAGAAAACTTTGGTGCGTGGAAACACAACAAATATCTAGGCCGTTGCGGAACGCGTGGCGCTTTAGCCCGCGCAAATAAGCACGTCCCGCAACATCAAGCGGTGCCTTCTCCTCCAAGTCCATTTGCCGATGCAAAATATCCACCGCTTCAACTCCGAGCATGGCCGCTTTGTCCATCACGGTTTCGATCGGGACGCGCTGGGTTCGAAAATGCCAGTAGGAGTAGGAGGCGATCGCCAGCTTGATGCGCTTGCGGGCAGGTTGAGCTTCCGCTGCAGCCAGCGGCGCGGCGCAGGGTATGGCCGAGGCTGCGGCTGACAATCCGAGAGTTGTTACAAAGGAACGACGATTGATAATCATGGTGGTGGATCCGTTGCCGGCGATTACACAGTTACTGGAGTCTTGAGGCAAGTTTTCAGCCGAGCGATCAGGCCCCTTTTGAACTCGCGCCTTGTTTCGTAGTCCGAGTTCCGCTACCTAACAGGCACAGTTTCCAATTAAAAAAGAGCTGGTTGTGGTTCCGCGAATTATGATCTGGAAACTCTCCAGCGCCCATCCGGTGGTCTCTTGAGCTTTGCCGTTCACCGCGGCGGGTATCGTTATGTAATGTATTCCGCAAATGACTCAACCGACCATCACGCGTAAAGATCATGCGAAATAACCAATCCTACTCGCGCCGCTCGTTTTTGAAGACCCTTGGCTGTGCGGCCATTGCCACACCCTATGTGACCAGTTGCATGACGGGGCGCTCGCGCAATGGCACATTGCGCCACGCGAGTTTTGGTGCCGGTGGAATGGCGTGGGCGGACCTTACGAAAATCTCCGAATGTCCGGGTGTTGAAATCGTTGCCGTGTGTGACGTGGACCTGGGGCGGACCGTGGCGGCCAGAAAGAAATTCCCCAAGGCAAAAATCTATCAGGACTGGCGCGAACTGCTCGATCGGGAGGCCAACAATATTGACTCCGTCAACGTCTCCACCCCCGACCATATGCACGCACCCATCGCTGTGAGCGCAATGCAAATGGGCAAACACGTCTATGGTCAGAAACCGCTGGCACACGATCTTTCTGAAGTTCGTCGCATGACGGAAATCGCCCGCCAGCGGAAGGTGGTCACGCAGATGGGCATCCAGATTCATGCATCAACTTATTACCGTACGGCCGTGCGTCTGGTGCATGAAGGTGTCATTGGCAAGATCAAGGAGGTCCACTCTTGGTGCCCAAAATCCTGGGGCGATATGTCACCCAGGCCCGAGCGGATAGATCCTGTGCCCGCAGGGTTTGACTGGGATCTCTGGCTGGGCGTTTGCGCCGAACGTCCGTTCATCGGGGGTGGATATTATCATCCAGGCAACTGGCGAAAGCGCTTGGATTTTGGCACCGGCACACTCGGAGATATGGGATGCCACATCTTGGATCCGGTATTCGAGGCAGTTGGATTATCGGCCCCGATCGCGGTGCGTTCCGAAGGCCCGGCGCCTTATGAATACAACTGGGCTCTCAATGGGAAGGTGATTTACCACTTTGCCGGCACCTCCCACACCGCATCGGACAGGCTGCAGCTTACCTGGTATGACGGCACTTCAAAGTTGCCATTGGATGTCGTGGCTTCGCTTGAAGGAGATGATGCTCCCAAGACTGGGTCGGTATTTATTGGGACTGAAGGCATCATGGTCCTGCCTCACTACAGTCGGCCGATGCTGTATCCGGACGCGAAATACGCGAGCTTCCAGTTTCCCGAACTAAGCGATAGAAATCACTGGGGAGAGTTCATCGAAGCCTGCCAGGGCAAGCGCAAGACCTCTGCGGATTTCAATTATGCCGGGCCACTTACCGAGGCAATTCTGCTTGGCGGTGTTGCGTCTCGATTCCCGCACACCACGCTGGAATGGCATGCCTCTGAACTTAAGTTCGGTCTCAGTGAAGCCAATCAATTTGTCCGGCGAGCCTATCGGACGGGATGGGGTGTCAAGGGCCTTGCCTAGCAGAAGTTCATTATCCTGTCTTTCAAGCGAGTGCTTTCCTGAGCCTGGTGGTTGTGTCCATCACCGTTTCAGTCGGAACGTGTTTGGGCCGGAAATGCCACTCGGAGCAGGAGGCGATTACCAGCTTGATTTGCTTGCGGGCAATCTGAGCTTTCGCCGTAGATGTGATCTGAAAACAAGGATGAGCGAAGCTGTGGCTGACCACCGGCAGTTTTTACAAATGAACGAGGATTGATGCTTCAGGGGAAGCTGTAGGGTGCTTTTCGAACTACACAGACACAGGGCTGTGAAACTGGTCTCAGCCCTCAGTTTTGCCATGATTGAACTCGCGCCTTGTTTCACGGTCAATGTTCCACTATCTCACAGGCACGTTTTCCGATGAAAAAAGCGCTGGTCGTGGTTCCAACGTATAACGAGCGGGAGAATCTTCCCCCGCTCCTACAGCGGCTTTTGAGTCTGTCCCGCCCGGTTGAGGTGCTGGTGGTTGATGACAATTCCCCTGACGGCACGGGCAAACTCGCCGATGAACTGGCGGCCAAACACCACCAAGTTCACGTGCTCCACCGTCAGCAAAAGGTTGGTTTGGGTCGCGCCTACATCGCGGGATTCACTTGGGCCTTGGAGCATGGCTACGATTACGTCCTCGAGATGGACGCGGACTTCTCCCACAATCCGGATGACATTCCTCGACTGATCGAGGCGGCAGAGCAGGGCGCGGATTGTGTGATCGGGTCCCGCTACGTGGGCGGCATCCGCATCATCAACTGGCCCTTGCCGCGACTCATGTTGAGCAAGTGTGCCGCGATTTACGTGCTCTACATCACGGGCATGCCCATCGCGGATCCCACCGGTGGCTTCAAATGCTTTACGCGACGCGCGCTCGAAGTGCTCAAGTTGGATGAGATCCAATCCAACGGCTACAGCTTCCAGATTGAGTTGAACCACCGCCTTTGGCGCGGCGGTTACAAGGTCGTCGAAGTGCCCATCATCTTCACCGAGCGCGCCCAGGGCCACTCCAAGATGTCCAAGCACATCGTGTTCGAAGCGTTGGTCATGGTGTGGAAATTATGGTTCCAGAACGGACTGCGCCGCTCGCCCCGGGTGGCACATACCTTGGGCCTGTAGTTTCCGACCTCCCGCCGGAAACCGGCAAGACGGTTCATTTTTGGTGAGATGGATTTGGAACAAGAGACGTTCCCAGGCGCAATTCGGCGGGACGTCCGATTGAGCCGGCCAGAGGCCGGCGTCAACGCACAAGACCAAGCGCGGCCCTTTCAAACTTCGAAAAAGTTCACTTGTAAGAATTTTTGTCCAACCAGTCCACTGAACCAGTTAACAAACTAGGTTGTGTCCAATGAAAAACCCTTCGCTTCAAAGTGCATATCCACTGTCCTCGCGGTCCTGCTTTTGGTTGGGGTGCAAATGGCCGCAGCTGCTGGTATGCCTAAAGCGGGCTACAAGGCACTGCTGTTGATCGGTAATAATGATGCTGGTGCGGAATGGAAACTCTCCGCCAGTGTTGGCAATAAGATTGTTCTGCTGTATTTCTATCCCAAAGACTTCACGGGCTGTTGTGCCAAGCAGGCGTGCAGTTTGCGCGACAACATGGGCGATCTCAGTGAGGAAAACGTCGAGGTTGTCGGCGTGAGTTTTGACTCCGTCGACAGCCATAAGAAGTTCGCGCCAAACACAATTTGAACTTTTCTTTGCTGGTGGATGTAGACGGCAAGATTGCCGATGCCTATGGCGTGCGAAACGGTAAAAATTTTTTGCCCATCGGCTCAGTTTCTTGATCGGGCTGAATGGCAGGATCGCTTACATCACCCACGCCTGTGCCGCCGACAGACACATCGCGGAGATGAAGAAATCTATTGCCAAACTGAAGAAGCGACGCTTGGGTGGATGGTGCTTGAAATTAAAAGGTTCACCACGGAATTCCGGGGCGCTTGCCAATTCT
>JAFMIZ010000108.1 GCA_017853715.1 Pedosphaera sp.
TGCCGGCGGCAGGCCCCACAAAAGTAGACGCCTTCGCGGACACGGCTTTGGGTTGTCCCTTGGGCTTCCAGTGCGGAGATGAGTTCTTCGACCGCGAATCCTTCACCGGTCCCCTCGACTTCTGGCGCAAGGTCACCACCTACCGGCATTACTTCAACCTCATCCGGCCCAATCGCGGCAAGGAATGGCAAAGCCCCCTCCAGATCTTAAACGCCAAAGCCCCGGCCATAGCCGGGGCTGTGCTCCACTGGAAACCGCTCAACCTCACTCAACGCCATCATCTCTACTTGCCTAAACCCAACCACAGGGGTCACGATCTTCGCAGCTTTCCCTTATTTTGTGAGAGACAAAGGCCCCGGCCCGACTTTTTAAGGTCAGACCGGGGCCAAAGTGGGGGATGGGAGTTCGCCACTCTCTCTTTCCCGTGCCGGCATTAGGCGCCTCAGGGGCTGCCAGCTTCCCGACGCTATTCTCCACGGCAAGCGGAGTCTCCGGCCTCGTAGCAGGGCCGTCCAGCGCGTCGCCGCCACTGGATTTCGAGTGAGGCTTTTCAGCTCGCTTTGACTGGTGGTTGCGCCACCGGCCTGCGAACCAGATCAAGACACGTCTGCGATTCACTTGCGCGTCTTGACCACTTAGCCCAAGGGCGGCCACCGCTTCTGGCGGTGCGTTGTCCTCAAGCCACGGGTCTCGCCTCTTAACTCTCAGGTTGCGTTTTGCTCACAGTTCAGCGGTGCCGTTTTTAGCGCCGCCAATCTTCGGAAGTTTTTCACGAGCCTTGCCGCGACTCCGTGTCCTTCCCGATCCAGATGCTCACTTTGTCCCGCCTTTCAGCGTCTTTCCTTTGGCTGACCTGGAATGATTATTTCCGGCCGCCAGAGTCACCTGTCCGTGCTGATGCACAGTAGCAACCATTACCCTCTGGGTAACTGCGATTCACCCAAGTCCGAAACCAACCTGGGCTACTTGACTCAGTTCGAAGCGGTTTCTCATCGCTCCTCGCTGCCAAGTTCCTTTTTCGCGTTTACTGACAGCGCGCGAACGCTGCCAGAGGAACTGGTGAATCCTGCCTCTTCCATCAAGTATATTTCAACCGACTTCACAGGGGTCTCGTCAACCAGCCTGACTTGACCTTTCCCCGGTTGCCCGGGCGTATCCTTGAAACTGCCGCCGACTCGCTTTCGCTTACCGTCAGCCGTCTCAGTTCTTTCAATGAACTGATACACAATATCACGAGTCGCCTCACTGACTACTGATTCTTGTCCACAAAATTGTTCACCAACAGCGACCAATCTGACCGTCGTTGAATCACGCCCAAAACCGCGCAATTACCGCTCCCAAGGGAATTGCAACTGATTGTTATTCACGACGGTGAATAACAGAACACCCTCCGGCAGCACGACCGCTTGAACAGAATTAACGCTCCCGTCCGCCGAAATGCGCGGGACGGGCCTAGGTGCGCGCCTCAACCAACCTCCTTCCCTTGCCCGCAAAAGGCTTGGAGCGGGTGGCCGAGGACGAGGATAACAAGGAGGCTCAAGATGGAGCGCCACCCAGTATGAGCTTGCCTGCGGGGATGATTACCACTAGTTGTATCGCCGCTTTTTGGTGCGGGGTCGTAGCTCAGTTGGTAGAGCGTCTCGTTCGCAATGAGAAGGTCGCAGGTTCGAATCCTGTCGGCTCCACCAAACCGGCTCTTCGGTCTTTTTACTCGCTTCATGAAACAAGAACGGTTCTCGCGCCACTTGCTCGTCGCCTTTGGCCTTTCACTGGCCTTGTATGTGTTCGGCTATTGGTTCATCGAGAGTCGGCGGGTCGTGGATACGCCATGGCAGGTCACCTTTACGACCAACGGCACCAGGCTCGTGACGGTGACGCTGGAGCAACTCAGCCAAAAGCTCGGCCCGGTGACAGTCCAGTTCGCCGAAACAAATCAAAATGCAGGTCACGGCGCCCAAACGATCCGCTTTGATACCCCGCGCCCGGTGCCCTTTCCCGTGCCTGGCGGCCAGTGCATTTTCCAAGACACAACCTTTTTACCCGGAACGGTTGTGTTGGCGTTCGGCACAACCAAGATCCAGATGATTCCCCGGGCCTTGAGCATCGGCACCAACGAGATTAGATGGGAAAGCGGCAAGCGGGTCACGGTTGACGCCACATCACCCCTTGCCCCAACACCGTGAAGGGGTAATCCCACTTTCTATCCACCCGTAATCCAATCAAAGTCCAGCGACATACTTTAACCGTGATCAACAAGCCCTCGTTTGGACAAGCCAACCTCGCCGCGCTTATTGCGCTAGCCGTGGGCTCCATTCTTGGGTTGTTCGCCTTGGGCTCCATCGCCGCGATCGTCGCACGCGAACCGCAATGGTTAGCGGTGGCGCCCAAGGCGAACATCTTCAGTTTCTTTGTGTGCGGCGCAGTGGGATGGCTTCTTGGCGGCCAGATCGGACCCCGGCTGGAAAAGCTTCTAGGACTTCGCAATGGCCATATCGTGGGAGGAATCGTCGGCGGGCTGGTGCCGGTCGCGATCGTGGCCGGCTACGGTTGGTATCTGGCGACGCAGCCAGCTTGAGCCAGCAAGCTCACACTCCGCGATCAGCCCGCCAGAGCAACACTGCGCCGACTCCCTGAAAAATAAAGTTCGGCAGCCACACCAGATATTGGGGGAAAAACTGCGGGCGCGTGTCCAAACCAGTGCCGATGAGCATCAGCGTGTAGTAGACCATCACCAGTCCCAGCGCGATGAGGAAGCCAACATTGGTCTCGCGCCGATGCACACGAATACCCAGCGGGATGCCGATCAGCGTGAACCCAAAGCACGCAAAGGATGACGCCAGGCGACGTTGAATCTGCACGCGAATCGGGCACGTTGCCTCGTCACGAGCCCGCTTCAACTGCTTCAAAGCCGCGGCTCGTTCTGCCGGAGTCAATCCGGTTGCCGGCAGCGCAAATGCCGCCTCCACCTCGCGCAACTCCTGACGCAACTGACTGAGCGTCATTTTATCCACGGAAGCTTTGCCGCCACCTTTCTTTTTCTCGCGCGGATCTTTTGGCGTGAACTCCAGATCCCCAACGCTGGCGGGCATGATCTGATTCTCCTGCCCCTTCAAAATGGTCATGGCCTGCGCCTCGAACAGTTTGACGCGAAGCTCACCCGTGCCCTCCTCCACCCACACCCTGCCCCGTTTTGCCACTACGGTGCTGGCAACGTTTGTTTTGTCAGGCAAATACATCACCGTCACATCGTGCAGCTCACCCTTGTCATTTTTGCCGACGTAGAAGATGACGTTATCGAAGTCGCGGATGTAACGTCCTTCGGGTAATTGCACCGAGGTGAGGTCAAACTTGGCCTGCGCCACCAATGCTTTGAACTGCGTGCGGGTCTTGGGTTCCAGTTCCAGATTCACGTAGGCGCTGAACCCGCACAGCACAAGACTCAGCAACAACACCGGCAGCACCAGGGAAACCAGGCTTATGCCGCTGGCACGGACAGCCGTGAGTTCATTGTCGGCACTGAATCGTCCGAACACGAGCAGCGCAGCCGTGAGCATGCCCATCGGCAGCGAGTAAGCGCACACGTAGGGCATGAGCAATCCGATGGCCTTCACCACCAAACCAGCGTTGGCCTGGCCACCGACCATCAGATCCAGCACCTGCTTGAGCGCGTTGCCAACGAGCAGCACGAAGATGAACACCACCACTGTCATGCACAGCGTGGCGAGAATCTGGCGCAGGATGTAAAGGTGCAGCGTTTTCACCGGAATGCTTCCGCGCCCAAGTGATAACCGATTATGCCAAAAGTTGAACGGAAATTCACGGGCTACTGCCGGTTCAATTGCTGGAGCAAGATCGCAGCGGACTGATTGTCAGGATCCAGTTGCAAGGCCCGTTGCGCTGCGGCGCGCGCCTCAAACACCCGGCCCAATCGCGCCAGAATAGTCGCTCGGGCATACGGAATGCGCGAGTCATTCGGCTCGGCGGCTTCGGCTCGCAACAGCGCTTCCACACCACCTTCGGCGTCGCCTGCACCGTTACGAGCGAGCCCCAAGTTATACCATGCCCGGGCATGTTGCGGATCGCACTGCACGGCGCGTTCCAGTTGTTGGACCACACGGGTCGATTGGCCGACCTCATTGAGCGCGAGCGCGAGCTTGTAATGGAACTCTCCGTCGTTGGGCGCGAGCTTAACAGCCTGCTCCAGTTGCGCCACCGCATCCTGACTGCGCCCCAGTTGGCTGTAAACCACCGCCAGCTCATGCCGGATGCCTGCCGAATAAGGATCCCACCGAACCGCCTTCTCAAAGTGCGGCAGGGAATTGGTGACATCCCCGCGCATCAAGTGAAACACGCCGCCTTGCATCTGTCCGAGAGGTTGGTCGCTGACGTGGTCGAGGAAGTGGAGATACTCGGTGCCCGCGAGTGAGTTGGTGTCCAACGTGGCCACGGTATTGCGCGCCGCCTCGATGCGCACGTTGCGCGCGGAGTCTTTGAGTTTGGCGGCGATGGCCGATTGCGCTGCTGGATTGCCCGCTTGTGCCGCCGGGGCCAGTCCGTGAACGGCCATCTGACGCACCAGTGCATTGCTGTGATTGAGTTGGCCCGTCAACGCGCGCACAACCGCTGGGTCGCCCGACCAGCGTTGCAACAATCCCGCCGCGACGGCCTGCCAATAAGCAATCTCCTCCTTCTCCAGCATGGCCAACAATCCGTCGCGTGCAGTCGGGTCACCCTGCCTGGCGCGAGCGATGATCTGTGCCCGTTGACGATAGGGACGATTCATCTTCTCGCCATACCAGTCCTCCACGTGCTTCAAGTTCCAATCCGTGCCCTTGTCGGCGTGGCAACGCTCGCAGGCGTTCGGGACACCAAACTGTTTGGTCAGCAGCGGATCGGGAATGGTGAAGCCGTGGTCGTGCCGCCAGTGGCGCTGCATGTAAACGGTCTGTGGCATGTGGCAGTTTACGCATTCACCGCCCTGCTCGGCGACGGTCTTGGGGTTATATTGGGCGAGGTTGCCGTTGGTGAGAACGCCGCTGCTGTCGTAGCCCCACACCTTATGACGACTATGGGTGACGGGATTGATGACCGGCGCATTCGTGGAGCCCTCGCCGTGACAACTCAGGCACATGAAGTTGCCGGGCAAGCGCACCTTGGCGCTGTGGTTGTCGTGGCAATCCATGCAGCGCACGCCCTTGTGATACATGCGGCTGCCCATGAATGCCGTCACTTCATAGTCTTCGTCCCAGATCTGGCCATCGGGATAAAACAGGTTCGAGTCATCCACGATGGATAGCAGGTGGTGGTCGAAATAACTGTCACCTGGTTTGGGATCGCCGGTGATCTCCGCGCGACGCGAGTGACAGGCGGCACAGTTGTCGAAAATCTGGTCGCGACTCAGCTTCGCCAGCGTGGGGTCTTTGAGTCCCCTGCCCTTGTTGGCGTATTGCCATTCGTTGTGCGCCTTCATGGGGCCATGACAGGACTCGCAACCCACCCCCTTCTCCACGAACGCGGTGCGATAGCTGTCGGTGGGCGCGTCGTAGTTCTTGCGCACCCGGGTATTGTGGCAGGTGGCGCACATGTTGTTCCAGTTCATGCCACGCCCGGTCCAATGCCCCCACTCGCCGGGCTTACGGTCCTCTTCGCCATACACGTTGAACCATTCATTGGAGCGCGGGTCCCAAGCGGCTTCGGTAGCCTGCAGACGTCCACCGGGAAACTCGACCAGCATCTGACGCAAGGGGTTCTCGGCGATGACGCGCTTAACCGCGAACACTTCGTTGGTGCCGCTCAAACCGGGCGTGACCAATTCAAACTGCCCGTTGCGCTCGCGGAAGGAAGTCTGCTGCGTGCCATGCTTCAAGGTGCCGGGCGGATTGAATGCAGGCCCCTCCTCGGTTGAGGACGGATCCCGCTCCGCCAGCCCGTGATGGGAATGCGCCCACGCCTTAAAAGCCTCCTCATGGCATTCCCGACAGCTTTCCGATCCACCATACTCCGCATACGCTTCGTTCTGCGGCGCGAGGGAGAATTTCCCATTGTTGCCTGCGAAAACCTGCCTTGACCGGGCATCACTTTGGGCCAGCCACCAAATCCAAGCCAAGCCGCCAAACACCGAGAACGCCACCAGAATCAGGAAGACAAGCGGTTTGCGCCCGGTCGCGAGCTGGGTTGATCTAGACTTAACTGGCACGGCCAACATTGTGCGAACGCCTGCGCGCCCTCACAAGTTTGTTCAGCGAGATCCGGACGCGACGTTTTTGACCGGAGTAACGATAACCTGCTTGCCTCTCGATTCAGGCGTTCACATGCTCACCCATCATGCGACACCATCCAAAGCCCACCTCACCACACCGGGTTTCCCTCACGCAATGCTTGGCTGCGCTCATCACCTTAGCTTGCTCCAGTCTCGCATCATTTACAGCCAACGGCACCGCGGCCCCCAACTTCGTCCTCATCTACGGCGACGATGTGGGCTTCGGCGATGTGAGTTGTTATGGGGCAACTGGAGTAACGACTCCCAATGTGGACCGTCTTGCCGCCGAGGGATTGCGGTTCAACAGCGGTTACTGTTCGTCTGCCACCTGCACGCCCTCACGCTACTCGATGCTCACGGGTGAATATGCGTTCAGGAAATCAGGCACGGGAGTGCTGCCCGGTGATGCGGCGCTCATCATCGAGCCGGGACGCGCCACTTTACCCTCGTTGTTGCAAAAGGCGGGCTACCGGACTGCCGTGGTCGGCAAATGGCATCTGGGCCTTGGCAGTTCGCGTGGGGAGCTGGATTGGAACGGCGAGATCAAACCGGGACCCAATGAAATCGGATTTGATTACTCCTTCATCATGGCCGCCACCGGTGATCGTGTCCCCTGCGTTTACGTCGAGAATCATCGCGTCGTCGGGCTCGTCGAGAGCGATCCAATCCAAGTGAATTACAAGCAGCCTTTCCCCGGCGAACCAACCGGCACGAGCAATCGTGACACGCTCAAGCTGGATTGGAGCCACGGACACAACGAGGCCGTGATCGATGGGATCGGCCGTATCGGTTTCATGAAGGGCGGCGAGGCAGCATTGTGGAAGGATGAGGACATGGCGGATGTGTTCACCAAAAAAGCGTTGAAATTCATTGAGGAATCGAAGGACAAACCGTTTTTCCTCTACTTTGCAACACACGACATCCACGTGCCCCGCGTACCCCATCCCCGTTTTGTCGGCAAGACCAGCATGGGAGCCCGCGGCGATGCGATCGTTCAGTTCGATTGGTGTGTGGGAGAGATTCTCAGGAAGCTGGATGACTTGAAGCTGTCCGAAAACACCTTGGTGATCCTGTCCAGCGACAACGGCCCCGTGCTGGATGACGGCTACAAGGACTTTGCCAACGAGAAACTCGGCAACCACAAACCGGCGGGCCCTTATCGCGGGGGCAAATACAGCTTGTTCGAGGGCGGGACGCGCGTGCCCTTCCTCGTGCGCTGGCCAGCCCGGATCAAGCCGGGCGTTTCCGACGCGTTGATCAGCCAGGTAGATTTCCCGGCGACCTTGGGCGCGCTGGTGAAGGTAAAACCGGACGCGACCACGATGCCTGACAGTTTGAACGTCTTGCCAGCGCTACAGGGGGACAGTAAACAAGGCCGCGATCACATCGTCGAACATGCCAACGGTCTCTCATTGCGAGAGGGCCAGTGGAAATATGTGTCGCCCGGTCGCACGCGTGAAAAACTCGGCCCGTGGGAAATCCTGAACATTTCTGAGCCGGGATTGCTCTTTGACCTGGCCAGCGACCCAGGTGAAACGAAGGACTTGGCGTCAGAACATCCCGAGACGGTCAAACGACTGGCAGCACGCCTCGCGAGCATCACTGGCCATGGCAAGGCGAAATAGCCTGGCGCCGCGATGGGAAGCAGACCGCCCGGAACTCTTCAAAGGGGCACCAGGCTGCCATCGAGCTGGAGCCGGCCACTGCCGTCGATTTCGCTGATGAACATCCGCTGACCGTAGCGGACGGCACACCATGCCCCCCGCTTCCCTCGAATGGTGGCTGAAGTCAAC
>JAFMIZ010000109.1 GCA_017853715.1 Pedosphaera sp.
GGCAAACTCACGGATGCAGACGTCGTGGCGCTGGTCGCCGAGGCGCTTCCTGTCGCCAGTTATCAAGGCAAGCGAGTGTTGCTGGTCGTTCCGGATCACACGCGGACGGCGCCGGTTGGTTTGATGTTCAAGCAGATCGCGGCACAGATCGGCGGCGCGACGAAGGCGTTGGACTTGATGATCGCGCTCGGCACGCATCCGCCGATGAGCGAAGAGGCGATATGTGGTCGCTTGGAAATCACGCTGGAGGAGCGACGCTCGCGCTACAGCGAGGTGAAATTCCTGAATCACGAATGGGACAACCCGGCGGCATTGCAGGAAGTGGGTGTGATTCCAGCAGCGGATATCGCGGCGCTGACCGACGGTTTGTTCTCGATGGATGTGCCCGTGGAAATCAACAAGCACGTCTTCAACTACGACCAGATCATCATTGTCGGGCCGGTCTTCCCGCATGAGGTCGTAGGGTTCTCCGGCGGCAACAAGTATCTGTTCCCTGGCATCGGTGGGCCGAAGATTCTGAATTTCTTCCACTGGCTTGGCGCGGTTTGCACCAACCCGATGATCATCGGCAGTAAATGGACGCCGGTGCGCAAAGTCGTGGACCGAGCGGGCGCGTTGGTCAAAGTGGACAAGCGTTGTTTTGCGATGGTCGTTGCGCCGGACAAATCGCTGGCCGGACTTTTCTTCGGCACGCCCGAGTCCGCCTGGGATGCGGCAAGTGAAGTTTCGCGCACCACGCACATCACCACGCGACCCAAACCGTTCCACACGGTGCTGTCCTGTGCGCCGGCGATGTACGACGAACTGTGGGTGGCGGGCAAGTGCATGTATAAACTCGAACCCGTGGTGGCAGATGGTGGCGAACTCATCATTTATGCGCCGCACGTGAAGGAGATTTCTGTCACGCACGGCAAGCTGATCGAGGAGGTGGGCTACCATTGCCGGGACTATTTCCTGAAGCAGTGGGACAAGTTCAAACATTATCCGTGGGGCGTCTTGGCGCATTCGACGCACGTGCGCGGCATCGGCAAGTACGAGAACGGCGTCGAGCAATGCCGCGTCAAAGTCACCCTCGCGACGGGCATTCCCGAAAGCGTGTGCCGCAAGATCAACCTCGGCTACCGCGACCCGGCGAGCATCCGGGTGGGCGACTACAAAGACCGTGAGGCGGAAGGCGTGTTGTATGTGCCCAAGGCGGGGGAGCTATTGTTCCGCCTGGACGATCCGCCGACATGGTCCGCGCGGGCGTAGCGGCGCGCGCGTTTTTGAAGTTCCCGATTCCTCTACCGCCCGTCTTCTGGAAGAATACGAACATGGCCAACATCATCCGTTCCCTCGCCGCATTCTGCTGCATCATCCCCTTGTCACAGTTTCCGACAAAGGCTGCGCAACCGGCTGAAGCATATTCAAGTCTGACCGAGGACGGCGGCTGGTGCTGGTTTGCCGACCCGCGGGCGGTGGCTCGTGACGGAAAGACCTACACCGGCTGGGTGACCGAGGATGGCTCAGTGCAGGCCGCTTGTCTGGAGCATGCCAGCGGCAAGGTCACCCGCTTCAATCTGCACGAGCGGTATCAACGTGACGACCACAACAATCCGTCGTTTGTTTTTCTGCCGGATGGCCGGTTGCGGGCGTTCTACACCAAGCACGGCGCGGCAAATGAGATAAATACCCGCGTGACCAAGCGTCCCGGCGACATCACGGCGTGGGACGACGAGCAAACGATCGTTCCTGCGGACGCCAGCCCGCGAAACAGCGGCATCACTTACACCCATCCGTTCCTGCTCAGTGCGGAGGGCGATGCCCTCCATCTTTTCTGGCGCGGCATCTCTTTGAAGCCGACCACGGCCAAGTCGTCCGATGGCGGGCGAACCTGGTCGGAGGGGAAGCCTGTTTTCTCGCTGCCTGGATTACCGAAGGGCAACCGGCCCTACGCCAAATACGCGGCCAACGGGCGCGACCGCATCCACATGGTTTTCACCGACGGCCACCCGCGCAATGAACCGACGAACTCGGTTTACTACGCGTGCTATCGCGCCGGTGCGTTCTACAGGGCGGATGGTTCGCGCATCTGCGGGGAGGATGAATTGCCCATCCGGCCGGAGCAGGCGGACAGGATTTACACGGCCACGGCGGAGCAAGGCCGGGCGTGGATCTGGGAGATTGCCTTCGATGCGCAGGAACGGCCCGTGGTGGTTTACACGCGGCATCCGACGGAGACGGACCACCGGTATCACTATGCACGATGGACCGGCTCGGAGTGGTTCGACACGGAGCTGTGCGCGGCAGGCAAATGGTTTCCGCAAACGCAGGAGGGCAAAGTTGAGCGCGAGCCGCATTATTCGAGCGGACTTGCTCTCGACCCCGAGAATCCCGCCGTGGTCTATCTGACCCGGCCGGTGAAGGGGGTGCGTGAACTGGAGAAGTGGACCACGAGCGACGGCGGTAAAACGTGGAGCAGCACGCCCATCACGATGAATTCCGCCCACGACAACATACGTCCCTTCGTGGTGCGCCATCATGCCGCGGACGGCCCCACGGTGCTCTGGCAGAACCTATCCGGACGGTACGTTCACTTCACGGACTACCGGTGCGCCATCAAAATGGACCGGCTGACGGCTCCCCAGCCGCCGGTCTCGGCGGCCATGGAACCGGCAGCCATACTCAATGCCATGGAGCGCGCGGCGGATTGGCAACTTGCGAACCCATCGCGGCACAAACCCACGGACTGGACGCAGGGGGCAGGCTACGCAGGCATCATGGCATTAGCCGGCATTTCGGGGGATGCGAAGTATCGCGATGCCATGCTTGCGATGGCGTCCGGCAATGGCTGGAAACTCGGGCCTAAAAAATATTTCGCGGATGACCATGCCGTGGGTCAGACCTATGCCGAACTGTATTTCCAATATCGTGACCCCAAGATGATCGCGGCGATGCAGGCGCAGTTCGACGACGTCATCGCGAATCCCCGCAGCCTCCCGACATTGGACTTCACCCAGCGCGGCGCAACGGACCTGTGGTCGTGGTGCGATTCCCTGTTCATGGCGCCGCCCGCGTGGATCCGCCTGTTTGCCGCCACGGGCGACCCGCGGTACCGCGACTTTGCGGTCACGAACTGGTGGCGCACATCTGATTATCTATACGACGCGAGGGAGCACCTGTATTTCCGCGACAGCAAATACTTCGATAAACGCGAGGCCAACGGAGCGAAGATTTTCTGGAGTCGCGGCAACGGTTGGGTCATGGGCGGATTGGTCCGGATGCTGCAATATCTGCCCGCAAACGATCCGGGGCGCGCCAAGTTTGAAAAGCAGTTCAAAGAGATGTCGGCCGCCGTGCTCAAGTGCCAGCAGCCGGACGGACTGTGGCGCGCCAGCTTACTGGACCCGGCCAGCTATCCGCTCAAGGAGGCGAGTGGATCGGGGTTCTACACCTACGCGCTGGCCTGGGGCATCAACCAAGGGCTGTTAAAACGCGAGGTTTACGAACCTGCAGCGCGGAAGGCGTGGGCGGCGTTGGTCGAATGCGTCGAGCCGGGCGGAAAGCTCACGCACGTGCAGCCCATCGGCGCTGATCCCAAGCAGTTCGATTCCGACAAGACGGAGATTTATGGCGTGGGCGCGTTTCTGCTTGCCGGCAGCGAAGTGTATCGGCTCGCCCTGCGGGAGCAGGGAAAGCCGGTCCGCGTGACGGTGAAGAATCCCGCCGATGCGTTCCGGTTCACCGAAACGGTGTCGCTGCCGATGAAGAAACTCCCAGCCGATCCGGTGATGATGGACGCACTGACCTCGCGAATTCTCGATTCGCAAGTGGTGGGTGAAGAGTTGCTATTCCAGGTGGACCTGGCCCCGAAGGATTCACGCGGATTCCTGGTCCTGCCGGGGGCAGCGGTCGCGGCGAAGCCGCCGCCGGTGGTGAAAACCTTTGCCCGATTTGTGCCGGAGCGCATGGATGACCTTGCGTGGGAGAGCGACCGCATTGCGCACCGGATGTATGGCCCGGCACTCATCACCGGCGAAGGCACGGAGAGCAGCGGCGTGGATGTGTGGGTCAAGAGCACGCGCAACCTGGTCATCGATAAATGGTACAAGTCTGGCAACTACCACAAAGACCACGGCGAAGGGCTGGACGATTACAAGGTCAGCCACAACGCGACCCCAACACGCGGCTGTGGGGGCTTGGGCGTTTGGGACGGCAAGAGGATCTGGGTGTCCAGCAACTTCAAGACGCAGCGGGTCATCACCACCGGACCGATCCGGAGTGAATTTGAACTCACTTATGATGCGTGGGGTGCGGGTGGGCGAAGGGTTTCTGAGGTGAAACGCATCAGCATCGACGCCAACTCGAACTTCAGCCGCGTGGAGAGCACGTTCACCACCGACGATGGCAAGCCGCTCGACATCGCCATCGGCATGGCCGACCGTCAGGGCACGAATGATGTTTTGAAGCTGGATGCGAAGCGCGGCTGGGTGGCGTATTGGGAACCGGAGAAAGCCCCCAATGGCAACATCGCGTGCGGCGTGGTCGTGCCGGGCGGCGTGGAGGAATTCACCAATGACGGCGTGAACCATCTCGCCATTGTGCGCGTGAGGCCGGGCAAACCGCTGGTGTATTACCTTGGCGCGGGCTGGAGCAAGAGCGGCGATTTCCTGAATGCCGAGGCCTGGAGCAGGCACGTTGAAAAAATCTCGGAACAAGTCCGCCAACCGCTTAAAGTGGCCCTGAAGTAAATGAGTGCAGCCCAATCCATCCGCCGGATGCCGCGCCCGTCCGAAGTGGCGCGCATGACCCCCGAGGAACTGCGGGAAGCATTCCTGGTTTCCAGTCTGCTCACACCGGGCGAGCTGAAACTGCAATTCACCGACCTCGACCGCTTCGTCGTGGGCGGCGCAGCGCCGACGACGACGCCACTCCCGCTGGAAAACAGCAAAGAGACGGGCCGTGGCTTCTTCCTCGAACGACGTGAACTGGGCGCGATCAATGTGGGCGGAGCGGGCATGGTGACCGTGGATGGCAAACGGTCTGAGGTCGTGCCGGAGGGGTGCATTTACGTGGGCATGGGGGCGAAAGAAGTCACATTCGCCAGTTCGGATATGAGCCAGCCGGCCAAGTTCTTCATCCTGAGCTGCCCGGCACATGCGGTGCATCCGACGACGGTGGCGACACCGGAGCAGGCCAACACGATTCCGCTCGGTTCACCGGAGCAGGCCAACAAGCGAGTCATCCGCCAATACATCCACGAGAACGGCATCAAGAGTTGCCAGCTGGTGATGGGCTACACGGAACTCGCCGAAGGCAGCGTGTGGAACACTTTTCCGCCTCACACGCACAACCGGCGCACGGAGGTGTATTTTTACTGGAGCCTCGGCGAACGCGTGCTGGCGCATTTCATGGGCGAACCGCAGGCGACGCGGCATCTGTTCCTTCACGAGGGCGATGCGGTGCTGTCGCCGTCTTGGTCCATCCACAGTGGCTGCGGGCAGGGCAATTACAAATTCATCTGGGGCATGGCGGGTGAGAACCAGCGCTTCGATGACATGGACGGCATCAGACCCCTGGACCTGCGCTGAGACAGCGCGGCCCAGCATACTCTCACGAATCAAACCGGTGAAAGAACTGACGCTCAAGCAAATACGCTCGGGACGCATCGTCCCGGTGGTGGTGATCGATGATGCTGCGGTTGCGGTGGATCTTGCTGACGCGCTGCTCGACGCGGGTTTGCAGGTGATTGAAATCACATTTCGCACCGCCGCCGCGCCGCAGGTCATTGCCACGCTGGCGGCTCAACGTCCGCAGCTGCTGGTGGGTGCGGGCACGCTATTGTCAGAAAAGAACATCAAACAAGCCGTGGACGCCGGGGCAAAATTCGGCGTCGCTCCCGGGCTGAACAGGGACACGGTCCAGGCGGCGCAAAAAGCCGGGTTTGATTTCGCCCCCGGCGTCGCCACCCCCTCGGAAGTGGAGCAGGCGCTCAGTCTTGGATGCAGTTTGCTCAAGTTTTTTCCGGCAGAGCAGGCGGGCGGAGCAAGCATGCTCAAGGCGCTTGAGGGGCCTTACGCGCACACGGGCGTGCAGTTTGTTCCCACGGGTGGCATCAACGCCACCAACATGAAGGATTATCTCGCGTTGAAGTCGGTGGCGGCCATCGGCGGATCGTGGTTCGTGGACAAAAAATTGATCTCCGCGGGCGACTGGAAAGCCGTCAACCAACTGACGCGCGAAGCCCTGGCCGCTGCGCGCGGCTGAACCTTCCATCTCCATGAGTGCATTGAGAATCAAACCGGCGGGCAGTTGTGCGTTCGATGAGTTGTCGTTAGGCGAGATCATGCTCCGCCTGGACCCGGGCGAGGGGCGCATCCGCACGGCGCGTGAGTTCCGCGTATGGGAGGGTGGCGGGGAATACAACGTGGCGCGGGGGCTGAGGCGCTGCTTCGGCATGAAGACGGCGGTGGTCACGGCGTTCGCGGACAACGAGGTGGGTCGCTTGCTGGAGGACCTGGTGTTGCAGGGCGGCGTGGACACGCAGTTGGTCAGGTGGACGGCCCATGACGGCGCAGGGCGAACGGTGCGCAACGGGTTGAACTTCACCGAGCGCGGTCACGGGGTGCGGGGCGCGGTCGGCGTGTCGGACCGCGGGCTGAGCGCGGCATCGCAGCTCAAGCCGGGAGACTTCGACTGGGACCACATCTTCGGCCAACTCGGCGTGCGCTGGCTGCACACGGGCGGAATCTTTGCCGCGCTCAGCGACACCACGCCACAACTGGTGATCGAGTGCGTGAAGAAGGCCAAGACCCATGGCACGGTGGTGAGTTACGACCTGAATTACCGCCCGAGTCTCTGGGAGAGCATCGGCGGTCAGAAGCGGGCACAAGAAGTGAACCGCGAGATCGCCAAATACGTGGACGTGATGATCGGCAACGAGGAGGATTTCACGGCGTGCCTCGGTTTTCACGTGGAAGGCGCAGACGAAAACCTCCTGCACATCGATGTCACCGCGTTCAAGAAAATGATTGAAACGGCGGTGAAGGAATATCCCAACTTCAAAGCCACGGCGACGACCCTGCGCGCGGCCAAGACGGCGACGATCAACGACTGGGGCGCGATCGCCTGGGCGGATGGGAAGTTCCACGAGAGCCGCCAGTATCCGGACCTGGAGATTCTGGACCGCGTCGGCGGCGGCGACAGTTTTGCCTCGGGTTTCATCTACGGCATGATGACCAGCGGCGATCCGCAAAAGGCGGTGGACTACGGCGCGGCGCACGGCGCCCTGGCCATGACGACGCCCGGCGACACCTCCATGGCCGACAAGTCCGAGGTGGAGAAGCTGATGCGAGGCGGCGGAGCGCGGGTTCAACGGTAACCCCGCCGCGCATGGCCTTCACGGTTTCGCCCGCGGCTTTCGGGCAAACGCCCTTCTTGGGAGTGGCATCGGTCCCGGGAATCACTATCATCCCGCCCAATTCAATTTGGCGATCGTCCTTAAAGCAACCCCGCGGGTCCAAACCGCGAAGAACTCCACCCGGCCATGAAACTTGAGCTGTTGGATTGGATCATCGTGGCGGCGTCATTGTTGGTCAGTTTTGTGCCGGCGCTGTTCCTTGGCCGGCGCGGAAGCAAGAGCACCGATGAGTTTTTTGCCTCTGGCCGGTCGGTGCCTTGGTGGCTGGCGGGTCTCTCGATGGTGGCCACCACGTTCAGCAGTGATACCCCCAACTGGGTCACGGAGCAGGTCCGCAAATTCGGTGTCGCGGGAAACTGGCAGTGGTGGGCGTTCGTGCTGACCGGCGTGGCCACGGTCTTCTTCTTCGCGCGCTTGTGGCGCCGCTCGGGGGTGATGACCGATCTGGAATTCTACGAGCTGCGTTATTCGGGCAAAGCGGCGTCGGTCGTTCGCGGCTTCCGGGCGCTGTATCTCGGGCTGTTCTTCAACTGCTTCATCATGGGCATGGTCACGCTGGCCGCGTGCAAGATCGCCAACATCCTCTTCGGC
>JAFMIZ010000025.1 GCA_017853715.1 Pedosphaera sp.
GTGGACGTGGGACTTCATTGCGGATGCGACGGTGCGTGGCGGAGCGTTGAAGATGTTGACCATACTGGATGAATACACGCGGGAGTGCCATGTGTTATGGGCGGAACGGGCGTTGAAGGCGGCGGATGTGCTGCACTGCCTACAAAAGGCCGTTGAGCAACACGGCGCGCCGGCATATCTGCGGAGCGACAATGGCTCGGAGTTCATCGCGAAGATCGTGCAGCGGTGGCTGAAAGAGAACCGGATAAAGACAATCTACATTGACCCCGAATCTCCACCCGGACCGCGGACACGACCAAACATGCCACGCATGCCACCCGCAGTTGCTGAGAGCAGAGGTCGTTGACCTTCTAGATCTGGGGCTGGATGGCGGTCCATTTGGTGTCGTCCTTGATTTCTAGGCTCTCGCGGATGGATTCCATAACCCGCTGCTCCATTTGCTTGCGGAATTGGGTGGGGTCTCCGCCAAAAGCCGCCCCGATTGGCCATCTGGTCCGCCTTGTTCTTGTGCGAAGACGATGCCTCCAAGACAAAGGGTTGTGATGCTGGTTACCGCCGGCCATCGAGTCTTTGTTTTCATGGAAACTTTTGTTTGGTTCAAATACGACAGTGCGCATCGTCTGATGCGCTATGGAATTCAAAACAGTTGTTGCGCCAACCAATTGAACCGGATGTTTTGTCTGCTCGTTCGTCCTAGCTGCGCAAGAGCTGCGCATCTCCGCGCGGAAGAGTTGCGTGGTGGTTTACTAGGCCATGCTAATGGACTGGAGTCCTAGCGCGAGGTCGAACTGGTCTGCCTCGCTGAGGGCGTGCGCGTCGAATCCCATTTCGCGCAGCACCCGGGCGAACGGTGCCGCGAAACCGTGAAGCGTGAAAACTTTTTTGGGATTCACTTGCCGGACCATTTCAATCAAGCCCGGAAAGTCCGCATGATCGCTCAACGCAAAGGCTGCGTCGGTTCCCGAACGAAACCGGCAGCTGGAATCCATCGCCCAGCCGGTAATCACGGCTGTGCGCACCTTGTCGAGATGTTGGAAGAGAGTGGACCGTTTGGCTTGTGGTGGCATGACGAGCACGGCTCCGGTTGCATTCTGGCCATCAAAGATACGGTAGGTCGGGAACTTTTCCCCGAAGTGCTCGTAAATGCGAGTCAGCCGGGCGGTCTCCTTGTGGATGGCGATCGGCAGATCGGCGTGATGCAAGCCCGCCAGCAGTTCCTGACTTTTGCCCAGAGAATAGGCCAGCAACACGGGCGTCACGCCCTCGGCTAGAGCATCGCGGCAGAATTGGATCAGATCGCGCCGAACTTCAGGTTCCGGAGGAAACACGTAGCGCGGCAGGCCGAACGTGGTTTCCATGATGAGATAATCTGCTGGGCGTGGCTCACAAGGTTCCGCCGCCAAGCCGGGACGGAGTTTGAAGTCGCCGGTGTAGAGCAACGTTTCGCCATCCGATTCAATCCAAGCCATCGCGCTCCCGAGAATGTGACCTGCGGGTAATGCCGTGAGGTGGAAATTTTTTTTGCCGTGTGCTAATTTCATGGGCTCGCCGAATTGCAGGAGTTTTTCCGCCCGCTTGCCGCCTACCCGGTGGCGCATCAGCCAAGCTGTGGGTTCGGTGCAGATTGTTTCCGGATGCGCCGCAATATGGTCGCTGTGTGCGTGACTGACGAATACGTGCCCATCCCGGCTACGATGGGGGTCGAGCCAAAGATCGAGTTCGGGCAAGTGGATGCCGCCCTGATGATACTGGGGAGTGAGCGCGGACACGCGGGCAAGATGGGGCAGGGCAGCTGCCAGCGCAATGTCGCCACGCTTGGATTTGCGATGGATTTTTGGCTGCGTTGTCGCTAACTGTGGTCATGCCTGAGATTGGATTGATGGGATTGCCTTCGGAGTTGCGCCGCTTGCACACCAAAGGGATGGAGGCGTTGCAACGGGATAACTTTGAATACGCCATCGAGCTTTTTACGCAGGTCCTGCGTGGTTCGCCGAATTGCATCGACGTACGCCGGGCATTGCGACACGCGCAAGTAGGCAAGGCCGGGGCCAAGACGGGTTTGTTCAAGAAGATGTTGAGCGGCGCGAGCACGGCGCCGTTGCTGGCCAAAGGGCAGATGACGCTGCGGTCGAATCCCGGTGAGGCGCTGCAACTCGCTGAGCAAATGCTTAACTCCGACCCCAACAACACCCAAGGTCTCAAGCTTGCTGCCGAGGCGGCACTGGCTTTGGAGATGCCCAGGTCCGCCGTGCTTTCGTTGGAAGTGCTGGTGCGCAATCATCCCAGCGACAAGGACATCGTCATTAAGTATGGCTACACCCTGGCCGACATTGGGGAAGTGGCTCGGGCGGAGCAGGCATTGGTCACCTTGCAACGGCAACTGCCCGGCGATCCGGAAGTGTCACAGGCCCTCAAGAACCTCTCGGCGCGACGCACCTTAAACGAAGGCGGTTACGAGACGGCTCAGGAAGCAGGGGGGTCATACCGGGACATGCTGCGCAACAAGGATGAGGCGGTTCGCTTGGAACAGGAGAATCGCACCGTGCGAACTGAGGATGTCAACGAGCGGTTGATAGAGGAATACGAGGCGCGGCTTGCCGGTGCGGAGCGCGGGAATGTCCGTTTGATGAGGTCGGTCGCCGACATCTACGTGCAGAAGCAGCGCTTTGCGGAGGCTAAGAAGTTTTACGATCAGCTCAAGGCGACTGATGCTGGCAAGGATCCTGGTCTGGACAGGGCGATCGCTGATTTGCGGGTGCGTGAGTTGGAGCACCAGATGACACAGTTGGATCCCACGGCGGAAAACTTCGCCGAGAAGCAGGCGGAGTTGAGCGCCACCAAACAAACATCGCAGCTGGAGGACTGTAAGCGGCGCGTAGAAAAGTATCCCACGGACATGGCGTTGCGCTTTGAACTGGGGACGCTCTACTTCAATGCGGGGAAAATGGGCGAGGCCATCCAGGAATTCCAGAAGGCGCAGACGAATCCGCACAAGCGTATCGCAGCGATGAGCTATCTCGCGCAGTGCTTCGGCAAGCGCAAGATGTATGACCTCGGCGTGCGCACGCTCCAAAATGCCCTGAAGGAGAAGCTTGTGTTCGATGAGGAGAAGAAGGAGCTGATCTACAATTTGGGCGTGATGCTGGAGTATATGAGCAAGCGCGAGGAGGCCATTGAGCAGTTCAAACAGATCTACGAGACGGACATTGGTTATCGTGATGTGGCAGCAAAGGTGGACGCCTACTACGCGGAGCAGTAAGGTGGCCCGATGAAATCATTTTCAACCTTTGTCCGGTCGGCCTGCTTGGTGGTTTTATCAGTCATTGCTGGGTTGATTGTGGGCGGATGTCAAAATCCGGCGCCTGAGTCAGCCGCGGGTCTGGCACCCGTTGTTACCAGCAGCGGAGTCACAAACAAGCCGTTGCCGCGCCGCTACAGTTACATGCCAAAGTGCTATCCCGTGGATGACCGTGGCTTTTCGCCCGTGGACAAAGCCTTGGCCAAGGCGTATGCCCGCGAGGACATGGTGCAGGACGATGCCGAAGGCGCGTTGAGTCCCTATGTGCTCAAGGTCATTTCCGGATATCCGTTGGACGGGTCGTATCCCTATCACTGCGCCTGGGATCCGCGCGAATACGACATCTACAACGGCGTAACGCAGGACTTGTGGTATCGCGGGATGGTGGTGGCCAAGGCGTATCCAGACGGCTCGCGTTGCAGTTATTGCTGTGGCTTAACCTTTGAAGTGTTTGTGCGCGCCATGAAACTGCGCAACATACAGAAGGGGCTTGAGCCGGACGACTTCAACGGGATGACTTTCAACGACCTCTTCAATGCGCTTCAATTCTGGTACATCGAAGGCAAAGGCGACTCTGAGCAGCGTGCCATCACGTCCTACGGGCTGGGCTGCGCGATCACCAACTTGAACGACGTGCGTCCGGGAGATTTCATCAGTTACGACGTGACGCCGCCCGGTGGCCATTCAGTGGTTTTCATTAATTGGCTGCGAGACGATCTAGGGAAGATTGTAGGGATGCGTTACTTCTCGTCCAATCTATCTGGAAACAAGGGGGTGGGTTATTGTGAAGGCAAGTTTAGCGACTCCAACAACGGTCGGGGTATCATTCGAAAATCACTTCGGATCGCCCGGGTGGGAGCCATTGCTGACTACAAGCCTTTCAATCGCGCAGAGATTCCCCAGCGCAACGCTTACGCGCCTACTCAGCCGTCCCGAATCCTATATCTGCCAGCTGCCTCCAGTGACTGAGCGCCCACTCCGGAGCCTTGAAGACGCGATTGAGTTCCGCACATTTTTCAGCGAGCATGCCTGTGCCGTCATGATGAACACTGACAACAGCAAGCCTCGCAAGCCGCTCGACATCGTTGCCTTGATGAAGGCGAACGAGGGCCGTAACTACGAATTGCATGCGGCCCACGTCAATCCTTCCAACGTTCGCACGCTGAAGACGATTGGGTTCGACCGGTGTTACGTGCGCGCCGAGGGACAGTATCTGTGGGACGTCGAGGGCGTGAAATATCTGGACCTGCTTTCGGGCTATGGGGTGTTCAGCTTCGGTCGCAATCATCCTGAAGTGCGGCAGATTCTCACCGACTTCCTGAACGCCGATTACCCGAGCCTCGTGAAAATGGAGGCCCCACTGCTCAGCGGGTTGCTGGCCGAGGAACTCAAGAAGCGCATGCCCAACCAACTCGACATGGTGTTCTTCACCAACTCGGGCGCGGAAGGGGTGGAGACGGCATTGAAGTATGCCCGCTGCGCCACGGGGCGTCCGGGAATCGTGCATTGCTACAAAGCGTTCCATGGACTGAGCTACGGTGCGTTGTCGGTTAACGGCGATGAGAGTTTTCGCAGCGGCTTCGCGCCGTTCCTGTCGGACTGTCGTCAAGTGCCGTTCAACGACCTTGAGGCGCTGGAACGGGAACTCAAAAGGGGGGACGTCGCGGCGTTCATCGTCGAACCCATTCAGGGAAAGGGTGTGAATCTCCCGGCTTCAGGCTATTTGCGAGATGCTGCCGCGCTCTGCCGCAAGCATGGCGCGTTGTTCATCGATGACGAAGTGCAGGCGGGTATGGGGAGGACGGGTAGGTTTCTCGCGGTTGAACATGAGTCTGGTGTAGATCCGGACATCGTGGTCTTGTCCAAAGCTCTGTCGGGTGGCTTCGTTCCCGTTGGTGCAGTGCTGTGCCGGAAGTGGATCCACGATAAAGTTTTCTCCAGCATGCAACGCTCGGTGGTGCATTCTTCCACCTTCAGTCAGGGCAGCTTTGCCATGGCGGCAGGGTTAGCGGCGCTGGACGTGCTGGACCGCCATCAACTTATCCAACGGGCGGAAACTTACGGCAAAAAAATCGGTGAAGGCCTGCGGGCAATGGTGCCGAAATATGAATTTCTAAGGGAAATCCGTCAGCGCGGGATGATGGTGGGAATCGAATTCGGGCCGCCACGGTCCTTGATGCTGAAGACGGCTTGGACCGTCATGCATACGTTGGACAAGAGTTTGTTCCCGCAGGCGGCCATCATCCCGTTGCTCGATAAGCATCACATCATCACCCAAGTCGCCGGTCATGCCATCGACGTCATCAAGCTGCTCCCCCCGCTGGTCGTCAACGACGACGATGTGGCGTGGTTGTTGGGCGCCTTCGAAGACGTGCTCCAGCAAATGCACAAATTCCCCGGACCCGCTTGGGATGTGATCAGCGACATCGGCAAGTCTGCCGTGACCTCCCGCGCGCGCTAGGCAACTGGCCTCAGTTCCCCTTGTTTTCCTCCCCAGCGGGATCGGCGGAGATCGAGGTGTCTGAGCGGGCGGCCAAGTTAGCCAGCATAACAGCTATGGTATCCAAATCATCGCGGCCGCTGCGGTCATTCACGGAAACATTCCGGTTCAGGAGCAAGCTAAACGCGAGGCGCTCATTGGCCGCCGTCGTGACGTAGCCGGAGAGCGCGTTCACCCACCGTAGCGTGCCTGTCTTGGCCTTAACATTCCCCTCAGCTAGCGTGCCTTTCATGCGATTGCGCAACGTTCCATCTACTCCAGCAACGGGCAGGGAGTTCAAAAAATCTTCTGCGGCGGGATGGCTGGTCATGCGCTCAAGAAGACCTAAGATAGCATTGGCCGTGGTTACGTTGTTACGGGAAAGGCCGGAACCTTCGTCGAAGAACAGCTCGCCGGCTGGGAGGTTGTTCGTAAGTGAGAACGCCTCGAGTGCGGCGACAGCGAGTTGCTCTGAAGTTCGCCACGCAGGCGTCTCTGCGGTGCGAGTGGCTTCGCCCACGTGAGCAAAAATGAGGTCTGTCTCCAGATTCTGCGACGGGTTCATGAATGCCTTTACCAGTTCGCGGACTGGTGGTGACGACACTTCGGCCAGCGGGATGCAGTTGGTGGGGATGGGTGACGGTTCTGGCCAGCGCGCCATGCGTACCTCACCCTCGATGCGGACACCGTGTCTCGTCAGTGCCTCCTTCAGCGCGTGACCAAACCACAGTGCCGGTCGAGGCACGGGAACATTGAGCACGACATTCGTGCCGGGCGGCAACGTGCCAAAGAAGTGCAGAGTATTTTCACCAAACACGCGGCGCATGACCACCTGAGCCTCGCCGCCGTTGGTCGTGGTTGTCGTGTGATTGACAAGCGTAAGGCCGGTGTGCGGTTGCTGAAACTCCAGTTGGCAGGCGCGTCCAGCATCGGTGGCAGAAGTCACCCGCAGTTCGGCGCAGTTGGCGAGCAAGGTGATGGCCGAAATTTCGGCACCCTTGGAGTCCTCCAGATCGTCCACCGTCCAACTGCCGCCCTGCGGTGGCCCGACGAAGTGAGTCGCGTCGGCAACGAGATCACCCGTCACCTTGCGCACGCCCGCATTGGTGATGGCGTTCACAAAAGGATCAAAGATGCGCCAAAAGTTAGTCTCGCCGGAGGATGGTTTCCAACTGGGGTCACCGCGTCCGCTTATGA
Organism: Pedosphaera sp.; assembly: GCA_017853715.1. Classification (GTDB taxonomy): domain Bacteria; phylum Verrucomicrobiota; class Verrucomicrobiia; order Limisphaerales; family DSYF01; genus DSYF01. Next base: position 6,975 of record JAFMIZ010000025.1, read on the forward strand.
AAAGATTGCCTTTGATTGTACCACGCTTGTCCGGGCGTGTGGTCGCCATAATGGGGGTTTTGATGCAATAATCCCCGCCAAAGCGCTCCAGCGCCAGAGCGCCCACAAACAGCTTGCTATTCGACGCCGGGCTCATCAGGCGGTCGGAGCGATGCTTGTACAGGATGGTGCCCGACTCCAACGATACGATCTTTATGCCCCAAATTGCCCGGGCAAAACGGGGTGAGGTGATGTGAGCTTCGATCTGGGCCTGCAAATCCGCGATGGATTGAGGCGTATTAGTGACTGCGGCCGCCTGCGCTGAAGCGGCAACCGCCCAAAACGCTGCGGTCGCAGCCGTAAAATAGCAGTTCATGCGAACAGAAATACTCATGGCTCAAATTGCTGCGCACATTAATCAGCATATCACTCGGGCGCAATCGTTCAGCCAATTATCTATTTCCCACGCAAGAACAGAGCAAACAAAGCCAGTATCAAAGTAGCTTCCAGCGATGAACGGGCGGAGGCTGGGTTAATCACATGTGCCAAGCCGTTCGCCATGTTGTCACAACCAAACAAAAACGGCAGACGCCGCGACTTTATTCGGTCGCTGCGCGCAACGGTGGACTCGTCGTCTTGGGAGTCGCCCTCGCATGGCTCCAGCGCCCCCCACCGGAATCAATCCTGCACCAACAATAGCATTTGTCCGGTATGCTCGGCCCTTACGCATTGTGGGTTGCTGTCTGCACTCTCGGCGAGAGCGTCCAAGACGGACGCACGGGAAAATCAATGCGATGAGTGGATTTCTAACCAATCGTTTCACTGACCGCCGTGTGTTCGTAAGCCGGGCTCTAGCTGGCGCGGCGTCATTTGGAGCGGTCATGCTTTTTGTGTCAAACAAATCCCAAGAGGTGTCCCGCTCAGGGCCGCGGAACTGAGGCCAACTGCTGAAAGCGCGGCTGGTGTGCCTGATCCATGTGAGAGTCTGCCAATGAACACTGGGTTGGTGGCGGAATAAGCAGTGTCTCCTGGTGCTGCGTCGGTTCCGGGAACACGCAGGGTCAGCGACTTGTCGGGATGGCATGCAAACCAGACTAGCAGCACAATGATGCCGACGACCGCGAGTGATGTTGGCCAGAGCCATCGACTGCAGATCCAGCGTTCCCAGATGGAGTGATGCATCAGTGAAGCTGAATTGATTGGCGAAAAATTGCGGTGGCGGAAGCTCGCTTCGTGTTTGGCCTGGGAATGGGCGTGCGATTGCCTGCACTGTGAAGTATATCGTTGGTGTGCAAGCGTTGGAGCCACTGCAATTGTTGGAGCGCACCCATGTCCGCTGGCGTGCTCGCAGGCTGCTTTACTTCTCCGGGTGCGATTACTTTCGCATGGCCAGTCATCCTGCAGTTCTGCGGGCGGTACGGCATGGGCTGAGTAAGTTTGGTCTGAATGTCGCCGCGTCACGGCTCACCACCGGGCATCACAAAGTTTATGCGCAGTTGGAGTCCGCTCTGGCCGACTACTTCAAGGCTACTGCCGCATTGCTGGTTTCCAACGGCTACGTGACCAGTACGGTGGTTGCGCAGGCGTTGGCTGGACAATTCACGCATGTCTTGCTGGACGAGCGTGCGCATGCGGCCTTGGTGGACGCGGCTGGCCAGTTCGGAGCTCCCGTGCGGCGATTTGATCATCGACATGCTGCTGCCTTGCAAGCTGAGGCTCGGCGATGCGGTCGCAACGCAAAGGTGATTGTGCTCACGGACGGGATGTTTTCGCATGACGGTTCGGTGGCGCCATTGCGTGAATATGTCAAGCGCCTGCCAGCCTCGACTTGGTTTTTGGTGGACGACGCACATGGGGCAGGCGTACTGGGAGAGCAGGGCAGGGGAACTGTGGAGTCTGAGGGCGTGGGGCGAGCGCGAGTAATTCAGTGCGCCACGCTGAGTAAGGCTTTCGGCGTGTATGGGGGTGCGGTCTTGGGTTCAGTCGCCTTGCGCAAGGCCATCTTGGAACGTAGCCGAGCATTCATGGGTTGCACGCCGTTGCCGTTGCCGTTGGCGAGTGGGGCATTGGTGTCTATCGAACTATTGAAGCGAAGTCAGCGTGCCAGAGAGCGTTTGCACTCAAACGCCGGTCGGCTGAAGGCTCAACTGCGAGCAGCAGGTTTTTCTGTGCCTGATTTTCCAGGGCCGATTGTGGCACTGCTGCCGCGGTCGGTGGTGCAGGCAGACGCCATTCGCCGGTCTTTGCTCTGCGCGGGAATTTATCCGCCTTACTTGTGCTACGGTGGGGTGGCGGCGGGATATTTTCGTTTTGTAGTCTCCAGTGAGCACACACAAGCGCATCTTCAAACACTGGTCAGAGCGCTGCGGCCCTTCGCGCCCTTGTAAGTTAGCCAGCGTAAGACGCCTTTGGGCCGATTGAAAAGGTGGCGGTCTCCGTGTTTAGAAACTGTTTCACACTTCTGCCGCCAATCCGATTGGCAAGCTTTTGGAACCCGCTCCCATAAAATTGCTGGCGAAGTAGAGGGTGATGGGATTCATGCCTGTCCGAAGGAATGGTTTGCCCCATGTTTGTCAGTGCTTGATTTCAATCATCTAGTAGAAAGCATAGGGCGTGTTTTTAAAATGCTATTTGAGCCAATCCAAGATGGCGACGACATTAACGAAGCTCAGGAAAACAAGTCTCGCTAGTCGTAACGCGTGCCGATTCGGCGGTAGCGTTTGGCTCATTGGAAAAAGTTTTCGACTCGATGGCACCGTCGATAGTAACCGCGATGCCAAGCCGCCGTACAATGACCGCGGGCACGCGGCGGAATACAAGCGCGACCGCCCCGACGAGCAATCAGATCGCGCAAACCTCGCAGTCTTAGCCTTTGTCCGCCACCACTTGCTTGCCGCGCAGTCCCGATGGCCACGCCGCCTCCTGCACTGCACGCACATCGGCCCGTTGCCCCGGAGCCAAGTGCACTGCCACCGCCCGGCCATGACCATCCAACCACGCCCTCAGCTTGGTGTTGAGCCCGCCTTTGGTGCGACTGATCGCCTGATTTTATTGGCCCACGGCGGGGTTGCTGGCGTCCTGATGAACCTTGATGCGGCTGGCATCCAAGAAGCGCAGGGTGCCGGTGGCACAACGTGCAAGCACCACCAGCATCTTAGCCCACAGCCCACACTGGCACCAACGGCGCCAGCGTGTGTAACCCGAACTCCACGGGCCGAAGAGACTGGGCAAATCCCGCCACGGATGGCCGGTGCGCAGCACATACAACATGGCCTCGATCATCAAGCGATGATCTTTGGAAGGGCGTCCACGCCGCCTTCTCAACGTGAACGATATCGGAAATCCCGCTCTCTAAGTTAATTTTTTAGCCGCTCCCAGAGCGGATCCGACAGATGCCAACGTGTATGAAGTTTCATGAAGAGAACCGCAGAAACAGACTGTGTTGGTGCTCGTCATGTTCATTCTTTTAGATTTTCAAGACACGCCCTAACATGCGACCGGACATACCATCCAAGATTAGAGAGCGTTGGATCAACCCGACCAATGGCATTGTGAACGTGCATGGCATCAACCATGGCGTGGGTGTGCGGTCCTGCAACTCGTGCGCCGAGGTGACCTTTGCGCACGTGACCGGGTTGACTTACAACTACGCGTCCGACGCGGGCATCGCGCATTCACTGCCCGGACAGCCATTGTGTCACTACATCATCGCATTCCTTGGCAACGTGGGTTGCCGCTACACCGACGAGGTGTTTGCCGATCGGACGCGCGGGCCATACGCAGACGCGGTTAGTCCCATCAGCTATACGCAGCGGGTTCCCGCGCTGGGCAAGGCTATCGATGACGCGGTCAAACGGCTGTCGGCTAAGAAAGATTGAGACCTGAAGCTTGCGCTCCGCGTCCCATCCGGTTAATGCCCAATGCGCATGAAGTCAAAGTCCCTCGCATTGAGAGTAATCAAGCCGCCTCGGCTTCAGACGGGCGATACCATCGGCATTGTGGCCCCCGCCAGTCCACCGCCGGACCCCAAAGCAGTTGACCGAGTGGTGGGGCAGGTGGAGCGTTTGGGCTTTAAGGTCAAGCTAGGCCGACATGCTCGCGCCCGGCTCGGATTTTTGGCGGGCTCCGATAGCGAGCGCGCTGGTGACCTGATGCGAATGTTCATGGATGGGCGAGTGAACGGCATCATCTGCCTGCGCGGTGGCTATGGCGCGGCGAGATTGTTTGAGCGGCTCGATTTCAAGGCGATTCGGCAGCACGCAAAAGTATTCTGCGGCTACAGCGATATCACCAGCCTGCACTGCGCTCTGCTGGTTAAGGCTGGGCTGATCTCTTTTCACTCCCCAATGCTCAACGAGGGGTTGGGCAGGCACGGATATCCTGAGTTTTCTGTGGATACCTTCAAGCGCACAGTGATGAATGCTGGGGCCGCTGGCAGCATTATGAGGGGCCTCTCAGGCAAGCGAAGCGTCGAACTCGTGCGTCGCGGAGTTGCTGAGGGCCGTCTAGTGGGTGGAAATCTCTCCGTCTTGGTCACCACGCTGGGCACGCCTTACCAGCCGGAGTTTCGCGGCCGTATTCTGTTTATTGAGGATGTCGGCGAGGTTCCCTATCGACTAGATCGGCTGCTTACCCATTTGTTGAACACGGGCCTGTTGCAACAGGTCGCCGGAGTTGCCGTTGGGGTGAATTGCGACTGTGAAGATCCGAAAGCGAGGACGGTCGGCGAATATCGGCAAACGGCAGCCGAGGTGATTAGGGAAAGGCTTGCTGCACTTGGTGTGCCGGTGGTCATGGGATTGCCATTTGGCCATCAGCCCAACAATGCGACGATTCCGATTGGGGTGCGGGCGCGACTGGATGCGGTGCGCGGGGATTTGGTGGTCTTGGAATCGGCAGTGGGCAGTCGGTGAGCCAGGCGGACTTCCGCATCCAGTTGCCGCTAAATCTGCACGCCGAACAGGCGTTGATACTCTGTGATGGCGTAACGGTCGGTCATGCCTGCAAGATAGTCACAGACCGCCCGGTGCAAGCCATCTTTACGGATCCGCTTACGGCTAAGCTCCCCTAGTTGATCCGGATGTTCGATGAAGTGGGCGAACAAGTGTTCCAGCATCCGCACAGCACGCATGTTGGGTTGGTGGACGACAGGATTGAAATAGAGATTCTTGTAAAGGTAATCGCGCAGTTCCAGGTTCTGGGTACGGCGCTTGAGGCTGTAACGCACGAGTGCCTTGGATTGCAGTCGCACTTCGTCGGCGCTTTGCACCTTTGCAACTGCAACCAGTTGCTCGGTGGTTTCGACCACGTCTATCACCTGCATGTCTATAAGGCAACGGATTGTGAAGTAGCGGCGGCATTCGTCGTCTGCGAGTGGGCCAAATTGTTTTTCCACTGTGCGTGCCGCGATCCGCCAAAGCTCCACATTCTTCCGCAGCTTTTTCTCGTCGAGCAGTCCCGAGTCGAGACCGTCATCGAGGTCGTGGCTGTAGTAGGTGATTTCGTCTGCAAGATTGGCCACTTGCGCTTCCAGGCTGGATGACTTGGCATCGAAGCCCTTGCGTTTGCTGGGATGATCGTAGGCGGTGTAATGCTTTACCAAACCCTCCCGCACTTCCCATGTGAGATTAAGGCCAGGGTAGGCCGGGTATTTATTTTCGAGTTCTTCAACGATGCGCAGGCTCTGGCGGTTGTGTTCAAATCCGCCGTGGCCTTTCATCAGGCGGGACAACGCGACTTCGCCTTTGTGGCCGAACGGTGAGTGACCTAGATCATGTGCCAGAGCAATGGTCTCGCATAGATCCTCATTCAATCGCAGCGCGCGCGAGATGTTTCGTGAAATGGCGGCGACTTCAATGGTGTGGGTCAGCCGAGTGCGGAGGTGGTCGCCAGTGCCGTTGAGAAAAACCTGGGTCTTGTATTCCAGCCGGCGGAACGCTCGCGAATGAATCACGCGGTCGCGGTCGCGTTGATAGTGCGTTCGCCACTCGGGTGGCTCTTCCTTGAATTTTCGGCCGCGCGTTTCAGAGCTATATTGTGCGTAGGGCGCGAGGGTGGCCCGTTCTTGCTTTTCCAGTTCCGCTCGGGAGCGTGGCATAGCTTAGTTGTTTAGGACGCTCGACGCCGAGAGCCCGCGTAGTTCAAATAGCCGCCGGATTACATCCTCGATCAAATTGTTCGGGCAGGAGGCGCCGGCAGTGATGCCGATGGTGATCGGGCCGGCCGGTAGCCAGTTCTGGGTGGTAACTTCCTCGTTGCGGTGCTGATCAAAATGGACGATGCACGCCGGCGACTCCATTTTGGCCGCGTTCTTGATGAAGAACGTGGGCAGCTTGGCTTCGCCCATTTCTGCTAGATGGGAGGTGTTTGAAGAATTATAGCCGCCCACCACCAGCAGCAGGTTCATCGGTTCGGAGAGCAGATTTTCCAATGCGTCCTGTCGTTCCTGAGTGGCGCCGCAAATGGTGTCGAAGAAGCGGAAGTGCTGGGCGATGTTTGCTTCACCAAACCGGCGAGCCATCGCAGCCCGGAGGCGCCGTTGCACCTCCTCAGTCTCACCGCGCAACATGGTCGTTTGATTGGCGACGCCGATCGCTTCCAAATGCACGTCGGGATCAAAGCCATCAGAGCAGGCGCCGACGAATTTGTTGAGAAACTCCTCCTTGTTGCCGCCGTTCAAGATGTAATCGCATACGTAATCCGTCTCGGCTAGCGTGAAAACCACCAAGTAGTGGCCGCCGGTGGTTGGGCTGGCCTGGGAACTGGTGGCCTTTGTCTCCTCGTGCCAGGCTTTGCCGTGGATGATGCTGGTAACCTTGTCGCGCGAATACTGGCGCACCCGCTTCCAGACGCTCATGACGTCGCCGCATGTGGTGTCCACAAAGCGACAGCCTTTGGCTTCGAGTTGCTTGCGGGTGGAGACTTCCGTGCCAAATGCCGGAATGATTACCACGTCATCCTTTTGCAATTCGTTGATGTCCGCGTTCTTTTCCTTGCCCGACAGGAACTTGATGCCCATGGCGCGGATCTGGTCGTTCACTTCGGGGTTGTGGATGATCTCACCAAGAATATAGAGGGGCTGGTCCGGGAACACTTTTCGGGCAGCGTAGGCAAGGTCTATGGCGCGCTCGACACCATAGCAAAAGCCGAACTCTTTCGCGAGTTTGATGGTCAAGTCATCGAAGGTGATCTGATGTCCGTTGGCCCGCACTCGCTCGACTAGTTCGCTGCGATAATGCTGCTCGACCTGCGCCTGGACAGTTTCCATGACGTCAGGCCGGCGGAGATTGATTTTCTGGGCGGCAGGGACTTCAGTTGCCATGGCCGCAGTCTAACATCGAAACGTCCAGCGTCGAGCCGAAAGCCGGATGGGTGGGACTTGAGATTGAACGTCTGGCGGGTTTGGCGGTCCACTTCTCAGACCGGTGAAAGCAACCCCGGTCAACTGATGAACATGAATAAGATATTTCAAAATCGCCTGTTACTTTGGACTGCCGCCATAGTCTTTGGCCTGCCCCTTTCCTCTTTTGCAGCCGGCAGGAACCCGCCCGCGAAGCTCAACGTTGATGCCGCGCCGATCGAGCGCGACATGCGCACCGGGCACAGTTATTCACCGGTCATCAAAAAGGCGTCAGCCAGCGTCGTCAATGTGTCAGTCACCCAAACTGTCAACGCACCACGCTTCCATCGTTTTTTTGATGATCCCGTATTCGACCGCTTTTTTGGTGATGGATCCCGGTCCCGGGGTGGTTCGCGCGAATTCAAGCGGGAAGGTGCGGGCTCAGGCGTGATTGTGACTGAAGATGGCTATATCCTGACCAATAACCATGTGGTGGACGGGGCGGATGAGAACGGGATTGAGATTGTTCTCAGTGATGGCAAGACCATGCACAAAGCCCGCATCGTGGGGAAGGATCCTCAGACTGATTTAGCGCTGCTGAAAATAGATGCAGCCAATCTTCCAGCGATCACCTTGGCCGACAGTGATGTGCTTGAAGTTGGGGATGTGGTCTTGGCCATCGGGAACCCCTTCAACTTGGGACAGTCGGTTTCGCTCGGCATTATCAGCGCTCTCGGGCGGGGGGTGAACATGGCCGATTACGAAGATTTCATCCAGACTGATGCGGCCATCAACCAGGGCAACTCAGGCGGTGCGTTAGTTGATGCGCGAGGCAGGCTGATTGGCATCAATCAATCCATCGCCAGTCCGTCCGGTGGCAGCGTGGGTGTGGGATTTGCCGTGCCGGTAAATTTGGCCAAAGTCGTCATGGAGCGATTGGTGGAGGATGGCATGGTGAGGCGCGGATTCCTTGGCGTCATGATCCAAGAAGTGACTCCCGACTTGGCCAGGGCATTTTCATTGCCGGACACTGGAGGTGCACTCGTCAGCGCAGTTCAGAACAACACGCCGGCTGACAAGGCCGGGATTCAGGAGGGAGATGTGATTGTAGAGGTGAACGGCAAGAAGGCGACGGACAGCCAGCATGCCCGCCTTATGATATCGCAACAACGCCCGGGCTCCGAAATCAAGCTGGCAATCTACCGGGATGGGCGCGCCAAGACAATTACCGCGAAACTCGCAGAGTTCGACCGAAAAGACGCCGCAACGTTTGGTGATACGGAGAGTGTAAAAACGAGTGAACACGACTCGCTGGATGGTGTCGAAGTGGACGGTTTGACGGCAGCCGTTCGCCGGGAATTGGGAATTCCTGACGACGTGAATGGGGCGTTGGTCACGAATGTTGACCCCGAATCCAATGCGTTCGAAGCCGGTTTGAGGCAGGGCCATGTCATTCAGAGCATCAATCGCAAGGCTGTGGATGTAGCGGACAAAGCGGTCAAATTGAGCGAGCAGGCTCAAGGTGAGCAGGTTCTTCTACGGGTCTGGCAGAAAAGCGGGCCTGTCAGTGGTTCCAGATATTTGACGGTGGACAACTTGAAGAAAAAATAAATACTGTTCTGGTTGGTTGGGTTGGTGGTTGCCGCAGGGCAAGTCTAACGGCTTGCCCTGCGGTTTTTTGCCGGAATGAATACTACTGTGCTGGTTTGGTTGCCGACTGTGGGTGTCGAGTTGAGGGGATACCGTTCGGCAGTGGTCGACTTAACTTCCACGCTTTGATGTGCGGGGCTTGGCTGGGTAGGCGTAAGCTTAGACGAGGTACGGCTTTTGGCAGCTGCCTTCAGATTGATTCGTTGAGCAAAAGTCTTGGCGGATTTCACTTATTCGATGATTCCGCGACTGATTGACCTGCATTTATCTTCGACGGTCCGGATTGGGTGGTTGCTAAGTTCGTCTAAGATAGGATCCCATTGTCGCTTTTCCAGACTAATGATGAACAGGTCGTTGCAATTGGTGGTTTGATCCATCGGTTGGTAGCGTTCCACATTTATTATGGGGCTAGAGGACTTCGGTCCTTGTTGTGGGTCCAGTTCGGTTACCAAGGTCTCTTTGCCGGCGGGGCCTATGTTGGTTGGCGGGGTGCTGTTTGCAAATGCATCGGGCGCCAGATGGTCAACTGGGTGAAGTTGTAGGGAAAGGCTGCCTCAACTAGTGCCTCGGGAGCCCCATTTTCTTGACCCGAGACACACCATCCGCATCAGCGGCAGTGGACAAGGGCAGAGCAAGCCGCCTACGGGAAATTCGCCGGAGTGAATGGCAGGGTTGGGAATCGTGGCTTGGGCGATTTTCGGCGGAGCTGTCGCGCTTTTGCTCCTAGCCCTAGTGGTATGCTTTGTTACCCACCCAAGCTCACTTCTGGATTTTTTGTTCTGTGCCATCGCACACCAGCACGGCCCGGAATTAGAGCATCTCTCCAAGCTCAAAAGCTGGAAATGGGTCAGCCCACACCTGCTGCTTGCTCTCTCGCCATTGCTTGTGCACGCTGCACCCAAGAGTTGCTATCCGCTGATTGATTCCTTGCTGATTGCGTATGGCTGGAAGAAAAAGATTAAAAGTTCTGGTGTTGTGTGATGCCGTTGAGCCGACACATCCCAATCACACCTTGGCCGAGTACTTGGCAGGTGATCGGCAAACCGAGGCCGATGTCCTTCAAGCATTCGGCAAGTTGGGGCATCAAACCGATCACCTGGTGATTTTCGACAGCTTGGAGCCTTTGCGCCAAAAGTTGGAGGGCTTTCAACCGGATGTGGTATTCAACTTGGCGGATCAATTCCGCAACAATCGCGCCTTCGACCAGAACATCGTTTCGTTTCTCGAGATGCATGGCATACCGTTCACCGGCTGTGGCTCTACCGGTCTGACATTGTGCAAGCACAAGGCGATTTCGAAGAAGATTTTGGGTTATCACCGGATCCACGTCCCTGAATTTGTCGTTATCCCCAGGGGCAGGAAGGGGGTTCGCCCCAAACGGCTCAAGTTTCCAATCCTCGTTAAACCACTCAAGGAGGAGGCCTCTTACGGCATTGCCCAGGCTTCATTTGTGGAGACGGATGATCAATTCCGGGAACGTGTCCAATTCATTCACGAGAAATACGATAATGACGTCATCGCCGAGGAATACATCGAGGGGCGCGAGCTTTATGTCAGTGTGATCGGTAACAACCGCCTGCAGGTCTTTCCAATTCGTGAACTAGTGTTCAAGGAAGTGCCGCCAGATGAACCCAAGATCGCCACCTACAAGGCCAAGTGGGATGAGGAATATCGCAAGCGCTGGGGCTTGGTGAATCAGTTCGCTGTTGGCCTGGAGCCTTCGCTGGAGCGCGCTATCCAGCAGACCTGCAGGCGTATTTACCACCTGCTCACAATTGATGGCTACGGCCGGATTGACTTGCGGCTCACAGCGAATAGGGAGATCTATTTCATCGAAGCCAATCCCAATCCTGTGCTCGCCGCCGAAGAGGATTTCGCTCAGTCTGCTCTCAAGGCTGGGACTGAGTATCCTCAGCTCATCGAGCGGATCGTGCGGTCTGGGATGAGTGCGTTGCGGGAATAGCTCATGAGGCCGGGAGCTGACCACAAAGTTTGCTCATACTTCAATTCGCCCGGCTATTCTGGGTGGGGCTTTGGGATGGAGTGCGAGCGCCTGATTGACCAGATGCTTGAATTAGAACCGTCGGTGTACCCCTCCGGGGGTACTGAAACACTGTCTCACTGTCCACTGACTATTTTCGCTGGCGCAGCAGAAATGGAAATTTGTCCCGCGGGGTCCGAGCTCGCGTGCGCGAGCGGGTTGATCCGACCCTATTCACGACCCCGTGCCGGGGCAGGGGATGCCCCGCTCATTCTCCATACGGCAAGGTCAAGGCCTGCGCTGCCTTGCGGACGATGCAGTCCATGGCCTGCTCGCTTTGCTGCCGGGCCGCCTCGACGCCTTCCCGGAAGCCCGGGGATTGACGCGGCGACAGGAGGAGTTGGTATTCGGAGCACCCATGCAGTACCCCGTCGCAGTCGAGCGTTGAGGTCAGCTTGTCGACGAAGGTCGCAAGCTTTTGCTCCTGCGCCAGGCTGTTGAGGCTGCGCTGCGCCACGAACGAGAGCAGTTCGAGTGCGGTCAGGAACCGCGGATCCCTCTGCGCCTCAGCTTGGTAGGAGGTGGCCTCCTTGGTCTTCTGCCACTGGATTGGGGTCAGGCGCGGAAAACCGAGGCGGAACGGCGCGAATAACGACATCACGGAAAGGCGTTTTTCTTCCGCGATTTCCGCCACTATGCTGGTAGGCCTGGCCTCCACGGAATTGGCCACCGACGCCCGCAGGGTGGCCAATTGACAGTGGTGGGCGTTGTGGTTCAGCAGGCACAGGCCGTCCCTGCCCAGCAGGGCGAGAACGCGCTCGAGGACGCCGACGATGCGTCGGCGGGTCTCGTCCCGGCCTGCGGGGCTGTGCGTGTAATACAGCACGTGGCCCAGGGTCAAGAGTACGTCGTCCATCGTCGCGACCGGCAGGGGCTCACCCTGCAGCACGTTGGCGCGCTGCACATTGATGACGCGCAGGCGCTGGGGGCCTTGGACGGCCTCCAGCGCCTTTTCGGTGCTGCGCACGAAACGGTCGTCGTCGTCCAGCCCGTAGTAGTTTACGCCATGGTCCTGCGGGTGGACGCGGTTGATTGCGTCGATCATTTCATAGGCGGTGCGGCCCTCCCCGCAGCCGAGGTCCACCAGGGTGGTGGGCTGGCCAGCCTTCAAGATCACCCCCCGTTCCTTCAACGCGCGCAAGAGGGACTCGAAGAGGAGGCCATGGGTGATCTTCTGGTCCGTATGCCGGGTGAATGTGACAAAGACGCGCCCATGATCGATCTGGCCGTTAGCAACGGGATTTGCTGCATCAAGGTGGGACATGGTGGTTAATTGATTGATGCCAATCTGCTTTTTTGACACTCCGCAGTTCAAGTCCCATATAGCAAACGCGGCCGAGCAAACGCTGCCGGGGTATCGCGTCTGAGCCGAATCCATGATAATGCCGCCTCATATAGGATCAATCGCTGTGGATTCCTAGCGTCAGTATTTGCTGGAACCGGTCGACATCGACACCACCACCGACGCCAACATATTCAACAGCAGCAAGACCAATGTTGCTTTCCACGATGTTGGCATCACCTTGACGCCTCCTGTCAGTTCGGGCGGCCTTTCGACCATGGCGGTCCAATACCAAGGCGTCGTCCAGTCCGGGCACATTCAATACTTGCCCACGTACGACCAGACCCTGCGCATGAAGAGGCTTTTCATGTGCTGATCGCTGTTTGCTGTGGATGCTTTGGCGCCGTTGAGGCGCCATGTTTGCTTTAAACTCCGAGCGGACGCAGTGCATGAAACAGCATTCCAATTCACCTCCTGAACGGCACGTAGCTCGGAGGATTCGTTCAGCTGCCCGGGCCTCTCCGCCATTGTTAACGCAACCACCGTCAAATTTAGTCCCTAGGACTTCACATCTCTAGCTATCCCGTGGACATTTTTTGGCGGGTGACCCGCCGGACCTCAGCGTGCCAGCTGGAGTTCGTGGTTCGCAATCGCCAGGCAAGCAATGGCCGCCGTGTCCGCGCGGAGGACTAATGGGCCGAGGGAAATAGGAGTTGCCCCGCTGGCAGCGATGGCGGTGTATTCTGCGGGAGTGAAGTCGCCCTCAGGGCCGATCCAGATGCGGCAGGACTTGGGTGGTCGATGGTGAGCAGTGGCAAAGGAGTCCACCGCTTCACGGAGCGTGCGGTTGGATTCTTTCAAGGAGCAAACCACGGAGAGTTCGTCGGGGGCCAAAGTGTATTGAGAGAGGCAAGATTCCAAGGCAACGGGCAATTCGATTTTCGGCAGGAACGGCGAGCCGCACTGCTTGATGCTCTCGATGGCAATCTGTCGCCACTTTTCCACCTTGGTGGGCGCGTCCTTGGCATTGACGTGGGCGACCACGCGTTCACTCAGCAGTGGAATGATACGGCTTCCTCCCAGTTCAGTAGCCTTCTGGACGATGGTTTCAAACGCCGGACCTTTCGGGATGGCCTGAATCAGCGTGATGGCGCAGGGCAGGGGGGCGCGCTCCGCTCGCCGGGTCACGCGGACTTTCGCTGATTTCTTGGTGACTGTTTCCACCACGCAGTCGAGCACGGCGCCAGCGCCATTGAGCACGGTCAACTCGGCGCCAACGACAAGCCTGAGAACTTGAGTGGCGTGGCGCGCTTCGCGTTCGGGCAGTTCGAACACGTCGTCCCGGCATAGTTCAGGCGGAACGAAGAAGCGACGCATATAACCCTCCTAGCTGAAAAACTTCTTCGCTTTCTCGAAAAAGCTTTGGGCGATGGGACTTTCCTTGCCGTTGCACAGAGCGGAGAACTCTTCGAGCTTTTTTCGCTGCTCTGAGTTCAGGTGCGTGGGCACCTCGACGGACACCCGCACGTGCAAATCGCCGTGGCCATAGCCTTGCAGGTTCTTCACGCCCTTGCCACGCAACCGGAAGACCGTTCCCGGCTGGGTGCCGGCCGGCATCTTCACGGTGGCGCGACCTTCCAACGTAGGCACCTCGATCTCTGAGCCCAATGTGGCTTGGACAAATCCGACGGGAACTTCACAAAGCAGGTCATCGCCTTCCCGGTGGAAAATCTCGTGCTCCTTGAGGCGCAAAATCACATAGAGGTCGCCAGGCGGGCCGCCGCGCTGCCCCGCATCACCATTACCCGATGAGCGCAGGCGCGCGCCAGTGTCCACGCCCGCTGGAATGCGCAGGTTGATCTTGGAAGTCTTTTCCTTGCGCCCAGCACCGCGACACGCGCGGCAGGGTTTTTCGATGACGCGCCCAGCGCCCTCGCAGGCAGGGCAGGTTTGCGCGATGCTAAAAATGCCGCGTGAGGTCAGCACTTGGCCGCGTCCGCCGCAGGTGGGGCAAGTCTTCACCTTTGACCCCTCTTCGCTGCCGGAGCCGTGGCAGGAGTCGCAGCGTTCGGCTTTGCTGAGGGAGATTTCCTTTTCGCAGCCGTGTGCGGCTTCCTCCAAGTTGATTTCCAAATCGTAGCGCAGGTCGCTGCCGCGTTGCGGCTGGCTGGGGTCATTGCTGCGACCGCCACCGAAGAATTCGTCGAAAATGCTTCCGCCGCCTCCTCCTCCGAACACTTCGCGAAAGATGTCGAAGGGATCGTGGAAACCGCCGCCACCACCGCTGAACCCACCCCGGCCGGCGCGCGCGCGTGCATCAAACGCAGCGTGGCCGTATTGATCGTAGGCGGTGCGTTTCTGCGAATCACTCAGGGCCTCGTAAGCTTCGCCCAGTTCCTTGAATTTTTCCTCGGCTTGCTTGTCCCCGGGATTCTTATCCGGGTGGAATTTCACCGCGAGTTTGCGATACGCCCTTTTGATTTCGTCTTCGCTGGCGGATTTGCCGACACCGAGGATTTCGTAGTAATCGCGCTTGGCCATGAGTCAGTTTAAATTCAAAGTTAAAAATGAAAAAATGCGGGGCTTCACTCTTAACCGGTGGCGGGTGTCTTGGCGACGACCACTGTAGCCGGACGCAGCAGGCGCTCGCGCAGACGGTAACCTTTGCGTAACTGCTGCATGACGTGCCCCTCGGGATGCTCTGCCGACTCGGCTTGGGATACGGCCTCGTGGATATTGGGATCAAATGGTTTGCCGTGTGATTCGATCTCTTCTAGACCTGATTCGGTCAGCACTGATTTCAGTTGCTGCTGGATCATGCTGACGCCGGTGAGCAGAGATTGGGTACTCTCTGCGTTGCCCTGCTGGACCGCGGCAAGCGCGGCTTCAAAGTTGTCCAGCACCGGCAGCAGCTTTTGCATGAGCGATTCAGTGGCGTATTTGATGGCGTCCTGGCGCTCGCGCGCGGCGCGCTTCTTGTAATTCTCCAAGTCGGCACTTTGGCGCACGAGCCGTTCCCAGTGCTCAGCGGCTTTCGCAGCTTGGACTTTCAACTCGTCGATCTGCGCCGGCGTCAGGGCGGGGGCGTCAGCGTTTGCGGCAGACGTTTCCGTCCCCGGGGCGGTGGCTTCCTCGGTGTTCACAGGTTTTGTATCGTTTGACTGCTCGTTGCTCATCGAATAAATGGGTCGCAATCCTAAATGAAAACGGCTGCCCGGGCAACCGTGGCAGCCGTTTGTTTTCCAGCCGAAAAGTTATCGGTTCGTCAACAATGCTTGAAACTCGGGCAACTGGCGGGCGACGCGGAAGCGGTCGGAGGGCGTATTGGCCTCCTTGCGAACCTCCTCGCGCATGTCCCGAGCGGTCTTTCCCCCGCTTAAACGGGCGTCGCTGAGTTCAAAGGACTTTCGCAGTGTTTGTATGCTTTTATCGTTCTTGCCCAAGGTCGCCTGAAGTGCCGCCAGATCATACCAGGCTTCGGGGGAATTGGGCTCCACTTCACACAAACGTTGCAAAGCTTCTTCGATCTTGAGCGGATTGTTTGCCGTAATGTGATATTGCGCGACCGCAATGAGGGCATCGCGACGCGTGTAGGGGCTTTTGACGATTTCGTCCATCACATCAACCGCGGTGCCTTGTTGTCCGGTCCCGAGGTAGGATTGTGCCAGATCCAAGGCGGCTTGGAAGTTCGAAGGGTTTTTCTGCCAATCATTCTTGAGCTTTTCAATCTTGGCCTGCATCGCCTGAATCTCAGCCATCTGGCCGCCGTTACCTTTCACGGCTTCGAGACGCTTCAACTGATCGGCAAGCCCCGTGTTTAGCGGATCAAGTTTAAGCGCGGTCTTGACCACCAGGATCGCATCATCAATTCGCCCGGTGTTCACCAGCACAAACATGTAGCGGAAAACGGCTTCGGGGCTGTAGGGACAGAAGGCAAAGGCCTGCTTGAAAGCGAAGTCGGCTTCGCGCAGGATGCGGTCGCGATCAGCGCCGGGGCGCGCAAGAAACTCGCTGGGAGTGGGGGCACCGCCGGACAGGCCCAAACGCCACGCATAGACGCCGGCGATGGAACTGCGCAACTTGGAGAACGCTTTTTGCGCCTGATCGTCGCGGACAAATTTGCGGTCGCCCTTGAAGCCGTTGAAGTCGCGGCGCAAGTAAACCTTCTCGACAAAGTTCACGATCTCTTGAATGGGCGTATCGTAATTGATCCAGTTGCCGATCAGGCGGTCTGAGTAAGCCGACCAGAACTCGTGATCTCGCGTGATCACTTCCTCTGAAAGGGTGGGGAGCTTCTCCCGATTGATTTTCATGATGACACCAAACGGAGTCAGGTGCGGATACATCCACTCGAGGGGAAAACTTTCCTCCACAAAGAACTCGTTGGTGGGATTCTTGTCGAACATCACTTTTGAGATGAGGCCGTTGATGGCCATCACGGCGACCTGCCCGGAGACCTGCACGCGGCCGTTCTCGATTCGCACGTCCTCCCCCGGGCGTAGCTGGCCGGTTTGCATCCGGCGTTGCGCATCCTCCATGTATTCCTGGAAGC
This sequence comes from Pedosphaera sp., assembly GCA_017853715.1. Classification (GTDB taxonomy): domain Bacteria; phylum Verrucomicrobiota; class Verrucomicrobiia; order Limisphaerales; family DSYF01; genus DSYF01. The sequence continues at coordinate 23,818 of JAFMIZ010000025.1, forward strand.
AACGGGCTGAATCTTCCGGCGTGGCGATATACATTTCGTCCCTAGGATAGACGCCCTTCTCCCGGCGCTTGGCCTCAATGCTGTTGCCCAGCGAAATGAAAGGCTTATCCAAGACGTTGTAGGCCAGCTTGGAGAGCGAGTGGATCTTGTATTCGCGCTCGGCTGGATCCCGGACCAGCAGTCGTTGGGACGCCTCCTGAAAGAACGGCTTGTCGTATTGAATCTGTGCGCTCTTGTTGTAGTGGGAGCGGATGTACATCAGGTAGGTGCCGTCCGCGAGGGCATTTTGCGTGATGATGTAAACGTCGCGGCGGTCAAAGTTCGGATCGAGCGGCTTGCACTTCGGGGGGATGAAGCTTTCGCAGAAGATCATGTAAGTGGGGCAGAATCGACCCGGGTCCGTGCCACCATACAGTATCGCGTCACGCGTCATTTCGGGATAGGTTAGTTTGGCCCTAGCGGGATCCTGCGTCGCCTCAGCACGCTCTTTCGGGTCGTAACTCAGTTTGCCCTCCTTGTTCACGAACGGCGGCGTGAACATGTCGTGCCCAAACCAATAGCCGAAGAGGTGGCCACGTTGTTCGTTGTCGGACCAGTGTGAAATCACTGAGTGCAACGGCATGATGGCGAAGGCAGCCAGAATCACCCCGAGATGAACCCGTTCGCGTCCCAGCCAGAGCACCAAAACGAAAGCCACGGCGAGCCCCAGCAGGAGCACCTCGGCGAACACGGGCAGCCCGTAGTAACCGGGTTGGAAGGCGCGGCTGATGGTGCCGGCCAGAGATTCGTCCAAGCCTTGGGACATGTCTCCTGCCACGGTGGTCAATGAGTAAAGCGCTGCGGCTATGGCCAGCCCTCCGCCGGCCAGTGCGTAGGGGCGGCATTCCTTGAACCTGGTGAGCAGGCTCGCGGCAATCAGCGTCAGTCCATAGCCAATCCAGATGACGACCATGACGTGCGAAGCCGTGAAGAACACCTTGGTCAAGTCGCGCGATTGCCGGTCGAGCGAGGGGTTGAGCAGAATCACCAACAGGACGGACAAGCAGAGGTAGATGCCGCCCAAGCCAATCATCCAAGCGCGTTCGCGCCTCTGCATCCGCAGGAAAAAGATGAACGGCACGATGACGAGCAATGAGTAAACGATGTTGAACTCGCCTACGACACCCTCGGCGACCAAGCCCAGTTGCGAGAAGAAGCGGGCGATGCCGTCTGCGCTCAACAGGTCCGTAGGATTGGTTTTTTCATACTGGCCGCGGGTTAGCGCGTGAATGAATCCTTCGACCGTGCGCGGATATCCCCATTGCATGGGCGGCGTGGACATGCCAGCCAACGGCATATATAGATAGAATGCCGCACCGAGCATCCAAAACCCACCGCACGCCAGCGCAGCCCAATCCTCTTTGCCGAACGCCTTTGAGGTCAGAACGCTCAGCCAGACGTAGGAGGCGATGGAACTCAACCCGATGACGTTGAATATCAAGAACACCATTGGATTGGTGTCCACGAACATCATCTTCTGCGACCGGGCAAACAATCCGGCAAGATAAGCGACGGAGGCCCACAGGCACATGCTGCGCCCGAGCCGCTGATCAGCTGCTCCCACTGCCACCATCATGCCCATTGCGGCGCAAATCAGGGTTTGGTGGTTCGTGAAGCAGATGCCGAAAATGAAGAAGCACCAGTACAGGTAACGGCGTTGCGCGGGGGCATACATCCAACGCAACAGCAGCGCGAGTGTGCCGACCAGTGACAACACGCTGAACGAATACACCTCGACGATCACCGACTGGCTCCACATGTAGCCGTTGAATCCGAGCAGCGTTCCCGCGACGAACCCGGAGACGAGGCAGATGAGATTTTCCCAACGACGATCAATGTTCTTAAGCCCCTCGATGCCCTCCATCATCATGCTGCTGCCGCGCGAGACGATTAGTCCAAGCAGGCCGCACGCGAGCGCACCTGCAAAGGCGCCGCCCAGAGCCACCCGCCAGGCGATGTTGCTGAAGGGGATCAGTTCGGCCCAGAGCCACGTGTAAACGGTCCACACCGGATAGCCGGGAGGGTGGGGTATACCCGCGTAAAGTGAGGCGACCGCCAATTCGCCCGAGTCCTCCAAAGTCAGGTCGGGAGCCAGCGTCAGCCAGTAGCCGGTCATCACCACCGCAGTGACCAGCAGCATCGTCCACCAATCAATCTTGCGGAACAGGCTGGCGGGTTTAACGGCAGAAGTTGTGTTGGTGGCCTTGGCCGCCTTGGCCGGATTCGATTTGTCTGAATTCATCGTGTTTTGAAACAACCGTGAAATGGCGGCTTAGTTGACTTTGAACCCCCGCCTTTGTCCATTCAAAAACCTCGCCAAACCCGGCAGGATGCCCCCTAAATCAGGTGATCTCGCTCGTGTCGGCAGGGCGATAGCGAAAACGTGTGAAATCTTTGGGGTCCCCGACCTTATTCGTTATGGGGGATTTGGACGGTGCTGCCGCCGATGAACTCGCGGGTTACGGCGTCGCCGGGAATCAAACCGGGCTGGATGGCTTGCTCGATTGAGATGCCATCGACTGCATCAAGCAGGTCGCGGATTCGTTGAAACCGAATCCGTGCGTCCACAAAGCCAGCGTAATCTGCGAAGTCACTTTCGGCGGGCAACATGCCGTCATTTTGGTTGAAGAACGGCTTCAAGGCAGCCAGTTCGAACAGGAAGCTGCCGTCAATGACGACATCGGCCAGCCCCCGCAGCGGGATGATGCTGAACAATTCCCCGGCTCGCACGTAATGCCAGTGTAGGATGGTTCGGAGCGGACTGTGGTTGCGATGCCGCACATCGCGCAAGATCCGGCGCAGCATGCGCACATCCATGAAAGGCACGGGGCGACTCCCTGCTCCTTCGCCGACTTGGATGACTTCAAAGTTTTCGATGTAAACGCGGAACTGTGCCGAGGCGGGAATATCTTCCGTAATCGGCGGATACAACCCGTGCAAGCAATCGAGCAACAGGATTTGATCCGCTTCCAACCGCACCGGCTTGGTGCCTGAGCGCAGGCCCTCCTTGAAATTGAACACCGGCTTCTCAATGGTCTCGCCGGCGAGCAGCGCTCGCAGGTGCGAGTTCAGCAACTGGATGTCCAGTGCTTCTGGGGTTTCGTAGTTTCGGTCATTGATCCAGTCCGTGGGATGCTCCACCAGTGGCCAGAAATAATCGTCGAGGTTCAGCATCAGGAAACGCAATCCCCGGCGTTGAAGGCGTTCAGTGAGCTTGACCGTGGTGGTGGTTTTGCCCGAGGAACTGGGGCCGCTGATCCACATCAAACGAACGTGATCTCCCGCATGGATGCGCTCGATCATCTGATCGGCAGCGGCGTCGAGTGACTTCTCGTAACGCCCCACCGAAGCCTCCACTATCTCGCCCAGCTTGCCGCGCCGCGTGATTTCATTCAGCCCCGCCACCGTGTCGCAGCCGAGCGAGCGACTCCACGCCCGCTTCTCTTGCACGACGGGTGCTGGGAATCCGTTGCCGACGAATTGCTCCTTGATGATGGCCCCTTCGCGTAACCAATGGCGGCACCAGCGGTAGCAGGCATAGGCATCGCCGGTGTGTTGGAAGCCATGACTGCGCAGCACATGCAGCACTTCATCCTGGATGACTTCGATGCTGGGCGGGAAGTTGGCAATCAAATGGTGCGGGTCGGAATTCAGGCAAACCACCACCGCATCGGTCAGGAAATCAGCGATATTCTCCGCGCTGCCGCAGGCTTGAAAAATGCGGTCATTGATTCCGGCGTTGTGGTCGCTGGCGAAACCGCCGATGGATTCCGCCGCGCGCAGAATGGCGTTGCGGATGCGTGAAGGGTCAAAGCGCACCAGCGCGCGGTTGCGCTTCTGGATTTTGACGATGCGATTCTCGACACCCATGAACGGCGATGATAGCGGGCCGTGGTCCGGATTCAACGCCGCATATGCCCAGCCTACTCGGCGTATCGCGCCATCAATATCTTGAGGCGGTCTTCGGTCACCGCGGAGGGGTGGCCGACATAACGGACGATGCCGTTGTGATCTGCGACCACCACTTGCGGGAGACCGGTGACGCCCATCTTTTCGAGGAACTTGCCGCTGGGGTCGATCGCAGTGGGGAACTCTGCTGTGACGCCCGCATCCGCCTCGGGATCGAATACGTTCTCCGAAACCAGCGTGGCGAAGGCAACATCCTTGGCGAACTTTCCTTTAAGCTCGTTCATCTCCGGGAAATACTTTTTGCAGGCCTGACTCCACGGTGCCCAGAGGAAGTACAGCTGGAATTTGTTGAGTGTCTCCGGCTTTTCCCCAATCCAGCGGGCAACACTCAGCTCGGGCATAGGCAGACCAATGGGATTATTCTCGGACAACGGGTCCGAGAGGTTTGCCTCGGAACTCATCTCCGCACGCCGCTCCGCGACGCGTGCATCCTTGAAGCTGACTTCCGCCTTTTCGGCCACTTGCTGTTGGAACTGGACGTTCTCCTCCTGCTGCTTCTGTTCCTCTTGGGTCGCCGCCGCCTCGTCGTAGTAAAACAGCTTTTGCATCTCGGGTTCGAGATACTTGAGCTTGCCATTGCTGATGCCGCCCCGATGGGTGAAGTAAACGTCGGTCACGTTGAAGCCCAGCACGGACACGCCTTTGTAAGTGCGCGAGCCGACCTTCAGCTCGGCGAGTTTGATCTGGGCGGCCGATGCCGCCAGGCAACACGCCACTGCAAGGCATAACGTCAAGAGTCGTTTCCTCATCAATCCAATCAGGCCTCCTGTGAAGCCGCTCCTTAGTGCAGCGTCAGGAAATTCCGCAGAATAGTTCGTCCGCTTTCCGTCAGAATGCTTTCGGGATGGAACTGCACGCCCCACACCGGAAATTGTTTGTGCCGCACGCCCATGATTTCGCCCTCGGCGGTCTCGGCGGTGATCTCCAGACAGTCGGGCAATGAACAGCGCTCAATCACCAGCGAATGGTAGCGTGTGGCCTCGAAGGGGTTCGGCATCCCCGCGAACAGGTCCTTTCCATTGTGCTTAATGGGGGACGTTTTGCCGTGCATCATGCGGTTGTTCACGATGACGTTCGCGCCGAAGGTATGGCCGATGCATTGGTGGCCGAGGCATACGCCAAAAAGGGGAATCTCCGGGCCGAATGCGCGGATGATCTCGTTGGACAACCCCGCCTCGCGCGGCGAGCAGGGGCCAGGCGACACCAAAATGCGCTCGGGCTTGAGAGCGCGGATCTGGTCCACGCTGATTTGGTCGTTCCGGTGAACCTGCATGTCCACCTGCATCTCGCCCAGATACTGGACGATGTTGTAGGTGAACGAATCGTAGTTATCTATGACCAGCAACATTGCAGGAGAATTTACCTTTGCAAAACGAACTAGCAATCCCAGAGAAACCCCCAACCTATTGCCGGGGAATACAGGAGTGAGCCGGGAAAGCGTGATGCGAAGAACGGGATTGAGCGCCCTTGTCCGCCCCTTTTGCTTCAATAAAGGATGAGCCATCCATGCCCGGGGTTCGGTAACGGGAATCCGACGCCTTGTATTGAGTGAGCATGCACAGCCGGACACCTCCTTTTGGCACTCGGTTCGGAATTGAGACCGGGCTGCTGTCCAGTCGCAAGGCAGGGGAGGCCGAGACAAGTGAAGTGGGGTGCAGTGGTTCAAGCCGTAATCAAAAACTCCGGACAGGCTGCTTTCAGATCGAAGTCCTACCTGCGCGTCATGCTTACCCAGTCGTCAGGGACACCGTTCATTGTGAGCATCCACTATTTCACATCCTACAAC
>JAFMIZ010000004.1 GCA_017853715.1 Pedosphaera sp.
GGCTGCTGCTTCTGGAACAACTGCGCCAAATCCATGCGCTCAAGAATGGAGGGCAGCTCGTAGATCAAGCTGTCCGATTTTGCCAAGGGGGTCGGATTGGTGGCGTCACGGTTATGCAAAGCGGGCGCAAGCTGCCGGTTGAGACCTTGCGATGCAAGCTGTCTTGCTAGCGGCGTTGCACGATCGTGGGTAACGCGTTCAGTTCCGTGCCATTGCGGCTGTTGTTCAGATAGACGCGACCGTTGATGAAGCTGTTCTGCAGGTTGTAATTCTGTGATTCGACTGGCGCTGTCGAAGTGCCCGCATTCTGGAAGCTCTGCATCACGTTGGAAGTATTCTGCGCATTCAACAGGGCAGTGCTTTGAATCCAGCTGCCGCTGAACACCACCCGCTGCCGCAGGCTGCGATTGGTGCCCTCAACTTCAAAGGCGAGGTTCAAGGGCATGACGCCAGTGTTTTGAGTGGCTGGCACGTTCTGTGAGGCGATTTCAAAGGGCTCGTTCACTGTGCCGACAGCTTTGTCCTGATAGTAGTGCTCTGTGGTCGTTGCGGGAGTGGCCGTTGAGGCGGGGGCTGTTTGGGAGGCTGGAATACTTAAGGCCACGGTGTAGCCGAAGGCGCTGGCCATATTCGTCACGATTTGAATGTTGCCGCGGTAAACCGACCCGTCGCGATCCACAATCTTAAGGGAATTTCCAACCTGCTCGACAACGAACTCATCCAGCACAACGCGAGCACTTAGGCGCCTGCTGGTAGTGGCAATGGCTGTGTTCAAAAAGCGCTGCGTGGTGGCGTTGTGGAATGCCCAGTTGGACGCTTCGGAGGGCGCCGCTGAACTGGGTAGGACCGGTGCCGCTTTCGCGCTCTTGGCTATGGCTCTGGATGGTTCGGGTGAACCAAGCTTCACCCTTGTTTTGTCGTGGCCAGCGTCCGTCAGCTTCGCGCCGGCGATGACAGCCGGTGAGGCGGTCCCGCCATGCCAAATATGTGAGTCGGTTGATGAAGTGCTTGCTGCCATGGGGGAATGTGCGGCAGGACTGTCCTTGGTGACGTCGCGCCGCTCGATTTCAGTATTGGCCAATCCCAAGGTGACCAAGGCACGGTCGGTTTGCGTGTCGGCTTCCTTGTGATCAGCGGTTGAGATGGAGTACATTTCTGGAGATGCGGCAGGCATTGGAGCGAGTGGCGCTTCGTTCTTTGCCAGTTTGAACTTGGCTTCGGGCTGCGAATCACCCGACCGGTTGATCGCCACGAACATGGCCACGAGCGAAGCCAGCACAGCTGAGCCGAGCGCAAAGCGGGGCCAGACAATTTGCCACCCCCGTTTCGGCGTCGTCGCTTGTGTTGTGCCGCAATGCTGCCGCACCTCTGCCTGCAACATCTGCCGCGTCGCGGGATGCAATTGGGGCGTGCCTGCAGCTTTGCGTCGCTGCTGAGCATACTCGCGCAACTGCTTCTCCATCTCATTGTTCGGCTTGTCTGACATGCGGTTTCCTCGTTAGACGGGATTGGCGGGAGAAGTCTCCCGGGAAATTAGGCTCCTCGCGATGGCCTCCAGCCGGTCCAGGCATTTGCTCAGGCGCGAACTGACCGTCTTAGGGTTCAATTCCAGCGTGCCGGACAATTCCTGGTAGCTGAGGTCGCCGAAGTAGCGCAGTTCGATGATTTCACGACAGGGATCCCCGATTTGCGCCAAGGCTTCGTGAATCATTCCTGCTTGTTCCCGTTGCAGCAAAGCGCCATCCGGCCCGGGCACATTCGACGGTGGATCAATCATCAGGCCGGTCTCGGGATGCTCGGCGTGAATCGAGAGGGGCGTCTGGCGGCCACCTCGTTTAGCAGCAACCAGCTTTTCGCGATAGTCGCGTGCCTTGTTCGCGGCGATGCGGAAGAGCCAGGTCTGGAACTGGCAGTTGCCCTGAAAGGAATGCAAGTTGCGGACGACGGATAGGAACGCTTCCTGACAAATCTCTTCGGCGTCTTCCACCGTGAACCGATGTCCGAGCGTGAACACGAACCGCATAGCGGGCACGTAATGCAGGTCGAACAACTCATTCCAGGCAGTGGCATCGCCGCGTTTGCACCGGGTGAGCAATTGGGATTCATCGATGTCCTGCACGGCGGGAGGGTAGGAAAAGCCGACCGAACCCTCAAGTGGCGCCTGGGCAGATTCACTTTGACGCTGCTTCGCATCCCCGCATACGCTCCGCGCGCATGAATTCATCGGCTCCAGCTCACCCCAGTGCGCAGCACTACCCCGATGGCTTTCGTGCTCGGCGCGGCCTCAACTGGGGTTCGCTCGGCCTGATGTATGCGGCATATTACATGTGCCGCTACAATTTCCGCTTCGCCACACCGGGCATGGTGGAAGAGTTCGGGTTCAGCATGACGCAGATCAGCGACATGTTGGGCATTTGGTCGCTTACTTACGGCACCGGCCAGCTGGTCAATGGGCTCTTTGCCGACCGCATCGGCGGCAAGCGCTCCATGCAAATCGGTGCGGTGGGCACCATCGTTGTCAACCTGCTGATGGGCGTGGTGCCCCTGTTGGCGATTGGGGGCGGGCTTGCAGCGGCGGCCAAGTATGTGTTCGGAGCCGACTCGATCGATCCCGCGTTCATCGCGATCTCGGTTGTCTGGCTGATTAACGGCTGGTTCCAATCATTCGGCGCGCCCGGCATGATCAAAATCAACGCCGCGTGGTTCAAGCGAAGCGAACGTGGCACCTTCGCCGGCATCTTCGGCTTCATGATTCAGCTCGGGCAGGTGGCCAGTTCAAAACTGTCCCCCCTCATTCTCAACGGCATCTCGCTGGGTGTGCTTGTGGTTGCGCCCGGCCAATGGCGTTGGCTGTTTGTCATTCCGCCCCTGGTGACGCTCGTAGTGGCGATCTTCATGACCATCGCGGCCCGACAGACTCCGGATGAAGCTGGATTTCCGGGAGTGATCGAGGACGAACTCGACAACTCCGCCGGGGTCACCGTGTCGCTCCGGCACTCGTTCAAAACCATCTTCACGCACCCACTGGTGTGGTTCTATGCCTGCGCTTATGCCTGCACCGGCGCGGTGCGGACAAGCTCCGATCAACTGGCCATCCTCTATTTTCAGGACCAGCTGGGCATGGACATGAAAAAGAATATCCCCGCCATGGTCGCGTGGACTTTGGCGGCCATGCCCATGGCGGCGGTCGTCGGATCGCTGACTTCAGGCTGGGTATCGGACAAGTTCTTTCGGGGACATCGTTCGCCGGTCGCCATGTCGCTCTATTTCCTCGAGGCTGCGGTGATCAGCATTTCAGCGATCTTGTTGATGCGCGGGCTGGTAGGGCCGACGCCGGCCGGCATTTTGGTGGGGTGCAGCGTCCTCATCATGATTGCACTGACGGCGAACTCAACCCATTCCATAGTCGGTGCGGCGGCTCCGATGGACATCGGTGGTAAGAAAATGGCGGGATTCGCTGCCGGCGTGATTGACTCGTTTCAATACTATGGGGGCGCACTTTCGCTCTTCATGACCGGCCGCATTCTCGACGCAACAAAAGCCCAACATGGCTGGCTTTATTGGTATGTCATCATGGCTGGGTTCGGTGTCCTGGGCGGAGTAGCGATGCTTCTGGTGACTCTCAAGCAACAGCGCATGACCGAGCAGGCCCCCGCAAAAAGCACTACGACCTGACCGCTGTGCCTTCCGTCGTCAGCAGTCTGCGTTTCCACTCAAGTCCGCCGCTGAAGCCGCCGATTTTCCCGTTCGCCGCCAGCACGCGGTGGCAGGGGATAAGCAGGGGAACGGGGTTGGTCCCACACGCACCGCCGACGGCGCGCACCGCTTTGGGTTTGCTGATGGCTTTTGCTATCTCTGAGTAGCTGCGCGTTTCTCCAGCGGGAATCCACAGCAATTCCTCCCATACCCTCTGCTGAAAAGATGTTCCCGACGACAGATCCAGCGGCGGCAACTCCGTTGCGGCCTTGCCCGCCACAACAGCTTTGACCGCGCGTGTCGTGGTCGTGTACCAGGCGCGAATGGCTGCAGTAACCTTCGGCGTGATGATTCGTGTAGAGTGCGACTTCGGGAAATCCAGCGCGGCCAGTCCCGCCTCGCTGTAGTGAGCAAGGAACACGCCTGAGGCTGTCTTGATCGGCAGGGAGATCAGGTTGCTCATGGGGTTTGATTCAACGTCCGCGCAGAAACACGGCCAGCAACCCTAATAGAACCAGCAGGAGGATGATTACCAGCCCGAGAAAGCGATTGCGGGCAATCCGCTTTTCGCGCCGCAGCGGACGCATCCCCTGGATGCCGCCTGCAGCGAGGTAGCTCACCAGCTTGGGATTGCTTGTGGTCGGGCCCCGGAACAAATCGCGCAGCCGTTGGATGAGCGCCGGCAGGTCAAATTTCCGCGCGCCAAATTCGTTGTAATGCTCTGGCGAACTCGTGGTATCCACCGGCTTCATCAAGCGCTTCGTGTCCACCTTTTCGAAGACGGGGGCTACGGGCGCGGCCGGAACGTCCCTGCGCGGCGGTGGGGTCTGACGCGGGGTGGCGGTGGAACGAAACTTCCCACCGACGGACGGTGGATCCATCTGCGACTCGTATTTCTTGATTTTGGATTCCAGCGCCGCGATTTCGCTGTTCAGGGCGCGGGCACGCTCCGAAATCGGATCGGCCTTTTTCTTGAACCAGGCCATGCGCTGACGCGGCTCAGTGCCGCAAGACGAGGAAGACCATCAACCCCAGCGCCAGCAACGCCACCAGAGCGAGCGGCCAAGTCAGCGCCAGGCCCACCTTGCACAACTGGCCAAGGCTCATCTCTTGGAGAGCGGAACTAGGTGCTCCCTTTGGCAAAGTGGGTTGGGCACCTCCGGTAGGCTGACCGCTCAGCAGCGGAAAGCGAAGGCGCGCAGCGTTCCATTCCATCCGGGCGTTTTCCACGCACGCCAGCGCGCGGGAGAGTTCCGTGTTAAAGGAATCATGGTTCCACGCCTCTTCGTCGATGGATTGAAGACCGGTGAGCACCGTTTGAAACTCACCGACAACAAGTTTCATCTGCTCGGCATCTTGGCGTGCGGTGAATTCAGCCTTCTCAAGCAGAGTTAATCCACGGGCAAGGTGCTGCATCATCTCGGCCCGACCGGTTTGGAACTCGGCTTGGCGGCGGCGGGTCTCTTCGAGGTTGGCGCGCTCGCGTTCCAGTTCCTCTTGAGCGCGCTTCAGTTCGGCCAGTTTCTGTTGCGCTTCGGACACCTTGAGGTCCACTTCCTCGCGCGTAGGGGCACGGGGGGAGAGACTGGAGAAGCCGGACGCCGGCATGGGCGCTTTATGTGCCTGAAAATCCGCATCAACAAACTCGGTGGTATCGTAATTCGAAGCCATCGCACGAGCATAGACCCCGCTCCGGCTGGTGTAAAGCGAGGCTTGAACTGTGGTGCGAGGTGCCAAAGTAATGGTGCCTGCCTTCCACTTTGCGGTTTCCGGTGCGGGCGGTTTTCAGCTACAAACTGCGACCGGCGATGAACGACCCGCGCCTTCATGAACTCCGCCAACTGCTCCCGCAGGCGATGTTGCCTGACTGGGTGCGGCTGGGGCTGCGCGCGAACCGCTTGTTCCGCGACCGCTTGCATCCCGATAAGCACGAGGCCGTCCTGAATCGCCTGTTTGAACAGGTTCACGCCTCGATCACGATGCGGCAGCAGCGGGAGCTGAACCGTCCCAGGGTCACTTATCCGCTAGAGCTGCCCATCGCCGCGCGTAAGGACGAAATCGTTGCCGCCATTCACTCAAATCAAGTCGTAATCATTGCCGGTGAAACGGGTTCCGGCAAGACGACGCAGTTGCCCAAGATGTGCCTCGAAGCAGGATTGGGCATCGCAGCGAAGATTGGCTGCACTCAGCCGCGGCGTGTGGCAGCGTTGTCCATCTCGCAGCGCATCGCGCAAGAGTTGAACGTGACGTGGGGCAAACAGGTCGGTTGCAAGATTCGCTTCGACGATCGCTCCAGCCCAGAGACCTACATAAAACTGATGACGGACGGCATCCTGCTTGCGGAGGCTCAGGGTGACCCACAATTGAGCGACTACGATTGCATCATCATTGATGAAGCGCACGAGCGCAGTCTGAACATTGATTTCCTGCTTGGGCTGTTGAAGGACCTGCTCGCACGCCGCCCAGACCTCAAGCTGGTTGTCACCTCCGCGACCATTGATACGCAGGCGTTCTCGCGTCATTTCAACGACGCACCCATCATCGAAGTTTCGGGACGAATGTATCCGGTCGAAGTGATGTATCGCCCGTTGACCTCTGAATCAGAAGTATGCGAGGACGTGAATTACGTGGATGCGGCCGTGGCAACCACAGAGCAGGTGCTCCACGAATCCAGCTTTGGGGATGTGCTGATCTTCATGCCCGGCGAACGGGACATTCGCGAGGTGCACGACCAACTGGAAGGCCGCTTTGCCAACGACGCTGAAATCATCCCGTTGTTTGGACGGCTCAGTTCAGGTGAACAGCAACGTATCTTTGCGCCCAGCCAACGCCGCAAGATCGTCATTGCCACCAACATCGCCGAAACGTCGCTCACCATTCCCGGCATCCGCTTCGTGATTGATGCAGGGCTGGCGCGCATCAGCCGTTACAATCCGCGGACCCGCACGCGACGATTGCCCATCGAGCCGGTGTCGCAAAGCAGCGCAAACCAACGCAAGGGCAGGGCGGGGCGCGTGCAGGATGGCACGTGCATCCGGCTTTACTCGGAGGAAGATTACAACGCGCGGCCGGCCTTTACCCAGCCTGAGATTCAACGCTCCAATCTCGCCGAGGTCATCCTGCGCATGAAGGCGTTTCGCTTGGGCGACATCGAAAGCTTTCCGTTCCTGCAACCACCCACACCCGCAGCCATCGCTAGCGGCTACAAGCTGCTGCAGGAACTGGGCGCGCTCGATGAGGTGCGCAATTTGACGCTGCTGGGCCGCGACCTCGCGCGCTTACCGATCGACCCGACGCTGGGGCGGATGTTGTTGCAATCGCAACGCGAACATGCCACCCGCGAACTGCTGATCATCGCAGCGGGCCTCAGCATTCAAGACCCGCGCGAACGTCCCCTTGATCAGAAGGAATCGGCGGCGGCGGCGCACAAGCAGTTTGCTGACCCGAAATCGGACTTCCTCGCGTTGCTCAACATTTGGAATGCAGTTCACGACCAGTGGGAAAGGCTCCGCACACAGAACCAGCGTCGAAAATTCTGCCAGCAGCATTTTCTGTCTTATCTCCGCATGCGCGAATGGCAGGACCTGCACGCGCAGCTACAGGATGCACTGGAGGATTTGGGAACGCTTAAACTCAACGAAAGCAACGCGGTCTATGAAGCCATCCATCGCTCCATCTTGTCCGGCTTGATCGGGCACGTCGCGCATCGCGAGGAGCGCAACACTTACAAGGCTGCCGGCAATCGCCTCGCCACGGTGTTTCCGGGTTCGGCCCTTTACGAGCGCATGGAGAGGTCGACCAAAGGGCGTGGTCCAACGCCCCCGAAGCACCCAACGCCGAAACTCAAGTCCAGCCAGCCGGAATGGATTGTGGCGGGCGAAATTGTGGAGACGTCGCAACTGTTCGCGCGGACAGTTGCGGGTATCGAACCGCAATGGATTTATGAACTCGCACCTCACTGTTGCAAAGTGACACATCAGAACCCGCACTGGAACGTGAGCAAGGGGCGCGTGTTGATTGACGAGATTGTGACGTTACAGGGCTTGGAGGTGTTCCGGCACAAAGTGGCTTACGGCAACCTGAACCCCAAAGAGGCCACAGGCATTTTCATCCGCTCGGCATTGGTCGAAGAGGACATTCTGCCCGGCAGGAGCCGACGTGAGGAGGCTCATGAGGAGAGCGCTGAAGGCGGAGCCCGGAACGCAAAGCACCAATTGCGCCTTCTGGCGGCGGCTCCTGCCAAGGAAAAGGAGCTCCCAGCGCAATATCGCTTCATGGCGCACAATCGTGCCGTGCGGCAGAAAATCGAGAATCTTCAGACCAGGGCGCGGCATCACGGGATGATTGATCTCGATCAGGCGCTCTGTGAGTTCTACGCCGCGCGCTTTGATGGGATTTCCTCGCTTGATGAGCTGAACCGCTTTTTGAGTGATCATACCGATCAAAGGTTTTTGTTTGCCAGCGAAGCTGATCTCTTGGGAGACCTGAAGCTGGAGTTCGATTCCGATGCCTTTCCTGATGCGGTCCAACTCGCAGAGCAGCCCCTTTCGGTGCGCTATGCCTACGCCCCGGGTGAGGAGTGGGACGGCGTCACGGTGCAGATGCCCGTCGAACTTGCGCAATCGCTCTCTGCCGCGCAGATTGACTGGGCTGTACCCGGATTGCGCGCACAACAGGTGGGCGAATTGTTGCGCTCATTGCCCAAGGCCTTGCGGCGGGAACTGCAGCCGCTCGAACCCAAGATTGCGGAGATTATCCGCGAACTACAGCCGGCTGCGGGACGATTGACGGAGGAGATTGGTCGCTTCGTTTTCCACCGTTACGGCATCGAGATTCCGGCAACGGCGTGGCGTGAAGACGAAGTGCCCGCGCATCTGCGTCCGCGAGTTGAGGTGGTGACGGCGAACCAAAAGCCCGTGGCGGCTGGGCGCGATTTGGAGAAACTGCGCGCGCAATTGAAGCAGGTTGAATCCGCGCCCTCGACAGGCTCCGCAGAATGGCGTCGCGCCGCTGCACGATGGGAGCGCATCGCCATCACGGGTTGGACCTTTGGCGATCTGCCCGAAAAGATTGTCGTCAGCGGGGAACCCCTCACCCGACCTTCAGCCAACCTCTCCCCATCCAATGGGGAGAGGGACGGGGTGGGGGGCTGTTCGGAGAGTTCGCGTGCGCCTATCTACGCCTGGCCAGGCATCGCTTTGGAAGGCGACCATGTCAGCGTGCGACTGTTTCGCAGTCTGGATTTGGCGCGGACGGCTAGTGTCGCCGGCTTGGCCAAGTTGATTGAGTTGGCGTTGCAAAAGGATCTGGCGTGGCTGCACAAGGATTTGCGTTCGCTCGTTCAACTCAATGACCTCTACGCCCCGATTGGTTCCACTGATGAGTTGATGGAGTCCGCCGCCGAGCATGTGAAAGGATACCTCTTTCCAATGGAGCCGCCGGTTACGCTTACGGCGGCAGCGTTCAACGCGGCAGTGGCCCAAACGCGCGAGCGCATGGTTGGACTTGTGCCAAGGCTGTCCAATCAACTCAAAGTGATTCTACAGCTGCGCCAGCAGGTGGCGGTAAATCTGGGTGGGACAGCGCCGGTCGCTGGAAACCGCTCACGCACGTTCACGGACTTAAGCCAGTTGGGTCAGATGAGGAGCCTGGTCAAAGGGCATCCACTGGTATCGGAACTCGATTGGTTGTTGCCGCCGCGATTCTTGGAGCAAGTCCCCTTCGAGTGCTTGTTGCACTTGCCTCGTTACCTCAAGGCTCTGCTCATGCGCGTCGAGCGGGCGAAGCTGAATCCGGTAAAGGATCAGGAACGTGCGCGGCAGTTGGCACCGTTTCAGGAAGCGGTCATGAAGTTTGAGGCGAATCCGCCGCAAACCGCCGCAGGTCGACGTGCCGCCGAGGAGTTCCGCTGGTTGGTGGAAGAATTCAAAATCTCCCTCTTCGCACAAGAGCAGGGAACTGCCGTACCCGTTTCGGCGAAACGTTTGGAGGAAAAGTTGCGGCAATTGCAGGGAGTGGGTTGATGCGAACTGCATGGGCTCAAACAGCAAAAAGGCGAACGGATTGCTCCGTTCGCCTTGAAAGTTTGAGCTTCCTCGCGGCGGCTCCTACTGTTGTTGTTAATATCGGTAGTGCTCGGGCTTGTAGGGACCGTCTTGGGGCACGCCGAGGTATTCGGCTTGAGCCTTGGTGAGCTTGGTCAGTACGACGCCGATTTTTTCTAGATGCAAACGCGCGACCTCTTCGTCGAGCTTCTTGGGCAGGCGATAGACGGTCTTTTCATATTTGTCTTTGTTGATCCAGAGGTCGATCTGCGCAAGTGTCTGGTTCGTGAAGCTGTTGCTCATCACGAAGCTCGGATGGCCCGTGGCGCACCCGAGATTCACGAGGCGTCCGTCGGCAAGCATGTAGATGCTCTTGCCGCCGGGCAGCCAGTAACGGTCATACTGCGGCTTGATGTTCTCGATGCGCAGGCCTTTGACTTTCTTCAGGGCATCTACTTGGATCTCGTTGTCGAAGTGGCCGATGTTGCAGACGATGGCTTGGTCTTTCATCGCGAGCATGTGTTGCACGGTGATGATGTCGCAGTTGCCGGTGGTGGTGACATAGATGTCGCCAACGCCAAGTGCGCTCTCGATGGTGTTCACTTCAAAACCTTCCATCGCGGCTTGCAGCGCGTTGATGGGGTCGATCTCGGTGACGATGACGCGGGAGCCGTAAGCGCGTAGCGAGTGGGCACAGCCCTTGCCGACATCGCCGTAACCGCAGACTACCGCAACCTTGCCGGCAAGCATGACGTCGGTGGCGCGCTTGATGCCGTCGGCCAGCGACTCGCGGCAGCCGTAGAGGTTGTCGAACTTGGACTTTGTGACAGAGTCGTTGACATTGATGGCAGGCACGAGCAGCTTTCCAGCCTCCCTCATCTGATAGAGGCGATGCACGCCGGTGGTGGTCTCCTCGGAGACCCCGCGCCAATCTTTGACGATTTTGGTCCAGAGGCCGGGCCTCTCGGTCGCGATGCGGCGCAACAGTGATTTCACCACGGAAACTTCATGGCTGTCGCCTTTGCTTTCGTAAGCCCACTTCGAACCGTTCTCGAGTTCGTACCCTTTGTGGATGAGCAGGGTGACGTCACCGCCATCGTCCACGACGAGTTGCGGGCCTTGGTCGCCGGGGAAGAGGATGGCCTTCAGGGTGAGGTCCCAGTATTCCTCGAGCGTTTCACCTTTCCACGCGAACACGGGCGTGCCCGTCGCGGCGATGGCGGCGGCGGCGTGGTCTTGCGTGGAGAAGATGTTGCACGAGGCCCAGCGCACGTTGGCACCGAGCGCAACGAGCGTCTCGATCAGGACGGCGGTTTGGATGGTCATGTGCAAAGAGCCGGTGATGCGGACGCCCTTCAGCGGCTTCTGCTTGGCGTACTTGGCGCGCACCGCCATGAGGCCGGGCATTTCGTGTTCGGCAATGGCGATTTCCTTCCGACCCCACTCGGCAAGTGAAATGTCGCGAACGATGTATTCCTTGCCAGCAGGAGTTTGCGCGGCGTATTGGGCGAAGGTCTCGCTCACCTCTGCGATGACGGCCTTGGCCTTGCCATGGCCGTTACCGAGCGCGGCCTTCAAGGTCTTCGAACGAGGTGGAGAGAGTTTAATGGTGCTCATGTGAATCAGGATTGTGTATTTTGTGTTGCGTTAGATGACTTTCAACAAGGCTTCAACCTTGTTGGTGGATTCCCACGTTAGGTCCTTGTCTTTCTTACCGAAGTGACCGTAGTTGGTGGTCTTGCTGTAAATCGGCCGGCGGAGGTCCAATTGATCGATGATGTCCGCAGGCTGGAAGCTGAACACCTTGTTGATGGCCTTGATGATTTTTGCGGCGGCAACTTTGGATGTGCCAAAAGTGTCCACGTGCACGCTGACGGGGTCAGGGTGTCCGATGGCGTAGGCGAACTGCACTTCGCAGTGCGTAGCAAGTCCGGCAGCCACGACGTTCTTGGCGACCCAGCGGCCCATGTAAGCAGCGCTGCGATCCACCTTCGTTGGATCCTTGCCGGAGAATGCGCCACCCCCATGACGGCCCCAGCCGCCGTATGTGTCCACGATGATTTTGCGGCCGGTCAGGCCGGTGTCGCCTTGCGGTCCACCGACCACGAAACGACCGGTAGGATTGATGAGGAATTCCGTCTTCTTGTTGATCAAGCGGGCGGGCAGCACCTTTTCGATGACGTTCTTGATGCAGAACTTCTCGATCTCACCGTGCTGTACGTCAGCCGCGTGTTGTGTGGAAATGACCACGTTGGAAATGGCAACCGGCTTGCCGTTCTCGTAAACTACGGAAACCTGTGACTTCGCGTCGGGACGCAGCCACGGCACCTTGCCGCTCTTTCGAATCTTGGTCAGCTCGCGCCCCAGCCGATGTGCGAACATGATCGGCGCAGGCATCAACTCGGGCGTTTCATTGCACGCGTAACCGAACATCAAACCCTGATCACCAGCGCCCTGCTTGGCGGTCCTCTTGCCTTTGGCCTTCTTTGCATCCACACCCTGCGCGATGTCGGGGGATTGTTGCGTGACGATGACGTTCACAAAAACTTTATCGGCGTGGAAGACATCGTCGTCGTTGACGTAGCCGATTTCGCGGATGGCTTCGCGGGCGATCTTCACGAAGTCGAGCTTGGCGCGCGTGGTGATTTCACCGCCGACGATGGCGATGTTTGACTTCACATACGTTTCGCAGGCGACGCGGGAGAACTTGTCCTGAGTCAGACAGGCGTCGAGAACGGCATCAGAAATCGTATCGGCCACTTTGTCCGGATGACCTTCACCGACGGACTCAGAAGAAAAAATGTAACTGGAGCTCATGTATTTTGGTTCAATATTTACGTGCATCGCCAATGACATATTGACGTATCTGGATGGGATGATATAACACTTTTACAGTTCGTCAACCGGCAATCTTAATTTCAATCATGTCCTCCGCACTTAACTCCCTCCGGGCGCTGTCCGACCAGACAAGGCTCCGCATCGTGGCGCTGCTGGAACGCGATGAGCTCTCCGTCAACGAGTTGCAGGAGGCCACGCACCTCGGACAGTCACGTATCTCCACGCATTTGGGGCAATTGCAGGATGCGGACCTCGTGCAATCGCGTCGCGAGGGCAAGCGGACGTTCTACCGGGTGAACCAGCATGCCGATGAACTTGCGCGGGAGTTCATCCAACTCGCCGTGCGTGGGGCGAAAGAGATGCCGGAGCACTCAGGTGACCAGATCAATCTCAAGCGCATCCTCGCGCGCCGCCGCGAGCAGGCGCAAATCTATTTCAACGAAGTCGCTGGGCGTTTTGACCGCGTGTATGGCCCGGGACGTTCATGGCAGGCGTTTGGGCATTTGCTGCTGCGCATTGTTCCGCCGTTGGTGGTGGCTGACCTTGGCGCAGGCGAAGGTTTGCTGAGCGAGTTGCTCGCGCGCCGCTGCAAGAAGGTCATCGCGGTGGATAACTCTGCTAAGATTGTCGAGTTCGGCGCCAAGAAGGCGAAGAAGAATGGGTTGAAGAATCTGGAGTTCCGTCAGGGTGATTTGCAGACCCCGCCCATTGATGCGGAGAGTATGGACTTGGTAATTCTCAGCCAGGCGCTGCACCACGCCGAGCAACCGGCTCTGGCGCTGAAGTCAGCGTATCGTCTGCTCAAAGCGGGTGGGCAGATTTTGATTCTCGATTTGCAGCAGCATCAATTCGAGAGGGCGCGCGAACTTTACGGTGACCTATGGCTAGGCTTTGCGCAGAGCGATCTTCACCAGTGGCTGGAAGAAGCCGGCTTCAAGCAGGTGGACATCAACGTCGTCGCCAGCGAGGAAGACCCGCCGCACTTTGAAACCATTCTGGCTTGCGCTACGAAATAAGCTGTTGCTGTGGCTTCACTTCTTGCTCGCGGACTACTTGCCTGCCATCATGTAGGAGATATAGTCGGTGAGCTTCTCCTTCATTTCGAGGCGGGGGACGATGGCATCTATCAAGCCGCGGTCGGTGAGGAACTCTGCCGTTTGGAATCCAGGAGGCAACTCAGCCTGGGTGGTGTCTTTGATCACGCGCGGGCCGGCAAAACCGATCATTGCTTTGGGTTCCGCGATGATGAGGTCGCCCACACTGGCGTAGCTGGCCATCACACCGGCAGTTGTCGGATGGGTCAGCACGCTGATGTAGGGCAGCTTGGCCCTGGCATGGTAAGCAAGCGCGGCGCAGGTCTTCGCCATCTGCATCAGGCTGAACATGCCTTCATACATGCGGGCGCCACCGCTGGTGGAAATGATTACCAACGGGAGACCAGCTTCCGTGGCCTTTTCAATCAGCCTCGTCAGCTTTTCGCCGACAACGGAGCCCATCGAGCCACCGAGGAAGGCAAAATCCATCACGCCGAGCGCGGCGCGATGTGGGCCAATTTTGCCGATGCCCGTGATCACGGCGTCTTTCAGTTGGGTGGACTTCTTGCGATACGTTTCCAACTTGGAAGCGTAGGAGGCCACGCCGGTGAACTTGAGAATGTCCACGCTGAGCATGCCGGCGTCTATCTCCTCAAACGAGCAGGTTTCCACGAGGGCATTGATGCGCTCGCGGGCCCCGATGGGAAAATGGTGCTGGCACTTGGGGCAGACCTTCAGATTTTCGTCGAGTTCCTTGTCGAAAACGAGTTCCGAGCACTTGGGGCACTTGGTCCACAGCCCTTCGGGCATGTCGCGCTTGCGGGTTTTCCCTGAGCCGAGCTTTGGCTTTTTGAGGAAGGCAGTTGCTGCGGCGTCCAAGTCGGGTGGAGTGAGTGCGGGTTCCGGGCCGTCGGTTCCGGGAATCTTCTTGGTGAACTGGCTGGTTGCCATGGATTGAAATTTTACTTCGTTGCGATCCAAATACCGACCGCCGAGTTGCCGATCACTGAACAGTCAACGGAAACATTCTGAGTATTCAAATTCCCCGCGCGACTGTCCAGACGCAAACTTGGCCAGCCCCGGCGTCGCGCAACGCCTTGGCGCAGGCGTTTGTGGTGGCACCCGTGGTCAACACGTCGTCTATCAACACGATGCGTTCGCCGTTTAGCTTCAGTCCGCGGGCAGTTACGAAGGCTTTGCGCACGTTGGCGGCGCGTTCATTACGGGAGAGCAAAGTCTGGGTGCGGGTGGCCGCGGTGCGGCGCAACCAACGAGTTTGAACCGGCATTTCCAGCGCGTTCCCCAGTCGCTGGGCGAGACGCTCGGCCTGGTTGAATTCCCGTTCGCGCAGTTTGGTGGGATGCAAGGGCACGGGCACGATGACATCCCACTCTTCCTTGCGCAGCTCTTCACGAGCGGCGCGGGCCAGCAGGTCGGCCAGAAAAGGCTCGAACCAGAGCGAGCGGTAATACTTATAGCGGTGAATGACTTCGAGCACAGCGTCCTTGGCTAGCACCGCTGATCGGGCAGAGCTGAAGTGCAGTTCCACCTCGCGGCAGTTGCTGCATTCAAACAGACCGGTGATGCTGCCTTCAAAAGGCAAACCACAACGCTTGCACATCGGTTCCCGCACAAACCGCACCTGCTTGTAGCAATCCTGGCAGACGTATCCCTCGGCGGCATTCGCTCGTGCCTCATTGCACAACTGGCAGACCGGCGGAAACACAAACGCCAAGGCTGCGTCGAGCAGGGAGTTATTTTGTAACTGGGCCGACATGGGACGTAGGATACAGACACCGCTGCCGCTCGCCAAGGTGCATGCCTGGCATCGATCACCCAAAACATTCAATGTTCAGGCTGGACCCTCGCAACGGAGCCGTGCATTGTTCACCCTGCACAAGGCACTCAAATGATCCTTCTCTTCGACATCGGCAATACGCACACGCACATCGGCCTTGCCAACGACACGCGGGTGATGAAGCAAACCAACGTATCGTCGCGCGACTGGTTTTCCGGGCGGGCGGGTTCGCAAGTGCGGCAATTTGTAGGACGCAATGAGCCAGAGGGCGTGGCGCTGTGCAGTGTGGTACCCAAGGCAACGCCCAGCGTGAAAGCGTTCGTGAACGGCAGCTTCGAATTGGATTGCTTGGAATTGAACACTGGGACCGTGCGGGGCATTGGCATCAACTACCCCGAGCCGCAGCGCATCGGTCCCGACCGTTTGGCGAATGCCGTGGCGGTTCACGCGAAGCACGGTGGCCCCGCGTTAGTGGTGGATTTCGGCACGGCAGTCACCTTTGATGTCGTGGACAAGAAGGGTGACTACGTGGGCGGTGTCATTGCGCCGGGACTGGCGGCGATGACCGAATACCTAAACGAAAAAACCGCGTTGCTGCCGCGCATCGAGATTCGTGAAATCAAATCTGCTATCGGCAAGAGCACGGAAGATGCGATGTTGATCGGCGCAGTGCATGGTTACCGTGGCTTGATCCGCGAACTCATCATGGAGTTGAAAAAGGAACTCAAGGCCAAGCGCCTGCCCGTGGTGGCCACCGGCGGTTACGCCGAGCTGATCGCGGCCAAGCTGCCGGAAATTGATTCCGTCGAACCGAACCTTACCTTGGAAGGCTTGCGCCTCGTCTGGCAGGCGCATCAGCCAAAGAAAAATAGCAGCAGGTCGTGAACCCTACCGCACAAGATTCAGGGCTGGGCGATGCTGGAGCGGAGAAAGAACTTTATCGGCGCTGATGGAGCTCTTCATGTTCGGGGTGCGTTGGCAACCATCGTGCGAACGGCCAAAAACTAACTCTCAGCCCGCAAGGCTGCACCTCTCGACGGCGTCTAATATTGTTTTTAGTTCGCCAAGAACCGCAACACTGCCTCGGCGAACTCGGCGGTCTTCTCGGCATGAACCCAATGCCCGGCTCCCGGGATGGATTCAAACTGCGCCTGCGGGAAAAGCCGCTTGATCGTGGGATGGTCAGCTTCCGTGACGTAATCTGAATTTCCGCCCAACAGAAACAATCCTTCACCTGTGAAAGGCGCATCGGCGTGGATGGCTTGGCGCAAGTGGTCGTAGTTGTCGGCGATGCCTTCAAGGTGGATTCGCCACCGGTAGCCGCCATGCTCGGCAGGCATCAGGTTCTTCAGCAGAAATTGTCGCAACGAAATCTCCGTGATGTCTGGCGCTAGTGCAGCTTCAACTTCTTGACGAGTCTTAAAGTCCTGGAGTCGCAGATTCCGCAAAGTGCCCAGCAACTTCGCAAAGCGCGGACCGTAAGCTTTGGGGGCCATATCCACTACGATCAGCTTGCGCACGCGGTCGGCGTGGTGCAGCGCAAATTGCATCGCCGTCTTGCCGCCCATCGAGTGTCCCAGCACGTGGGCGGAAGTGATCGCTTGCTGATCCATGAAGCGCGCGATGTCGTTGGCCATCGCCGCGTAGTTCATCTCGGCGTGGTGGGGCGAGTGTCCGTGATTGCGTTGGTCGATGGCGAAGACCTGGAACTGTTCGGCGAACCGTCGCGCTGCCGGGAGCAAATTTTGGTGCGAACCCAGAAGACCGTGCAGCAACAGCAACGGCTCGCCAGCGCCCAGAGTGGTGAAGTGTAGTTCCACGTGATCAGATGTCGGCGAAACTGAACGGCTTTAGAGCTATCGTCGCGTTGCGCACGTAGACTGCACAGGCCGCGACATACTCTGCATGCGGACTCCAATTGGCCAACGACCATTCCGTTTCTGTGATCTTTTCTCCATCCATCGCAACCAAGCCACCACCTCCGCGGCAAGTCACTTCAAAGCGCTGCAATCCGTTGGCGATACCTTGGCCGGTGGCTTTGAGCAGTGCCTCTTTCTGGGTCCAAAGGCGGAAGAAGCAGTTGATTTGGTCCTCGGGTGGCGCCGCCGCCAGTTCGTCCTGCTCACCCGGCGTGAAGAAGCGCTTGGCCAGCGCGATCGGGTCGCGCACCGGTCGAATGTGCTCGATGTCCACGCCGACTTCAGCCGCGTCACAAAGGGCGACCAGAGCAAGTTCACCGGAGTGACTCAGGTTGAAGTGAAGCGCAGCATGTCGCTCGGCTGGGAGTGCCGGCTTGCCGAAGGGTCCGATTTGAAAAGTGATTTCGCGTGGATTACATCTCAGCTTATGCGCGAGCAGGCAGCGCAATGCTGCGTGTGCAAGGATGTGGCGGTGCTTTGTGCTTTCATCGCGGAATGCTTTTGCGCGGACCAACTCGACTTCGGGCAGACAGGCTTGGGCTCCAGCCACAACCGATGCTGGCATGTCCAGGGCGATCTCCCAAACCTGCACCGTGCCGGGAGCGGGTTGCTGGTTTGCGCTGAATGTTCTTTGACTCAAGGCGTGCCTTTGTTCCCCGTCATGTTGAACCGTGCGGTTTCGGCAAGAAAGGTGAAACGTAGCGAAGTTGAACTCCAGTGCTGGTGCTGCATTGGTGATTGCATTGAAAAGTTGGCAGGTTTTCATTGGCGCAACGAAAGGCCCTCGGCTAAGTTCGCGCTGCGTAGAAAACTGAACATCAAAAGGATTGGGCATGCACATAGCAAAGCAACTGGCCATATTTCTCGATAACCGGCCCGGAACGTTGGCCCGCTTGGCCGACGCCATGGCCGAGGCGGAAGTGAACATCTACGCCATTTCCACCAGCGACACGGTGGATCATTCCGTCGTGCGGATGGTGGTCAGTGATTACCGCAAGGCGATGCACGTCTTCGAGGAGCGCGGAGCGTTGGTGGTGGAAGACGACGTGCTGGTGATCGAAGGTAGCAATAAGCCTGGCTCGCTGGCGCACATCGCCCACACGCTTTCCAAGGCCAAGGTGAACATCGAGTATTGTTACAGTGCTACGGGTCCGAAGGAGAAGTTTGGTTTGATGGTCATGCGGGTCTCCGATGCCAAGAAGGCCTTGAAAGCTCTGAACAGCTGATCGCTCGACCGCACGACGTTGAGTGCGTTGCGCCGTCCTCATGCGCTTCCCGCTGCTTTACGAAATCAACACGCGCTGTTGGCTGCGTGAACTTTCTGCCGCCGCCGGCAAGCCGCTTACGCTGGCGGATGTTTCTCCTGCTCAGATCAGCGAGTGGAGCGAACTTGGGTTCACTCACATCTGGTTGATGGGAGTGTGGCGCACTGGACCCAAGGGGCTGGCGGCCGCCCTGCACGAGGCAAAACGGAATCCTACTTTCACCGCAACAATACCCGGCTGGCGCGAGGAGGACATCGCGGCCTCGCCCTATGCGGTGGCGGAGTATGTCGTGGCGGATGAGTTGGGTGGTAACTCGGCGCTCGCTGCCTTTCGTGAAAAGCTTTCTGCTGCGGGTTTGAAGCTTGTGCTCGATTTCGTGCCCAATCACACCGGGCTGGATCATCCTTGGTTGCGCGAGCGGCCCGAGCTGTTCGTGCAGAGTCCCCGGCAGGTCAATGAAACGTTCAAGGTGGGTGAGGGGGCTGATGCGCGGTGGATTGCCCACGGCAAAGATCCCAATTTCCCCGCGTGGCAGGACACGGCCCAGTTGGACTATCGGAATCCCGCCACGCGCCAGGCGATGACCAGCCAATTGCTTATGATTGCCGGTCAGTGCGACGGCGTCCGTTGCGACATGGCCATGCTCATGTTGAACGATCTGTTCGTGCGGCATTGGGCGCGCTTTCCGTTCACGCACGCCCTATCCGAACGCGAATTCTGGTCCGAAGCCATCGCTGCAGTCTGGCGGGACTTTCCAGAGTTCCTGATGATTTCCGAATCCTACTGGGGCATGGAATCCTGCCTCCAGACCTTGGGCTTTGACTTCACCTACGACAAGATCCTCTACGACGAACTCGTCTATCACGATCCATCGTCCGTGACGCGCCATTTGTATGAGGAAAGCTCCGCTGCATTCGTGGAGAACAGTGTCCACTTCATCGAGAACCACGACGAACGTCGTGCGGCCACCGTGTTTGTGCCGGAGGAACATCGGGCGGCGGCTCTGCTGGTGCTGGGCCTGCCTGGGCTGCGTCTTATTCACGAGGGGCAATTGACCGGTGCGCGTGCCAAGATCCCCGTGCAACTCCGTCGCCGTCCGGTTGAGCCATCGGATGCAAAGATCACCGCCATCTATGAACGGCTGTTGCATGGCCTGCGTGGCTCAGCTGTGGGCGAGGGGCGGGCGCGCTTGTTGCGACCGCGTGCCGCGTGGCCGGACAATCAGACGTGGCGCAACTTCGTCATCGTGCAGTGGCAGACGGTGCCGGATGAATTCGATCTGGTGGTGGTGAACCTGGTGCCGCATCGCGGCCAATGCTACGTGCCGCTCACCATTCCGAACTTGGCGGCGCACCACTGGTCCATGCGCGACCGCATGGGCACGGAACGCTACCTCCGCGTGGGTTCTGACCTCGAGCGTCAGGGGCTTTACCTGGACGTGCCACCTTACGCGGCTCAGCTATTCCATTTCACGCCCGGCGGGTGATTCCCAGCGCCGCAACCTGGCTGTGCCGTGATTTAAGCCTGCGCAGCGATGGCTAGATTCGTTGTTGAAGAAACTCCTCCAACTTGACTGTGTCAGCCGCAAACAAGCGGATGCCTTCGGCGGTTTTTTCGGTGGCGACGGCGCTTTCGTTGAACAGCCAGCGGAAGGATTTCTCGGAGACGTCCACTTTGTTCGGGTTGGCTTGCTTGGCGGATTCAGGGTTAAGTTTGCGGACCACTTTGCCAGTGCCTTCCTTGAGTTCAGCGAGCAGGTTGGGGCTGATAGTGAGCAGGTCGCAACCGGCGAGTTCGAGGATTTCGCCTTTGTTGCGGAAGCTGGCGCCCATGACTTCGGTGTTATGGCCGAACTTCTTGTAGTAGTTGTAAATCTCGGTGACGGACTGGACGCCGGGATCGTCTGCGCCAGAGAAATCTTTGCCCGTTTTTGCCTTATGCCAGTCAAGGATGCGGCCGACGAAAGGCGAGATCAGTTTGGCATTGGCTTCGGCGCAGGCGACGGCTTGCACGAGCGAAAAGAGCAGCGTCATGTTGCAGTTGATGCCTTCTTTTTGCAGCATTTCCGCAGCGCGGACACCTTCCCACGTGGTGGCGATCTTGATTAGGATGCGTTCGCGCGGGACGCCGCGCTTGGCATAGAGTCCGATGAACTTGTGCGCCTTGGCCACGAGCGCGCCGGCGTCGAAGGAAAGGTTGGCGTCGGTCTCGGTGGACACGCGTCCCGGAACGATCTTCAGAATCTCGCAGCCAAAGCCGACGAGGAGTTGGTCCACGACTTCCTTGACCAGTTTGTTGCCGGAGAAGCCGGACTTTTTGGCGTCGGCAATGGCGGCTTCGAGCAGGTGAGCATATTCAGGTTTGGTAGCGGCCTTGAGAATCAGCGAGGGATTCGTGGTGGCGTCCTGCGGCGCGAATTGCTTGAGCGTGGCAAAGTCGCCGGTGTCGGCGACGACGGTGGTGAATTGTTTGAGTTGGTCGAGTTCGTTCACGTGAGTTGGGGGGTGAAGATTTTTACGGTTCAGATTTCATGGGCCAATTGGCGGCGACCATGCTTTTGTAGCCGCCGATGATGGAGTAACATTTCCCATAGCCCAGCTTGCACGCGGCGGACGCCGTGAGGATGGAACGGAAGCCGCCGCCGCAATACATGAGGATTTCGGTCTCGGGATCGGGGTAAAGGTGCTCCAAATCACGCTCAAGGATTCCTCTGCCGAGGTGTTTAGCTTCGACGGCGTGGCCCTTTTGCCATTCGTGGTCCTCGCGGACGTCGAGCAGCACACACTTTGGGTTGGCCGCGAGCCTTTGGCGGGCCTCGGCGACCGTAAGCTCCTTCACAAAGCGGCGTTCGTTTTCGACGAGTTTCAAGAAACCGGGCGAATGGTCCATGTAGGAAAAATAGGTGTCTTACCGGGGAGGGGCAAAGAAATTTCCCCTCCGCGTTTGGAGAATGGGAACGAAAAATGTGCGGGAAGTCAGAGCTTCCTCACGGCGGCTCTCACAGTGCTGATGAGATTCCCATTGCGCAGGTAGGTGCGTTGCCCTAACTGAGCGCGTGCTTTCGAAGCGTTCTAACCCGGCAGTCGCCGGTGCGCTGGTGTTCGCGGTGTTCCTTTGGGGCGCGAGCAATGCCGGTAGCAAGTTCCTGCTCGCGGGGCAGTCGCCGTGGCCGCCCGTGTGGACGGGGGCAACTCGCTTTCTTTCCGCGGGTCTGCTGCTGCTTGCGATTACGCGCTGGACGCGGTGGCTGGGGACGGCTCACGTCATGCCGCGTGAATTGAATTGGGCGATGTGGTTGCGGGGCGGGTTGAGTCTTGCGCTGTATGTCCTGGCGTTCAACTGGGCGCTGAGGTTTACCTCGGTATCGCACGTGGCGTTGTATCTGGGGGCGTCACCGGTGTGGGCGGTGCTGTGGGAGGGGCGTCCGCCGAGTTGGCGTCAGGGGATTCAGCGCTACTCGGCTGCACTGCTGGCATTGAGTGGAGTTTTGGTGCTCTTCTGGCCAGCGCTGAAGGATTCGCAGTTCGATGTTGTGGGCGAATTGCTCGGGCTGAGTTGTGGTGTGCTCTGGACGAATTACGGGAGACAATGCCGTGCGTTGGGGCAAGGCTTATCCGGCGCGGAGATCTCAGCGCAAACGATGTGGCGGGCTGGTGCGTTGTTGATTCCATTCGGCGTTTGGGAGCTGACGCGGCAGGGCTTTCACCCGACTGCTTGGCAAATCGGAGTGCAAAGCTACTGCATCGTCGCCGGCGGAGTGGCGGCGTTCGCGATCTGGGCGATGGCATTGCGCCGCTGGCCGATGAGCAAGGTGTATTTGTACAACAACCTGATTCCGTTGAGCACGATGTTGTGGGCACACTTCACCTTGGGCGAAGCGGTCACGACGACGTTCTGGGTGGCAATGGCATTGATCGTTGCGGGAGTGCTTCTGGGACAGTGGAAGTGCTGGGCTAAGGACGGGTGAACCGAGCGCGCGGGTGGGCATTCGGAAAAGGACGCGCGAGATTGAATGAGTGGAACTGCGCCGGCATCATTGGGGCATGGATATCAATAATCTCGCGGAGGTTCCGGCCTTTATCACGAAGGACGGCTCAGAAATCCGGGAATTGCTTGCGCATCGTAATTCCAGCATTCGTAATCAAAGCTTAGCGGAGGCGCGGTTGCTGGTGGGCTCCAGCACTCAGGAGCATTACCATCCCAAGGCGGAGGAGATTTACTACATCACCCACGGTGTTGGGCGGATGCGAATTGAGGGGGAGGAATGCGCAGTGAAGGTCGGTGACGCGATTGCCATCCCGCCCGGCAGGCGGCACAAGTTGTGGAACACCGGCACGGAAGTCCTGCGGTTGCTGTGCTCCTGTGCACCGGCTTATGAGCATGACGATACGGTAATCACCGAGCAGCTTGATTGAGCGGAACCAGCTTCGGACTGTCCAATTTCCCGGCAGGAATGTGCAAGGAATTGACGACCCAAGAGCTGCGATAGCAGCGGTGAAGCGGCATTTTTCTGCTCGTCATTGGCAGTCAACTTGCATACCCATGCGCTACCGATGGACGCGATTCTCAGGATGGACAAGCTGCGGGTGGAATACCCGGTCAAGCAGCGTGGAGCGACCCCCAAGGTCGCTTTGCACGGGTTGGACTTGACGGTCAATGCCGGCGAGGTGTTTGGCTTCCTTGGGCCAAACGGCGCGGGCAAGACCACTACCATGAACGTGCTGCTCGGGTTCGTGCAACCGACGAGCGGTGCGGCGTATTTGTTTGGGGTGGACGTGCGCCAGCCGATTGCCCGTCAGCGCATCGGTTTTTTGCCGGAGCTGACCTACTATTACAAGTTTCTGACCGCCGAGGAGATTTTACGATTCTACGCGAAGGTGTTCGGCATTCCCAGCGCGGAGGCTGATAAGCGGATTGATGATCTCATCAAGCTCGTGGAACTCGAACACGCGCGGAAGCGTCCGCTGAAGTCGTATTCCAAGGGCATGCAGCAGCGCGTCGGGTTGGCGCAGGCACTCATAAACAATCCCGACCTCCTGATCCTTGACGAGCCAACGAGCGGCTTGGATCCGTTGGGGCGCATGAAGGTGCGCGAAATCATCCAGCGTTTGAAGGACGAAGGCAAAACGGTGTTCTTCTCTTCACACGAACTGGGCGAGGTGGAGACGGTTTGTGATCGAGTAGCCATCGTGAATCAGGGTGAACTCAAGGAGCAGGGGCGTGTCAGTGATCTCATGAAGGAGCATCAGTGCGACCTCGAAAAAATCTTTCTTAAAATCGTCGGCTACCAAGGCCAACTGTGACCATGAATATCATCTTTGCATTGGCGGGAGTCGTGGTGAAGGAAATGTATCGCCGGAAGGACTTCTACGTCCTGTTCGTGATGACGGCGTTGCTGACGCTGCTCGCGGGTTCCGCGACATTTTTCAATGACCCCAAGATCACAGGGTATCTCAAGGAGATTTGCCTGCTGCTCATCTGGGTGGCGACGCTGGTCATCGCATTGACCTCGGCGGCGCGCCAGATTCCAGCCGAACGTGAAAGCCGGACCATCTTTCCGCTGCTGGCGAAACCGGTGACCCGCTGGCATGTGATTGTGGGTAAATTCCTCGGGTGCTGGGTGGTGGCGGCGCTGGCGGTGGCGATGTTCTACGTTTTCTTCGGTGCAGTGGTGGCGGCGCGTGAGCACGCGCTGCCTGTTGCGCATTATTTGCAGGCGGCGATTCTGCACTGGATGGCGCTCGCTGTAGTCATAGCGCTGGCCATCCTCGGCTCCATTGTTTTCAGTGCACCTTCAGTGAACGTGACCATTTCCTTTATCGTGGTGGGCGGGGTGTTGACGTTGGGGGAGCACCTCAACAAACTGGCCAGCCGCATGGAGGGGCTCTCGCAGACGTTGACTTCGATCGTTTACTTTCTGTTGCCACACATTGAGTGGGCGTTTGCGTATCGGGATCTGCTGTTGTTCAATCAGCCGTTGGCACCGTGGAGTGCCGTTTTGACCGCGGCGGTCTATTGGGCGGCTTACGCCGCGGCGTTGCTGATCGGCGCTTGGCTGGCGTTTCGTCGTAAAACTTTGACGCTCGGATGAGGCGCGCCTGGCTCATTTTGATATTGCTGACCGTGCTGGCTTTCGGGCTCGCGGCGAAGGTTCAGACTGCGCTTGCGCGCGGTGATGAGTCTGGCAACGTGTTCGAAGTGTTCTTTGGCGAGGGTCGTCGCATGTTCGCCAATCATTTTGCCGTCAAGGCGGATGTTTACCTGCACAGCGGCATGTATCCGTCCATTTTTGACCAAGCTGCGCAGGCGGAAGAACGGGAGAAGAAAGAGGCGGCAGAACACGTTCACGGGCCAGACTGCGATCATGCACCCGCCCATGAGGTTGACACGTCCGATCATGGTGTCACGGATTCCAACCATGATGAGCACGCACATGAGGATGGCCATGTCCACGTGGATGAGCACGTGCATGGACCAGGTTGCAATCATGGTGAGGAAACAGGCTCGACCAGCGTTGGCGGCCATGAGTGCGACACCGGTTTCATGGGCAAGCCGCGCGACTGGTTTGAAGCGATGGGGCGCAATTTCAAGGTGACTCAGCACACCCACCTTACGGCGGGCAAGGAACGCGAGATTTTGCCTTGGCTGGAAATGGCGGCGGACCTTGATCCCCAACGCGAGGAGACTTACACCGTTACGGCTTACTGGTTGTCCAGGGAGATGAACAAGCCGAAGGAGGCGGAGCAGTTCCTCCGGCGTGGCCTCCGGGCAAACCCCAAGAGCTACGAGATACTTTTTGAACTGGGTCGTGTGTATCAGCACCACCTCAGTGACCCCATCCGGGCGCGAAACGTCTGGCACGCGGCATTACGGCGCTGGGACGAGGCTGAGAAGGGCAAGGAGGAACCTGATCGGGTGGGGCGCAATAAAATTCTTGGGCAACTGGCCCAGTCCTACGCTGATAGTGGGCTGTATGATGAAGCTGTCCGTTACTTTGAGGAGGCCAAACTCTATTCGCCTGCTCCGGATGCATTGGAGCTCAAGATTCAGGACCTCCGAACTAAAGCCTTGGGCACTGCTCCTGCCGCCGTTCCCGCCCAGCATTGAGCGTGGATTTTCCGGGGAAGCTTTGGTTTAATCCCCGCGCCATGAAAGCCAGGCAGGCCAAAATCAAGCGCGTCACCGGCGAGACCGCCATCCAGATTCAATTGAATGTGGACGGTTCCGGCAAGTCGTCCATCCGCAGCGGCATCCCGTTCTTCGACCACATGCTGACGCTATTTGCCAAGCATGCCGTCGTAGACCTCAAGCTTGCCTGCAAGGGCGACCTGCAAGTAGACGCGCATCACACGGTGGAAGATTGCGGCATCGCTTTGGGACAGGCGTTCTTTCAGGCATTGGGTGATAAACGCGGCATCCGGCGCTACGGAGCAGGCTTTGACCCGCGCAATCCCTTCACCGGCGAGGCGCACGTGCCCATGGACGAATGTCTGGCACGCTGCGTCATTGATTTCAGCGGTCGGCCCTATTTCGTCTGGCGCGGTCTGGACCATTACTCGCAACGGGCCATCACCCGGGCCGAGCGGCAACAGGACATGTCCAGCGCGTTCCGGTTTGGGCTGGCGCGGGAATTCTTTCAAGGCTTCACCAACGAGGCCCGTTGCAACTTGCACATCGAACTCCTCTACGGCGACGAGGCTCACCACATTTCCGAGGTGGTTTTCAAGGCTTTTGCCAAGGCGGTGGACTTTGCCTGCCAGCGGGATCCGCGCATTTCCGGGCAAATTCCCAGCACCAAAGGCCGGCTATAAACGCTGAATAAACGCCCTCCCCCCCACGTCAATTCCGTGTCGAGCAAAGTCCAATACTCCTCCGCCGAAGACCCGCAACTGGTGCGGCTCGCGCAGAAAGGCGATTCGGAAGCCTTCGAGGAATTGGTGGCACGGCATCGGGACAAGATTTACGCCCGGGCCTACACCATGATGCGGAACGAGGAGGAGGCGTTGGACCTGTCACAGGAAGCGTGGATCAAGGCCTGGCAACGGTTGGTGCAGTTTCAGGGTGACTCCAGCTTTGCCACGTGGATGACGCGGATCGTCATCAACCTGTGCCTCGACCAGTTGCGCCGCCAAAAGCGTATGCGGTCGGAGTCCGTTGATGAAATGAACGAGGAATCGGGTGGGGTGGAACGGCAGATGGAGCCGGTTATCATCAACCCGACCGAACGGCTGGAGCGCGGGGAGTTGCGAAAGCGGATCGATGCCGCGCTGGAAAAGCTTTCGCACGAACATCGCACCGTGCTGGTGCTGCACGAATTTGAAGAGATGGAATACAAAGAAATCGCCAGAACGATGGGATGCTCCATCGGCACCATCATGTCGCGCCTGTTTTATGCCCGGCGACGCATGGCCGGGCTGCTGGCAGATTTGAATCGAAAGGAGGAGCTATGATTGAATTTGATCTTCAACTCAAAATCCAAGCCCTCCTCGACGGTGAATTGTCCGAGAGCGAAGCCCGCGAGGTGGCGGGATTGATCGCTGCAAATCCCGAGGCGGCGGCGCTGCATGCCGAGCTCAAGAATACCCGCCGTGCAATGGCGGGCTTCGAGGCCGGGATCAAAGTTCCCGAGGCGCGCGAGTTCTATTGGAGCCGCATCAGCCGGGAGATTTCCAGGGTGGAACAAACTAACTCGGCTAAAGCAACGCCTGCGCTCTGGCAGGTCTTGTCCGGCTGGCTCAAGCCCATCGGAGCCGTGGCGGCCGTGGCCCTCGTGGGAGTGCTTGCCTGGCATCAAGCCGCACAAACCAGCGACACACTGGTGACCGCCCAGATGGATGCTGATTCCATTACCTTCCAGAACGATGAGGACGGTGTGACTTTCGTGTGGTTTACCTACCCGGCGGAAAATCGCGTTGCCAATGAATCTGACCTCAATACGCTCAATTGATATGATCCAACACCACTTGTTCGCTCGTTACGGTCT
The DNA here is from genome assembly GCA_017853715.1 of Pedosphaera sp. Taxonomy (GTDB): domain Bacteria; phylum Verrucomicrobiota; class Verrucomicrobiia; order Limisphaerales; family DSYF01; genus DSYF01. The sequence goes on from JAFMIZ010000004.1 coordinate 27,578, forward strand.
TGGCCTGGCCATGTTGTTTGCCGTCGTATGCGGTGCGCCAGCGAGTGCGCTAGCTGGCGACCTGAAACTTGAAGCTGTGCTCGTTTGGGCGACCAACGACCCCAAGCCGGCAGACTCGAATCTTAAGCCAATCACCGCTGACATCGCGAGGAAGATGAATTGTATTCCCCTCAAATATACCAACTGCTTTGAGGTGAGTCGCAAGCAGTTGCAGCTCAAGCAAGGCGGAACTGAGAAAGCCCAGATGAGCAAAGACTGCAAAATCACCTTGAAAAGTCTCCCGGACGGCAAGGTCGAATTGACGTTGATCGGTCAGGGCCAGCCGGTCGGCAAAATCACGCAGGAAATCAAGAAGAGCAAATGCCTGGTGACCGGCGGCAACGCCGAAAATTCGACAGCTTGGTTCGTGGTCATCAAGCAGATTGAGTAACTACGTTTAAATGTCAAAACGCCCGGCAACGTGAGTTGTCGGGCGTTTGTGTTTCGAGGTGATCCTAAATGCCGACGCAGGCCAACTCCTCGTTGGTCGTCACGTTCACGATCTTGAACTGTTCTGCGTGCAGCGTGGGTTCGGCGCGGAAGGACAGTTTGCCGAAATAACGTTTCTCCAGCTCGATGAGGTGCTTCTCGTCCTCTTTGCGCAGGCGTTCGAGCACGGTGGGGTTGACCACGATGCGCAACTGGAAGTCGCTTTCGTCGCGGCCGCGCTTCTTGAGGATTTCCACGAGCTTGCGCTGGATTTCAACGCTCATCGTTTCGGTGCTCTTCACCTTGCCACGACCCTTGCAATAGGGGCAGTCGTCGTAAACCGCCTGATGCACGCTTTCGCTGTGACGTTGGCGCGTCATTTCCATGAGGCCGAGTTGTGAGATGGGCAGGATGTGCGTTTTGGCCTTGTCCCGGCGTAGCTTGTCGCGGACGCGGTTGTAAACCAATTGCTGGTCCTTGCGCGATTTCATGTCGATGAAGTCGAGCACGATCAAGCCGCCCATGTTGCGTAAACGGAGCTGGCGGCAGATTTCCTCGGCCGCCTCAAGGTTCACTTTCAGGATGGCCTGGTCCTGATCTTTGCTGCCTTTCGCGCGACCGGTGTTCACGTCAATGGCCACGAGCGCCTCAGTTTCGTCCACCACCAGATATGCGCCGCTCTTGAGGTGCACCGTGCGTGAGAAGGCATTCTCCAACTGCTTCGAGATGCCGAAGCGGTCGAAAATGGGCTGCGGTTCGTTGTAGAGCTTGATCTTGTCGGCGGAGCGTTTCGAGATCTTGGAGATCATCTCGCGCATCCGTTCGTAACCCTTGGGATGATCCACTACGATGCGCTCCACGTCCTCGGTGAGGAAGTCGCGCACGGTGCGTTCAATCAAGTCAGGCTCTTGGAACACGCAGGTTGCCATTGGTTGCGACTTGATGCGTTCTTGCACTCCATACCACTCTTCCAGTAACAGGGCGAGGTCGCGCACGAAGTAACGCTTCTGCTGGCCTTCGCCCACGGTGCGCATGATGACGCCCATGCCGTCGGGAATGTTGAGTTCGCGCAGAATCTTCTTCAAGCGCTGGCGCTCTTGCGGATTCTCAATCTTCCGGGAGATACCGCTTTGATCAGAGTTCGGCAGCAACACCAGATAGCGACCGGGCAAAACGACATTCGTCGTCACGCGTGGCCCCTTGGTGCCTATGGGGCCTTTGGTCACTTGCACGATGATGTCCTTGCCGGGTGGATACAGGCGCGGCACGTCCTTTTGCGTGATTTTCGGCTTGTCGCGCTTTTTGCCGGCGCGCTCGACGATTTCCACGCCGCTGTCGAACTGGTTGGGCACGATGTCCCAGTAATGCAGGAAGGCGTTCTTCTCGAAACCAATATCCACGAACATCGCCTTGAGGCCGTCCTCAAGATTGCGCACGCGCCCTTTGAAGATGCTGCCCACGAGGCGTTCCTCGGTGGTGCGCTCGATATTGAACTCCTCCATCTTGCCTTCTTCCAGAACGGCAACGCGTGTTTCCAGCACTTCGGCGTTGATGATGACCTCCTTGTGCGTGCGCTTCTCGGGCCGGATCAGGCACTTCACCTTCTTGACCAGATTGGTCACGCCGTCGGCGATGCGGTCCACCAAGGGCTTGGGCGGTTCCTGGATGGGCACGGGTTTGAACGGCGGCTCGGTCGCCACCGGCGCTGCTGTCGCGGCGACGGAGGGCGCTGTCAGCGTCTCCGGTTCGGGTGGCCCCCCCCCCGGCGGCAGACCGGCGGCGATGTTCTCCGCGCGTTCGATTTCATGTTTGTGGCGCTGTTCAAACAGCTTTTCGGTGGATTGTTCGCCACCGACGACTTCCGCACGGGCCTGGCTGGCTTCTTTGACATCCTTCTTGGACACCTGGCCAATGCCGCCGGTGGGGCGGAAACGCATTCCGCCGCGCCGTCTTTTTCCGAATCGTTCACTCATAACTAATAGGTTCTTCTGTGAGTATGCACATTGTGCAACAAGCCCATGGCGAGCATCGAGGCGAGCACTGAAGATCCGCCGTAACTTAACAGCGGCAGTGGTATCCCCTTCACGGGCATCAATCGGATGTTCATTCCGATGTTTACGAACACATGGCAGAACAGGAGTGTCACCACTCCGACTGCCAGTATTTTGCCCAGGCGGTCGCGCGCCCGGCTGGCGATTCTCAATCCGGTGAAGAGAACCACCGCATACAGCGCAATCACAGTTGCGCTGCCGACAAATCCTTTCTCCTCTGCGATCACGGAGAAGATGAAATCCGTATGTGCCGCCCCTGGCGGCAGAAATCCCAGCGAGGTCTGTTTGCCCTCGCACCAACCCTTGCCCCACAGGCCACCTGAGCCGACCGAAATTAACGCCTGCTTGGACTGATGGTTCTTCTGCCGTTGCAGATCACGGGCGGCTTCCTTCTGCGCAGGCGTCGCATTGGGTGGGGTGAAGTCCTTGCCGAAATAAACCAGTAAACGCTGGCGTTGATATTCCTTGAGCTTGAATGGCTGCCATGAAGGCGTGGTGAACAGCACATCCACGACAATCAATGCTGCCAGCGCAGCCACTAGGGCAAGTGAGCGGAAAATATAAACTCTAGGCACACCCGCCACCAGCATCATGGCCAGTGCTGTCGGCAACAGCACGGCTGCGGAGCCGAGGTCCGGCTCTTTTGCGATCAGGGCGAACGGCAGCAGGAGCAGGCCCATCGCACGCCAGAAGTTACCTGGCTGGCGAAGTTCTTCGACGGGCCGACTAAGGAAATTCCCCAACGCCAGAATGAACGCAATCTTTGCAAACTCGGAAGGTTGCAGGCTGAAGAAACCCAGATCGAACCAGCGCCTTGCCCCGCCGCGGACCGTGCCGAAGAACAGCACAGCCACCAGCAGGATGATCATCATCCAATAAATCGGTCCCGCCCAGCGGGCGAGTGTCCGGTAATCCACGAGGCAGATCACGATGGCTGCGACGGTTCCGGCGCCATACCAAACGAGCTGGCGGAAAAAGTATTCGTCCATCAACCACGCGGAGAAACCCCGGAAGCTTTGCTCTTGGAACTGCTGCCACACCGTGGAGGGCGAGTTCACCATGGTGGCGCTATAAACGAATAAGAAGCCCAGCAGCATGAGGCCGCCAATGGCTGCGAGCAGCAGGCGGGCCACGCGGGACTTGGATTCGCTTAGCGTCGCTTCAAACATAGGGGCGTGGGGACAGAGTGCTGGAGTATCGGGGTGCTGGAGTGATGCAAAACAACACACAATAACTGCAATGCTTCAGCGATCGAATGCTCCGGTTCATCTTCATCTGTTCACGGCGGCCACTGGCACGCCACTTTGTTCAATTTTTTGGATGACCTCGTAAATCTTCCTGGCGATTGGCGCGCAGGTGCTTCCCCCGGATTGGCCGCTCTCCACCATGACCACCACCGCGTAACGTGGATTTTCCCACGGGCCGTAGGAGGCAAACCAAGTGATCTGGTCCACCACCTGACCGCGCACATTTTCCACTTGAGCGGTGCCGGTCTTGCCGCCAATGCGAAAGCCGGGAACAACCGCCTCGCGGCCTGTTCCGTCAGGGTCTTCCGTGTCCGCCAACATGGCGTTGTAGATCACACCGAGAGTGCGCTGGGTCACTTCCAATTGATCCCGAACGCGTCCGGATTCGTAGACGCGAACCGGCGTCGCATTCAATACCTCCTGTGATTCGAGGCGCTGGACGAGGCGGGGCCAGTAAACCGTACCGCCATTAGCCACCGCTGAAATCATCGTGGCCATCTGGGTGGGCGTGACGGCCAATTGTGCCTGACCGATGGACAGATTCGCTGTGTCACCTGCTGTCCAACCCGCGCGGATCCGCTCCGGACTCGGAAAAATGCCCTTGCTCTCCTGATAGGTGGGTAGTCCGCATTTTTCTCCGAGGTGCAACTTGTGGCCGAGTTCAACGATCTTGGCCAAGGCTCCGGGCTGTAGGGCGTAGTGGATGAAATAACTGTTGCTGGACTTGGCAAACGCCCGGCGGAAGTTGTAACGCCCCGGCGCGGCTGTATCGCGAATCTTGCGTCGCCCTAGTTCATAGACTCCGTGTCCCCAGTCGCCAGGATAGGGCTCCACGGTGTACTGAGCGTTCGGATCGAGGCCAAGTTCCAACGCCGCCATGCCGACAACGATTTTGAAAATCGAACCGGGCTGATAAATGTCCTGCGTGGCGCGGTTGAACTCAGGCTTGAGCTCTTTGTCGTGCAACCGGGCCTTCTCTGCGGGCGGAAAGCCGGTCACGAAATGATTCGGATTGTAGGCTGGAGATGAGATCAGTGCGAGGATATCGCCGTTGCGCACGTCCATGACGACCACCGCGCCGCGGGTGTTGCCCATGCCAGTTGCCCGGCTGCGCAAGGCCTGCTCGGCGGCTTGTTGCAAGCGCAGGTCCAGCGTCAGGATGACGTTGTCACCGGGAATGGTGGGTTGCCAGAAGGATTCTTCCAGACGATAACCGAGGTTGTTGACGAGCACCCATTTTCCGCCCGCGCGACCGCGCAACTCATCATCAAATCCGCCCTCGATGCCAATCAGCCCGCGAAAGTCGGGCAAACGGTAAGAGTAATAGGCTTCTTCACCCTCGACCGACCGATCGTCAAAGCGAAGGTATCCCAGCGCATGGGCTGCGGTGGTCTGATGCGGATAAACGCGGCGGCTTTCCACATCTAGATTGATCCCCGCTGCGCCGCTGAAACGCTCCTCGAAACGCGCGACTTGTTGCGGAGTCAACTCCTTGAGGATCGGCATCGGCAGAACCAGCTTCTTCGCATAGTGATTCGAGAACTCAACCGGGTTCAATAGCAGTGGCACGCCCAGTTTTGCGCCGACTTGTGCGGCGACATTGCTGGCGACCGCGTAACGACATTCTGCTCCGAGTGCGGTGATCTGGTTGGAGGTGAGGGTGAACCGCTTCGCTTCTTCACGGGTCAACTCGCGACCCAGCTTTTGCTCCACTACTTTGCGTTGCACGCTCCAAGCGGCTTTGATCGCCGCCCTCCGCCGCTGATATTCCTCCTGGAACGGCTTGCGCATTTCTTCGAGGTAAAGGCTGACTGTGTAAACGGGCTGGTTGTTGGCCAGTTCAACGCCGAAGCGGTCCAGAATTTTACCACGTGGCGCGGGCACCCGGACGCTCCGGTAGGATTGCGTCTGGAGATCCGATTCGTATTCGCGATAGCGCACGATTTGCGTCCACCACAGTCCGGCCAGCAAGACCATCAGACCTGTAAAAACGCCTGAGGCCACCAACCGCAAGGTCGGATCTTCACGTTTTAGCTGGTCGAAGATAAGCATGGCTAGTTACGTCCCCGGCGGATTTCTCGATCGGGTCGGAAGCTGGGGGAGCTTAGTTCCTGATATTTGAACGTTTTCGCCAATGCGCCGAAAAACTTGAAGAAAAGCGGCGTGGCGATGCCGCCCGCCAACATCATTATGGCGATCTGCCACCAAGTTCCCCAACCGGTCAGGGGATTCTTGCCCGCCGTGAGCATCATCAACAGCGTTGCAGTTGGCGCGGCGAAGCTGGCCATAAGGCCGAGCACAAACTGTGCGAAACTTTGTTCGCCGAGGAGCAGGTCGCGGCGAAGCGAAAGCACAAAGCCGATGGCGGCGAGAGGCAGCACGCTGATGCCGAGTGGATTCGCGGAGAGCGAGTCGAGCCATAGTCCGCCGCACAAGGCCAGCGCAGCGACTGTGGGGATTCCAGTCGTGAGGGTGGCGTATACCATGAGCGCAGGCAACAGGTCTAGTTGCGTGCCCAGCAGCCGACCAGAGGCGGATTGCACGAACACTACCACGAACGCCGTGAGCAAAATCAGAAATGTGTTCAGCGGATTCATCGTGACCATTGGGTGATGACCCATACTTCCTCCAGTGAGCCTAGCTTGGCGAAGAGTTTGACGCGCGCTTCGGTGGACAGACCGTAATCCACTTGCCGGGCGTCCACGATGACGCCCACCGGAATGCCGCTGGGATAATTGCCGCCCATGTTGCTGGTCAGCACCCGGTGGCCGGGCTTGATGACGGCATTGCGCCCGAGATAGTTCAGTTCGACCAACTCACGTTCCAGAGGAGACGAATCGCCAGTGACGCCGTTGTCGCGGGCTTCGTTTTCCACGTAGGCGGCAACGCGGCAGTTGGGGTCGCCAATCAGCACGACCTGTGACCGGGTCAATCCAACAGCAGTTATGCGTCCGACCAAACCGTCAATCGCCATCACGGGCATGTTGGGCTCGATGCCTTGCTGGCTGCCGACGTCGATCTGCACCGTGCTCCACCAGTTGGCCGGGTCCCGCAAGACGACGTGGGCGGCTTTCATGCGCCAAGGCATTTTCGCCTGCCAGCCGACCTGCTGACTCAGGCGGGCGTTCTCTTGGGCGAACTGGTTGGCTTGGAGCGCAACTGCCTTCAGTTGCTCGTTTTCGCGCCGGAGAAGTTCGTTCTGGCGGATCAGTTCAGACTTGGAGAGCGCCAGATCGGCGGTGGAACCGGCTACGTCTTGAGAGAAGCGGGCCAGACCGAAGAAGGGGAGGAATTGGCTGCCGATGGCCAGTCGCAGGCGGGAAGCCGTGCTCGCAGGCAGGTTCACAAGCACGAAGGCTACGACCGCCACGATGGCCAATAAAATGTATCGCTTCTTCTTGAGCATCCGTTCGTCGCGGCCTGCGGTCAGGCAGGCTCACAGCGACAACGGCGAACGCGTCCGGGTCAGACGTTCGTCGAGACCCGTTTGAGGAATTGAAGCTCCTGCAACACCCTGCCAGTGCCTTCGCACACGGCGCAGAGCGGATCGTCTGCGGTATGCACCGGCAAACCGGTTTCCTGCGCCACGAGGCGGTCGATACCGCGCAAGAGCGCTCCCCCACCGGCCATCACAATGCCACGGTCAATCAAGTCCGCAGAAAGTTCAGGTGGGCAGCGTTCGAGGGTGATGCGAATGGATTCGAGAATTTGGGAAAGCGGTTCCTGCAGGGCCTCCCGGATCTCCTCCGAACGGATGGTGATCGTTTTAGGCAGGCCGGCACTGAGGTCGCGTCCTTTTACTTCGAGGGTCAATTCCTGCTCCAGCGGGAAGGCCGATCCAATCTTGATCTTGATCTCCTCCGCCGTGCGTTCGCCAATCATCAGGTTATAGGCGCGCTTCATGTGCGCGACGATCGTGTCGTCAAATTCGTCTCCACCGACCCGCAGGCTGCGGCTGAAGACGATACCGGCAAGGGAGATGATTGCGATTTCGCAAGTTCCGCCGCCGATGTCCACGATCATGTTGCCCGCCGGCTCATGCACCGGCAGTCCCACTCCGATGGCCGAGGCCATTGGTTGTTCAATCAAATACACTTCCCGGGCTCCCGCGTGGGTGGCGGAATCCTTGACGGCCCGTTTTTCAACTTCCGTTATGCCCGAGGGGACGGCCACGACGACGCGTGGCGCGATCAGTTTGCGATGATGCACCTTCTGGATGAAATGCCGCAGCATAGCCTCCGTGATCTCGAAATCGGCGATCACACCGTCCTTCATTGGACGGATGGCAACGATGTTGCCAGGAGTGCGACCGAGCATACGTTTGGCCTCCTCGCCCACGGCGAGGACGTTGGTGGTGCCAGCTTGGATCGCAACGACAGAAGGTTCACGCAAAACGATGCCCCGATCTCGGACGTAAACCAAGGAATTCGCGGTCCCGAGGTCGATGCCGATATCGTTGGAAAACAGGGTTTTAATCTGCGCAAGCATGAATGTGCCTAAGCAAGGCGCATCGTAGAAGCAGCCAAATCGTAACGCAAGAGATTAACCCGCCTCACGCATCGAGAATCACTTGGTAGGGGAATTTACGGATGCTGCGGGGGGGGGCACGTCCGCTCGGCCCGCACTCCCGCTTCCGCCAAGGCCATTTTGACAGCAATTTCGGAGCGACCGGGATAGTCGGGAAATTTCCGATACAAGTTCATCCAATGGTCAGCCGCTTGCTTGAATTTCTTCTGTTCCATGAGTTCATTGCCCAACTTCAGCATCAGGCGGATGCGTTGCTGCGGCGATGGGTCCATTTCCAGGGCCGATTCATAGCAGCGGAGGGTTGAGGCGGGTTTGCCGACGGCAGCGTTGAGGTCGCCGAGCTTTTCCGAAAGCACCGCGCTTTGGCGGGTGAGGGGAATGCTCTCCAAATAACCGGTAAGTTGCAGCAGCGGCACCCCGCGCACGTGGTTCAAGTTGATGACACGCAGAATCATCCATGCGCGCAACGGACTCTCGATGGCTTGGAGTTTTATTTGCAGCAACTCTGGGCGCATGGCGAATGCGCGCTGTAGCGGGTCGCCCACCACGGTGGTTTGCCACGACAAACAATTCTGGCTCGCATAGGCCGCCTCGCCAAAGGTGAAACCGGTGATCAACCAACGCGCGGCAAACGCGCCGATGTCCGGCGTGCCCATCAGGTAAGGCTCATAAACTGAGCCCATCGTGCAAGTGGTGCCCTTTACCAGGAGTGGCCCCACCCAGGCGCTGTTGGTGGAGCGAATCGTCGCGGCGTTGCCCGAGTGCAAGTGATAGGCAAATGCGCCGGGCATGAATTCCATATGCGGCGCTAGGAACGGGCCACCGGGTGATGCGTCATACCAACCGGCGTAAAACGCGATCTGACTCAGCGGCAGCGATGCGGGAAAGGTGGCGGCGTCGGTGTCGAGATAGCTCTCAAAGCCCGTCACCCGGCACACTTCATAGGCGGTTTGAATCCATTGGTCGCCGCGCACGTAGTTGGTGTCGCTGATGCCGCGAATGTCAAAATAGGCCCGGCCCCAGTAACCATTCGTCTCTGACTCGACCGCCTTATCCACCAAGCCCATCGCGATTTCCGGCGTCGGGCCATCCAATCGTGCGACCATCAGGATGCCGTTGGTCGGATGCAGGCTGGCGGTGTTCGTCGTGGTGTAGGTGAAGTTCTGGATGAACCCAAACCGAAAACCCGCTTCCGTCGGCAGGGGCAACGTGGCCAATTCGGAATCCACGGCGGCGGCGTTTCGTTGTAATTCGGGCCGAGCCTTCTCGCGCCCCGGTTCGATCAATTGTTGGTCTTCCCGGATTTTCAGCGGGACTCCATAGCACAAAACGACGTAACGGATGTTTGATTCCACCGGCATCAAAACTTGCCGCGAGTCGCTGGTGCTGGAGATGAACCGGGTGACTTTGCCCAGGCGCCACAACTTGCGTTTCTCCAGCTCAGCGGCGAGTGGTCTAGCCAAAGACTCGCTGTATTCCTGGCGGGAAATCTCTTCAGAGGTAGGCAGGCTCAGGCCAATTATCTGGTCCTTCGGCACGCGGCGAACCGTGGCGTAGTGGTCGGCAACCCGTTTGGATTCCGGCAGCTTTTGGTTGTAAACTACCAAGACTTCTCCGCCCTCAAGCAAGGCGGTGGCGGGGACCGTGGCGCCCAAAAAGCAGGCCAACATCGTTATGGCGGAGAGGATTCGCTTCATCGTCTGTAGTCGTTCGACCATGTTCCGCTATGCGCGTTTGAAATCGTGAACTCGTTAGCTTGCTGCCGTCACCTTGAGGCCATCATACGCCAGCCAGACGCCCGGGGGAAGTTCCGGCTCATGCTTGGCGTGCTCGTAATAGTGCGTCAGGTGCGTGAGATATGTGCGGTCGGCGGCAATGCGCCGGGCTGTCGTCAGAGCCTCATCGAGGCACATGTGCGTGGGATGCGGCTCGAAACGCAAAGCGTCCAACACCGCCACTTCCACGCCCTTGATGGCGGCAACAGCTTCGGCGGGCACTTCCTTGCAGTCACTGAAATAAGCCAGCCGTTTGCGACCGGCTTGCTCGAACAGAAAACCGTTGCTGGTGAAACGTCCATGCGGGCAGGGGAAAGGGGTGATACGCAGGTCGCCCACGGCAAATGGGCCGGTGAAGATGTGCTCCTCCGGAATGAAATAACCCTTGGGCCACGGGCCATTGTGGAAAGCGTAAATGAACACCCGCCGCAACGCGCCCATCGTGATTTCGTCCGCCCAGATCGGCATGGCTTTGCCGCCGCGCAAATCGCAGAAGCGTCGGCAATCGTCCAATCCCATGATGTGGTCTGCGTGGGGATGGGTGAACAGGACGGCATCAAGCCAGCGGATGTTTTCGCGCAGGCATTGCAGGCGGAATTCCGGCGCGGTGTCCACCGCGAGCTTGGTTTGCTCACTGGCGACGTAAATGGACGGGCGCGTGCGATGATTCCGCGGGTCCGCCAGATACTCCGGCGGATGATCCATGCCGATCAGGGGCACACCTTGTGAGGTGCCGGTGCCAAGAAAGGTGAATTCAAAGGCCATGGCGATCAGGGCGCGTACCGCCGAGTCCGTAATTTTTGGGGCTAAAGCCCTGAACGAACGGGCAAAGCTGTCCGCGCTCCGTGAAAAAGATTTTGCCGAATGGTTCCATGTCCGCTCAAATGCCGCGCAACTGTAACGATGCTAAACACGCTGCGCATCAAAAACCTCGCCCTCGTGGCCGAACTGACGCTGGAACTCCAGCCGGGCTACAATGCCATCACGGGTGAAACCGGCGCGGGCAAGTCCATCCTGATCGGAGCGCTCACGCTGGTTCTAGGGGAACGTGCCGACCGGACTTTGATCCGCGCCGGGGCCGACAGTTGCACCGTCGAGGCCGTGTTTGAGGTGAGCGGATTGCGTGCGCCGCTGGCTGGCTTTCTTGAAGAGAACGGGCTTGAGCCGTGCGATGGCCATCAACTGGTCTTGAAACGCACGTTCACTGCTGCGGGTGCCAACCGGCAGTTCGTCAACGGCTCTGCCACCACGCTCGACAAGCTTGCGACGATTGGTGATTGGCTGGTGGACATCCACGGACCGCACGATCACCAATCGCTCCTGCATCCCTCGCGGCAATTGGCGATTCTCGATGCTTTCGGTGGGTTGCAAGAGCAGCGCTCCCAGTTTGCGGAACTGGTTAGAAAACGTGTTGCCCTGGAAGATGAGAAGGCGGCGTTGATCGTGGACGAGAGGACTTACGCGCAGCAACTGGACCTTTTGAGGTTTCAAGCGAGGGAGATTGCCGCCGCGCGTTTGCAGTCCGGTGAAGACGATCAAATCCAAGCCGAGCACCAGCGCTCCGCCAACGCCGCGAAACTGCTGCAACTCAGCCAGGTCGCGTTGGGCTTGCTTTCTGAGAACGAAACGGCCGTGCTCACCGAGGCGGGTATCGTCGGGCGAACGCTGGCGGAACTGCATCGGATCGATGCGGGCGCTGGCGGATTGATGGCGTTGCACGAGCAAGCCACGGAAAGTTTGCGCGAATTGCAAACGGAGCTGTCGCGCTACGCCGATAAGGTGGATGTGGACCCTGCGCGGTTGGCCGAACTCGAAGAGCGCATCAACCTGCTGCAATCGCTCAAGCGCAAGTATGGTCCCACGCTGGGCGATGTGATTGCCTTCGGTGAGGAGTCAAAGCGCATGTTGCAGAGACTCGAATCGCGCGATGCTGAGCTGGCACTTCTGAACGGCGAGCTCGCCAAACTTGATGGCGAGTTGGCTCGATTGGGCCAACAACTCTCAGCGAAGCGCAAGAACGTTATTCCCAAACTCAGCAAAGCCGCGTCCGCCCAGCTTGCGGATCTCGGTTTCAAGCAAAGCCGCTTGGATGTGGAAATCAAGAGCTTGGACATTTCCAGCCTGACGGAACTCGGAACGCGCAACACGTCCGGCTTCGATACGGTTGAATTTCAATTCGCGCCGAATCCCGGTGAACCCGCGCGTCCGTTGCGGGGGATCGCCTCATCCGGTGAACTTGCCCGCGTCATGCTTGCTCTGAAAACCGTGCTCGCTGCCGAGGATGAAGTCCCGGTGCTGGTGTTTGACGAGGTGGATGCCAACGTGGGCGGGGAAACAGCTTTAGCCGTGGGGCAAAAGATGCAGCAAATCGCGGCGAAGCGTCAGGTGCTTTGCATCACGCATCTGCCGCAAGTGGCGGCGTCTGCGGATGCTCACTTCGTGGTCAGCAAAGAAGTCCACGATGGGCGAACGATATCTGAAATTGCCCTGCTGGACCGCAAGTCACGCATCGCTGAACTCTCACGGATGCTTGGCGGTCAGAGCGTAGCTGCCCGCAAGCACGCCGAGGCGATGCTCCAAAGCATGCGCTAGGCGTTCGGCGCCAGCTTCTGCACTTCTTGCAGCAACTGGGATGGGCTGAAGGGTTTGGTCAGGAAGAGTGCGGCACCGGAGGTTTCGGCCTGCTGACGGGTCACGTTGTGCGCATTGGCGGTGATCATGATCACCGGAATATTGCTGGTGGCGGGATTTTTTTTCAGTTCCATCAATGCGACCAGCCCGTCCATTTCCTCCATCATGATGTCCATCACGATGACGGACGGCTTGTCTTGTGCGGCAATGGACAGGGCTTCGCGGCCGTTGGAGGCTTTGAGGGCTTCGTAGCCCGCGCGCTTGAGATGATGCTGCAGCAGCGCGTGCATGTAAGGCTCGTCATCCACCACCAAGACTTTGGGCATGCTCATGGATTTCATTCCGGTGTTCGGGCAGCGATCAAAAATGTTTGATCGTCAGCCAGCGGCGCTTCGCCGCGGAAGTTTCCTAACTCCGTCAGTAGCGATTCGCGCATCGCAATGGCAGTATCGCTGTTCCGGGCGCTGGTGGCAAACCACTGTTGCAGCGCGGGCTGGCCAAAATGCTGGCCAGCAATATTCTTCGCTTCGCCGAGGCCATCCGTGCTCATCATCAGCGAGAATTGCGGAGCCAAGGCCAGACCCATTTCCTCAAATGAGGTGTCTGGTCGCACGCCCAAGGGCAGTCCCTCCGGCGACAACGCCTGGCAGTGGGTGGTGCCGCCGTGCCAGAGTAGGAGCGGTCCGTGACCAGCGCTGGCGATGATGACCCGATTGGCCTTCACATCCACCAACGCAAGTTGTGCGGTGATGAACATATCCACGGCGGATAGTTCATTATGCAACAATTGGTTGGCACGTGCGAGGAGCTGGCCAGGCTTGCGAAACAGCTCCGGCGCGGTACGTAGGGCGGTGCGAAGTGTCGCGGCAAAGAGCGCGGCTGGCATGCCCTTGCCCATCACGTCAGCGATGACCAGCAGCGTCGCCTCATCACCCACTGGCAGGGCGTCGTAAAAATCACCACCGACCTGACGGGCACTTTCGCAGTGGCCGGCCATGCGCACACCGGGCAGGGAGGGCAGTTGCTGCGGCAGAAGCGAAAGCTGGATGTTGCGGGCGATTTCCAACTCGCGCTCCGTGGCCCGCGTGGTCAATTGCGCTTCGGCGGTGCGGGCCCGTTCGACTTGGATCATCAAGAAGTCTGCGAGCGTGCTGATGACATTGGTCTGGCTGGTGTTGAAGATGGTTGATCCAATCGTGCCTTGGCCTTTGGTGTTTCGGCCAAGGGTCAGCGTGCCCGCGAGTTGCTCGCTGCCAAAGATGGGATAAGCTAGCCCGCTGCTGGTGGCGTCGTTGAACCACACGGGGCGGCGTGACGAGGCGGCTTGGGCTTCCGGTTCCTGTGGCAGGACTCCACTGGCGTCCAAGATGACCGAGGGATGATCCGGGTCCGCACCCGAGTTCGCAAACACTTCGAGGGATTTGGCGTCAGCGGACAAAAGACGCAGCACGGACCAATCGGCTTTGACGATGCGTTGCAGGTCGTTGAGCAGTTGCTGGGCGAAGGCCTGAAACTGCGTGCCAGCGTGCGCGGCTGCGCTGTGCCGAAAAATCGCGGCGAGGCTTTCGTAACAGGAGCTGACCTCGTCGATCAGTTGCTCGGTGACGGAGTCGCGTGGGGCCAAATCTGTCTCCTTGGGTCGCGACGTGCGCACGTGACGGAAGAAGAGAATGTTTTCATCCTGCCCGCGCAAATAGCCTGCGCGATCGGAAACCGAGTGGATAATAAATAGTCCGCGACCGCTCTCGCTGCCTTGCTCGGGTAGGGCGATGTCCTTTGGCCAGTCAAAGCCGTGCGTGTGGTCAGTCACGCGAATCTCGATGGCGTCCCGTGTTACCTGCGTTTCGATGCGAATGGGGAAGCTGTGTGCGTCCGAGGGTGCATGGTGAATTGCGTTGTTGCACGCCTCGGCAAGGGCTAGGCCGCAGGCGGTCATTTCGTCGTGGTTGCAATTCTGCTCGGCGAGGAATGCGGCAATCTCCTGCGCGGCAGGACGAACTTCCTTGAGGTCGCAGGGGACGGTCAGTCGGAGCGTGGCAGGACGAGTGGCTCCAATTTCCGTGAGCATGGTCAGCCCTTGACGATCTTGAAAACGCGATGCAGGCGGGTCAGTTCCAACACTCGTTCCACGGCAGACTGAGGGCGCAGCAAACTGACTTTACCGCCACGGTCACAGGCGGTCTTGTGCAAGGCGATCAGGGCCCCGAGCCCACAGCTGTCGAGAAATGAAGTTTGCGAGAGGTCCACTTCGATGTTGATCAGTCCGGGCGCCAGGGCGGCGCGCGCCTGGTCTCGAACGACGTTGGAGTTGGCGGCACCAAGTTCAGCGATGTCAGTGATGCGAAGCGTGTCGCCTTGCGGCTCAAGTTTCATGGCTGTGATTGAAATGGCGGCATTGCGCGCCACGTGAACTGCTTCATGGCTTGATAGCGAATCTTGGCCGCCAGATAAAGCCCGAAATCACCTGCGACTGAAATGTTACCTGGTCGCGACGTCCTCGCCGATTGCACGTTCCATGCTGGCGCGGGCCACGAGATAAGCATGCAGCGCCTCATTCTTGATGGTGCGCGCCTCCGTCAGGGAGGTTTCGGCGTCGAGCACATCGAGTTGCGTGCCCGTGCCTGCGTCGTAGCGTGACTTCGCGAGGCGCAGGGCTTCGTCGGCTTGCTCCACCACTTTCTCGGTTGACACGAGAACTTCCTTTGCCTCGATGAACGTGGAGTAAGCGGTGCG
This sequence comes from Pedosphaera sp., assembly GCA_017853715.1. Taxonomy (GTDB): domain Bacteria; phylum Verrucomicrobiota; class Verrucomicrobiia; order Limisphaerales; family DSYF01; genus DSYF01. Next base: position 43,010 of record JAFMIZ010000004.1, read on the forward strand.
CACTTCCAGTTCGATGCGACGGCTTGCATCCTCCAACTCCAGACCAGCCTTTTTCTCGCGGGCGCGAGCTTCCATCACTTTGCCCCTGGAACTGCCGCCGTCGAAGAAAGACCATTTCATTTCCGCACCCGCCGCCCAGCCCTCGATGTCATTGCCGAGATCGTCGCTGAAGGCGGTATTGCGCCAGCCGTAGCCACCGTAGATTTGGATGCTGGGCTTGTAGCCTGACTTCGCGTTGATGATGTCTTCCTTGGCCAACCCTTCCGAGGCGCGCAAGGCGGTCAGTTCTGGCCGTCGCTCCAAGGCCTGCGTAATCGCTGCGGGCAATTCGACGCTGTAAGGAACCACTTCCAGTTTATCGGTGAGTTGCAGCGGGATGTCCTCCCAGATGCCGGCGGGCAGATTGTAGCCAAGCAGGTTTGCCAAGGTGTTTTTGGAGATGCGCCAGGCATTGCGGGCGCGGCTTAGACGGGGCTTGGCGTTGGCCAACTCAACCTCGGCACGCAGCACGTTGAAGCGCGGCACCGTGCCCGCGTCGTAACGACGCGTGGTGTCTTCGAGTTCCTTCTGAAGGAGTTCGATCGAGGCGGTGCGCACTTTGATCTGTTGCTCGGCCAGCAGCGTGTCGTAGTAAGCCCGCCGCACTTCGAGCAGGGTGTCCGCCACGGCGGCTTGGTATTGGGCCATGGACTGCTCCCGCGTAAGCTTGGACGCGCGCAGGGCGGACGAAACTCGCCCCCCCTCATAGATGGATTGCACGAGGCGGATGTTGGCGTTCCAGTTCTGCTCCTGCTGGAAAGGGAACCCCAGCGGGGAAGGTTCGATGGCGTCGGTATATTCGTATTTGCCACCCGATTGCAGCTTGGGCATGACGATGGCGCGGGTCTGGACGATGATGCCATGGGCAGCCTCCACGTCCTGCTGTCGTTTCAGGATGGCAGCGTTCTGCTCGAGCGCCACGTTGATGGCGTCCGTGAGCGCGAGTGGCTCGGACAACCAACCCGGGATGCCATTGGTGGTGCCGGTTTCCGCGCCAGCCGCAGCAAGAGCGGTGGAAAACGTGAGGGTGCAGTTTAAAATCCAGTTGCGAATCGAGCGAGTATTCATGGGTGACCGCCAATGCGTCCTGACAATTCAGGTGATAGCCGCCGCTGTCAAGCGGGCAGGCGCAATACCAGTCCTGTTGTTCAGCTCCCTCAAGCAGCTGATGCTTTCGTTGCCTGCGTCAGGCCACGCCAAAACGATGCACCGTGGTCTGCCGATAAATCTGGTCGGGCCGGAGCAGGGTAGTGGGAAAATGCGGCTTGTTCGGGGAATCCGGGTAGTGCTGCGCCTCCAGACAAAACGCCTCGTGTGGTTGGTAAGCCCAGCCACCCTTGCCGACGAGCGAGCCGTCGAGCCAGTTGGCCGTATAGAGTTGGATGCCGGGTTCAGTCGTCAGCACTTCCATGGTGCGGCCCGATTTGGGTTCCACCACGCGGGCCGCGAGCATCAGCGTGCCGCCACCGCCGCGAAGCACAAAGTTGTGATCATAGCCCGGGGGCTTGCCGCCGAGGGTCTTGAATCGCGAACCGATGGCCGTCGGCTTGTTGAAGTCAAAGGGTGTTCCGGCTACGCTCCAAATTTCACCCGTGGGAATGTCGAACTTGTCCTTGGGCGTGTAGAAGTCTGATTCCAGCGTGAGCTTGTGGCCTTTGATATCACCCCGGCCCGCGAGATTGAAATAGCTGTGATTGGTCAGGTTGACGTGCGTGGGCTTGGTGGTGCGCGCGAAGTAATCAATGGCAAGCTCGTTTTCGTCTGTCAGCGCGATAATCACCGTGGCGTCGAGTTTGCCAGGGAAGCCTTCTTCTCCGTCGGCGCTGCTATGGGTGAACTTGACCGCCGCGCCCTTGAGTGGAGTGGCTTTCCAGACGGCCTTGTCAAAACCCTTGATGCCGCCGTGCAGGCAGTTGGGGCCATTGTTGATGGGAAGCCGGTAAGTCTTGTCGCCAAGCGTGAAGCGTCCGTTGGCAATGCGATTGGCAAATCGTCCAACCGTGCAACCGAAGTAAGGATGGCCCTTGAGGTATTGCGCCAGATTGTCGAAGCCCAGCACGACATCCGCCATGCGCCCTTGGCGATCGGGCACGTGCAGTTCCGTGATGATGGTGCCGTAATTGGTTACTTTGGCAACGAGGCCGTGCTTGTTGGTCAGGGTGAACAAGTCAATGGGCTTGCCGGAGGGAAGTTTGCCAAACGGTGTCTTGCGCAGGGATCGGTTCATGTGGGCGTTTCCTGTTTCCTCCAGCATAAGATTGCTTGGCAAGGTCATTCCAGCAAAAAGCCCGCACGGCGAACCGTGCGGGCGTGATGCAAAGGGCGCAGCTTATTTGTTCTGCTTCTTCGCCTTGATGGCCATCATCAGCATCCAGCCGCCGAAGATCAGCAGGAAGATGCCCCAGACGAGGTTGATGTTCGTGCCGGCGGGTTGGTGATACTGAGCGGGGTCAGCTTTGGCGACCAGACCGTAAACGGCCATGAGGGCGCCAATGATGCTGAACATGAGACCGATCGGATAGCGGATGTCGAGACCCATAATGTTATTCCTTTCGTGGGTTAAGGGTTACCAGAAGATGATGTTCATGAGCACGCAGACGGCGAGCAGGATGATGCCCACCACGGCGGGTTTGAGATACCAGGAGGTTTCCTCGTCCTTCAGTCTGGGCGTGAGCGAATAGACCAAGCCCTTCAGCTCGTCGTCCGTCTTCGTGCGTGCGGTGGTCAGCGAGATGCCAGCGGTCAGCACGAAGCACACGGTGAAAGCGAAGGCGGCGAGCCAGAAGTTCTGCGCCATATCGCTCGGGAAGGTGGCGACCTGCGCGATATAGCCGCCTTTCACGCCGGGGACGTTGCCAACGGCAATCGTCATGGCATGGAACAAAGCCGAGGTGGCGGTGCCCAGCAGCAGGCCAACAAAGGCTCCGGTGGCCGTGGTGCGCGCCCAGAACATGCCGAGCAGGAACGTGGCGAACAGCGGCGCGTTCACGAACCCGAACACAAGCTGGATGATGTCCATCGCGTTCGTCCACATGCTGGCGAAGTAGGCGGCGCCGATGCTGAGCAGGATGCCCACCACGGTTACCGCGCGTCCCATCCAGGCGTAATGTTCATCGCTCTTGTGGGGGGCGATGTAGGCTTGATAGAGGTCGTAGGTCCATACGGTGTTGAACGCAGTGACGTTGCCGGCCATACCGGACATGAACGACGCAAGCAAAGCGGTGAGCGCCAGACCGAGCAGGCCGGGCGGGCAGTAGCGTTTGACCAGCGAGAGAATCACGCCGTCGTAATCGTTGACCACGGCGTCCTGCAAACGCGGCTTGAGGGCGTCATCGGACAGGCTGGCCAGCGCGGGATCTTTCACCAGCGCTTCAACCTTGGCCGTATTGAACCCGACGCCCGCCGCGGAAGAGACGCTCTTGATCGTCTCCTTGAGGTCAGCGTTCTGGGCGGCCGACTCTTTCAACGCTGCGATGGCGGCGGGATATTTGGCCTCCACGATCTGCGATTGCGGCAGGCGATAGCCCTTGTCCGGGATGGCGGTGAGCGCCACGGCGATCATGCCAGGCAGAATTACGAGCACCGGGAACACCATCTTCGGGACGGCAGCGATGAGCGGGGTGCGGCGGGCGGCGCTCATGTTCTTGGCCGCCATGGCGCGCTGCACAACGAGGAAGTTGGTGCACCAGTAACCGAACGACAGCACGAAGCCGAGGCCGAAGACCATCGCGAAGATGTCCACACCCATGGGGTTGGCGGAGGGGCCGCCGATCAGCGGCTGCCAAGCACTGGTCCACGCGTTGGGTTCGAACTTCTTCGCCGCATCGTCCACCAGGTTTACGGCCGCTGGATTTGAAGCGACATTGGTGAGCTGTTGCTTCACGCCCGACCAACCGCCTGCGTCCTTGAGGCCGAGATATACAACCGGCGCGAAGCCGAGGACGATCATGAAGAACTGCAGCACTTCGGTGTAAATGGCCGAGGTGAGACCGCCCTTGAGCACATACACCAGCACAATGCCTGAGCAGATCCAGAGCGCCATGTGGTAATCCCAGCCGAGCAACTGATTCAACAGCTTGGCCAATGCGTTCATGGAAATCCCGGAGGCGAACACCGTCATCACGGCGAATGACACCGAGTTCAACGCACGCACGCGCTCATCGAATCGTAGCTTGAGGTATTCCGGCACGGAGCGTGCCTTGGAGCCGTAATAGAACGGCATCATGAACACGGCGAGGAAGACCATCGCCGGGATCGCGCCTACCCAATAGAAGTGGGCGGTGGCGATGCCATATTTCGCGCCGGAGGCGGCCATGCCTACCAGTTCCAGCGCGCCCAGATTCGCGGAGATGAACGCGAGTCCGGTGACCCACGCGGGGATGGAGCGGCCGGACGTGAGAAAGTCCGACGAGCTCTTCATGTATTTCTTCAACGCGAATCCGATTCCGACCACGAACGCTGTGTAAAGCGCCAAGATCGAGTAATCAATCCATGTCAGGTCTATGTGCATAATGTTCTAGTTATTAGTTTTTAGGGTAGGGGTAGGGGAAGCGTTCAGCCTTTGATTAGGGTTGCCCCTTGGCTGGGGCGGGAAACGAACAGGCTTGGGGTGATCTTGGTCCTGGCCTTGTAAGCCTGGGCAATTTTTGCGGCAATAGCCTTCACTTGGGAGGACTCAACCAGCGCCACGCAGCAGCCGCCAAAGCCGCCACCGGTCATGCGGCAGCCGTAAACGCCGCCCTTCAGGCCGATGCCGTGGGCGATCTCCACCACGTCGTCCAACTCCGGGCAACTGACTTCATAATCACCGCGCAACGAACCGTGGCTGGCATACATCAAGTCGCCGGCCAGCTTCCAGTTGCCGCTCGCGAATGCCTTGGCGGCCGTGATGGTGCGCTCGATCTCGGTGACCACGTGGCGCGCACGACGAAATTCAATGTTGGTCAACTTGCTTGGTGCTGCGTTCACGTCAGCCAACGTGCAACTGCGCAGTGATTTCACCCCGAGTGCTTTTGCGGCGGCCTCGCACTGACGACGGCGATCAGGATATTCGCTGCCCGTCAGTTCGTGCTTCACGTTGGTGTTGATGACGAGGATGGCGACCGACTTGGATTTCATCGGCACCTGCTTGGTCTTGGTCGTCTGGCAGTCCAGCAACAGCACGTGGTCGGCCTTGCCCATGACGGAAATGAACTGGTCCATGATGCCGCAGGGCATGAGGGCGAATTCGTGCTCGGCCTTTTGGGCTATCAAGCCTTTTTGCACTTGGGTGAGTTTCTTCTTGGTGATGGCTTCCAACAAAGTCGCGGTGGCGACTTCGAGCGCTGCGCTGCTGGAAACGCCGCCGCCAAGCGGCACCGTGGATTCGATGTGCGCGTCGAAGCCGGGGATCTTACAGCCGAGCCGTTGAAAGCCGACGATCACTCCTTTGACGTAGTTCGCCCAGGAGGGCTCGCCCCGCTTGATGGGTTTGGACAGGTCGATGGTCGCCGCGCCTTCGGCCGTGCTGCTGGTCAGAATGATTTTGTTCGAGCCATTGGGAGCCGCGGCGATCACCGTGTAGCGCTCCAGTGCCATCGGGAACACGAAACCGTCGTTATAGTCAGTGTGCTCTCCGATCAGGTTCACGCGTCCGGGGGCAGCGGCAATCCATGAAGCAATTTTGCCGCTGCGCTTTTGGAAATTCTTAGCCGTGGTGGCTGCCAAAGTTTTCAGTGGAGTGTTGGTGCCAATCATTGTGAGTTGATGCTGTGAGCTGATTCGTTCGGTAAAAAAGTCTTCAATTAATTGAAGCCATGAGCCGCATCCAGCGTAAGGACGCAGGAAGAGACCCGATTGAATCGTCGCCGGGGGAGGGTCAGCGGGCGGTTCAATTGTGACGCAGTGTGCCAGAGGCGCTGGGAATGGAGCCAGCTAATTTTTGACGTCCAATCCATCGAGTTGCTCGAAGCTTTCCTCGATGGAACGCGTGTCTTGGATGCGTGCCAGCCGCGCGTAAAGGCCGTTGGCAGCCAACAGCTCCCCGTGTGAGCCGCGCTCGATGATTTCGCCATGCCGTAGCACGAGGATTTGGTCCGCCCGCCGCACCGTGCTGAGTCGGTGGGCGATGACAAAGCTCGTGCGGTTGGCCATCAGTCGCTCCAGTGCTTCCTGAATCAGCCGTTCCGTGGCGGTGTCCACGCTGGCGGTGGCTTCGTCCAGAACCAGGATGGGCGAATTCTTCAGCAGCGCTCGCGCAATGCTGACCCTCTGCTTTTCGCCCACGCTCAACTTGACGCCGCGCTCCCCCACGCGGGAGTCGTAGCCCTCTGGCAGCCGCATGATGAAATCATGGCAGTTGGCGGCTTTCGTGGCGGCGAACAATTTTTCCTCCGTGGCATCGAGCTTTCCGTAAAGGATGTTTTCGCGCACGGTGCCGTTGAACAGAAACGCTTCCTGACTGACCACGCTGATCTGGCTGCGCAACGAGTCGAGGCTGACGTCGCGCGTGTCCTGTCCATCAATGCAGATGGTGCCGCTGGTGGCTTCGTAGAACGCCGGAAGCAAATTCACCAGCGTGGATTTGCCTGCGCCGGTTGGCCCCACGAGTGCGATCATCTCACCGGGTTTGGCGTGGAGCGAAATGCCGCGCAGCACTTGCCTGGTTTCAGGTTCAGGGGTAGGAGCCGACGTGAGGAGCCTCTGGTCGGTTGTATCAATAAGCTTCGAGCCTTTAGCCTGCGCGCCCGTTTGATAGCTAAACCCCACGTTCTCATAAACGATCTCCCCACGGACCGGCAGGTTCATCGACTCCGTGCGGTTTCCCCGTTCCGGTGCAGCATCGAGTATGTCGAACACCCGCGCCGCGGCTGCCCGCGCCGATTGCATCATCTGGTTCAAGCCATGCAGACGCCCGATCGGTTCATAGAAAAACAAACCCGCGTACAGCATGAACGCGACCAGTTGGCCGACTTCCATTTGGCCGTTCAACACCTGCTGGCCGCCTGCCCATAGAATCAGGCCGATGCCAAGCGCGCCGACGAATTGCATCGCGGGTCCATACCAAGCCCACGCACGCATCACGACAAGCGTGCCATCGCGCAGTTCATCCGCGCGCTGGGTGAAGCGCGCATCCTCGTGCTCTTGCCGGCCAAACGCTTTGATCTGCCGGATGCCCTGCAAGTCATCCATCAAGAGCGCATTCATGGCGCTCGAAGCCTGACGTTGCAGGCGGTAGCGCTTGTGGGCGGTGGTGGTATACCACAGCGCACCGCCGATCAGAAAGGGCAGGGGAATCAGCGCCACCGCCGCGAGCACCGGACTGTAGAGAATCATGAACACCATGGCGCTCACGATGCTCAATAACGCCACCGTGCCCTGCTCGGTGCCATCAATCAGCAGGCGCTCCACATTGTTCACATCCTCGATGACGCGCGTCATCAGGTCGCCCGAGGAACGCTGGTCAAACCATGCCACGGGCAAACGTTGCAGCCGCGCGAACACCTGCCGCCGCATGTCGAAGATGACGTTTTGTTCGAGCCGGTTATTGATGCGGATGCGAATGCTGTTGAACGCTTGTTGCAGGAAGAAAGCAACGAGCAAACCGATTGACGCGGGAGCGAGCAGATCGTCGCGTTCCGCGCTGATCACATCATCGATGATGATGCGGGTGAGCTTGGGATAGGCCATGCCCGCCGCCAGCGACAACACCGCGCATATCACCGTGCCAATCGCCATGCCCCAATACGGACGCAAATAAACTGCCACGCGCCGGATGACTTCACCCGCCGGTCGTGGTGCCGATTTGAACGAAGGATCCGTATGGCTGCCGTAGCCTGGATGGCTGCTCATGTGTTGGCATCCAGGAAATCCACCATCCCCTTGCCGAACGGGGCGAGATCGCGCGGCGTACGGCTGGAAATCAGGTTGCCGTCTACCACTACGGGCTCATTCACCCAAATGCCGCCGGCGTTCTCCAGGTCATCCTTGATGCCGAGGGAGCCGGTGACGCGCTTGCCTTTGAGAATCTTGGCGGAAATGGGGATCCAGCCGCCGTGGCAGATGAAGGCGACCAGTTTGCCTTGCTTGAAGAACTCGCGCGTCAAGGACAGCACTTTTGCGTCACGCCGCAGCTTGTCCGGCATGAAACCGCCCGGAATCAGCAGGCCGCAAAAGTCCTCGCTCCGGGCATCCGCGATGAGCATGTCACTGGCCGCTGGATAGCCGTGCTTGCCGCTGAAGGTTCCGAGTTTTGGCCCGGCCACGCGCATGGCATAGCCCGCTTCCTCCACGCGCAACTTCGGATACCACAACTCCAGGTCTTCGTAGATGTCGTCAACAAACGTCAGCAAAGTTTTTTGCATGGCGGAAGTTGGGCGCAATCACTGCAAATCGCAAGTTGCCAGTCTGAACGGCTGGCTGGGGGGGCTGGAATGTGCCCGATGGCGGCAAGCATCACTGCTCGCGGCAGGATGCCGACGCTATATTCTTGCACAGCATCGGGATGATGGCCACTGGTGGTTGTCCTGCAAGCTCATGGGCTGGAATATTTGCGCGGTTCTTCCGGCCGCTGCATGCGTGACCAGACAAATCTTGCCCTTCGCTCGGCCAATATCAGGTCAGCAAAGATTGCTTTTCCATGATGCGCTTGAAGGGATTTCGATTACCGTAGCATGGAAAGCCACGGCTAGGGTGGAGGTGTTGTGAATGCCAGTCGCACAGCCAATTCCGGAGCGAGGTGTGGGCGTCGGGAGCCGGCCAGCCGGTGTCCCCCGCGTTTTCTTGGCATTGATCTTGGGGCGGAGACCATCAAGGTGGTCGAACTGTTCCAGCAGGACGGCAAGGCGTCACTCGGACGCAGGCAGATCATCGAGCATCACAAAGAGCCCGGCGCCCGGCTCACAGTGCTGTTGCGCGAGTTCGATTGGGGCAGCGTGAACGGCGCCGCAGTGAGCGGGCGGCTTGCCCGCTTGGTGCGGCTTCCTCGCATCCCCACCAAGCAGGCACAAACCACGGGCTTCCGATTCTTCTTCGGCGAACGGGAAGCCACGGTCGTGTCCATCGGAAGTCATGGCTTTTCTGTGCTTGAACTGCGCCCCCATGGGCTGGAGGTTCTGCGTGAGAACAGCCGTTGCTCGCAGGGCACGGGCAACTTCCTGCGCCAACTTTGCGAACGCTTCAACCTGACACCCGCCGAGGCCAGTGAATTGTGTGCTGAAGTCGAGAAGTCCGCGCCCCTCTCGGGCCGTTGTCCCGTCATCCTCAAAACTGACATGACGCATCTGGCCAACAAGGGCGAGAATCGTGAATCCATTCTCGCCGGCCTCTTCGATGCCGTTTGTGAGAACGTGATGGTGCTGGTGAAGCCCGGCATCAGTCCGGCGGATGTGGCGTTGATCGGGGGGGTGAGCCGGTCGCGCCGGATTCGCAAGTCCTTTGCGGCCAAACTGGCGGCGCAGCAAATGAACCTGCTCGATGTGCTGCCCGAGGACGCGGAATTCTTCGAAGCCATCGGCTGCGCGTTACAGGCGGCTTCCAATCCCAGCGCGCCACCTGAACTGGATGAGTTGCTTGCGGTCCACACCGAATGCCGGCTGGAAACGGTTGGCGCGTTGAGCGGCGCGCTGCGGTTGGTGCGTCGCATGCCGTGCGTGGCCATGCCGGAACGCAATGGGCATCTGCGCCAGTTGGTTCTGGGCTTCGACATCGGCTCAACCGGTTCCAAGGCCGTCGCACTGGATGCGGAGACACAGGAAACCATCTGGGAAGGTTACCGTCGCACATCGGGTGACCCTGTCGGGGCCGCGCAGGATTTACTGGGGCGCTTCGTCAGCGAACGGGCCGGGGACGGCGTGGTTCGTGCAATTGGTGTCACGGGCAGCGGACGCGAAATCGCCGGGTCACTGATGACGACGTGCTACGGCGGCGATGCCGTTTTCATCCTGAACGAAATTGCGGCGCATGCCGAGGGTGCGCTGCACTTTGATTCCCGCGTGGACACCATCTTTGAAATCGGCGGGCAGGACGCCAAATACATCCGTCTGGCCGATGGGCGTGTCGTGGATTGCGCGATGAACGAGGCCTGCAGCGCGGGCACCGGCTCGTTTATTGAGGAGCAGGGCAGCAAGTTTAACGGCATCAAGGGCGTCGTGCAGCTCGGCGAGGAGGCGTTGCGCGCGGAGCAATGCATCTCGCTCGGCCAGCATTGTTCAGTCTTCATGGCGGAAGTGATCGGAGAGGCAGTGGCCGGCGGACGCGAGCAGCGCGAGATCATCGCGGGCCTTTATGATTCGATCATCCAGAACTACCTGCACCGCGTGAAGGGCAACCGCTCCGTCGGCACGGTCATCTTCTGTCAGGGAATGCCGTTTGCCTCCGATGCCTTGGCCGCAGCGGTCGCCCGGCAGACCGGCAGCGAAATCATCGTTCCGCCGAACCCGGGCACTGTCGGTGCGATGGGTATTGCGTTGCTGGCGCGGAAGGAGACGAACTGGAAGGCCAATGCGATTCTTGACCCGCAGCGGTTTCTGGATGCGCGCATTGTGGCGAAGGAGACTTTCAACTGTGGCTCCACAGTGGGCTGCGGCGGGGCGGGAAATCATTGCCGAATTGATTCCATTCGCACGGTGGTGGCCGGCCAGCAGCAGCGATTCAACTGGGGCGGGGCCTGCGCGCTCTACGACAAGGGCACCCGCAAACGCAAGCTCCCGGACCGCTCGCCCGACCCGTTCCGTGAACGCGAGCAGCTGATTCAATCGCTGGTGGCCTCGCTGGCTGACACGCCCGGCGCTAAGAGTGTCGCCATCACGGATGAGTTCGGTCTCAAAGGCACCTTCCCGTTCTTCGTCACGTTCTTTCACGGGCTGGGTTACAATCTGCGCTTCTCCACCGGGGCGGACCACTCTGTCCTGAAGCGTGGTTTGAAGGAGGCAAACATTCCATATTGCGCGCCCATGCAGCTTTATCACGGCCTGACCAGCCAGATGGCCGATGGCGGGGCGGACTTCGTTTTCCTGCCGATGGTGCGCGGATTGCCGCGGGTGGGCGGCGAACAACATGCGAAGGCGTGTCCGGTGGTGCAGGCCAGTCCGTGGCTGCTGCGGCAGGACTTGAACAACAAACTGAGCGGCAACGTGCTCTCGCCCGTGATTGATGTGGGCCCGGGCAACTACGATTCGCCCGAATTTCTGCGCAGTTGCGCCAGCCTCGCCGCCACGCTTGGTTTCAGAGACGAACGCTACTGGCTGCCCGCCTTCCGCAAGGCGATTGTCGCTCAGAACCGCGTTGACCAGGCCGGTCGGGAGATTGGTGTTCGCGCGCTGGCGTTCTGCATGGAACGCAACCTGCCGGCCGTGGTGGTGCTCGGGCGGCCTTACACGATTTACAACAAGGTGCTCAACTCCAACGTGCCGGCGATTCTCCGCGAACAGGGCGCGATGGGCATTCCCGTGGATTGCTTTCCCGTGGACGGTGACGTGCCGGTGTTTGGCGACATGTATTGGGCGCACGGTCAGCGCATTCTCCGTGCGGCGCATCAGATTCGGCGCACGGCAGGCGTGTATGCGCTCTATTGCAGCAATTACTCCTGCGGCCCGGACAGCTTCAACCTGCACTTCTTCGCCTACATCATGGAGGGCAAGCCGTTTGTGATCATTGAGACCGACGGGCACGCGGGCGACGCCGGTACGAAGACCCGCGTGGAGGCGTTCCTCCATTGCGTGGCGGGTGAACTCAAGGCCGGCAAACCGGCGGCGAAGGAACCGGGCGAATTCGCTGCGCTCCAACATCGCGAAATGAGCGTGGTGGATATTCGTCCGGATGAAACCATCTTGATTCCGCAACTGGGGCCCAACCCGGCCGTGCTGGCGGCGTGTTTGCGCGGCCTTGGCCTGCGCGCCGAAACGTTGCCCCCGGTGGACGCGGAGACCTTGCGCGTGGGTCGCCGGGTCACCTCGGGCAAGGAATGCGTGCCCATCACGATGACGCTGGGCGCGATGCTCCATCGCGTTCGCCAGGGGAAGCCGGATGGGAAATTTGTCTTCACCATGCCGGGAGGCAGCGGGCCTTGCCGGTTTGGCGTTTACAATCTGCTGAATGCGATCACGCTCGAACGCGAAGGGCTGCGCGGCCGAGTTCGCATCTGGGCACCGCACGAAAAGGGCTACTTTGACAAACTGCCTCCCGGGTTTGCGCTGCTGGTTTTCACCGGCTTTACCGTGGTGGATGCGCTGCTGGAGGCGCTGTTGGAAGTGCGGCCAGTCGAGTCACAACCCGGCGCGGCCGTTGCCATCTATGAGCGGGCTAATGATCGGATGCTGAAACAAATTGAAAGCCTGGCAGGAACCGACCTCGGTTTGAGCCGGTCACTCCTGCAGATTACCACCGGCAACCTCTTCGGCCTGCGCCAGACGCTTGTGGATGCCTTGCGCGAACTGGCAGCAATCCGGGGAAGCGTGGATCTGCCCACTGCGCTGGTGACCGGTGAGATCTACGTTCGCTCGAATCCCTTTGCGAATGACAACGTGGTGGCGCGACTGGAGGAACGTGGCATTCGGGCCAAGCTCGTTCCGTGCAGCGAATTCGTGGAATATGTGGATCACTTGAACCGGCACGAAAACGGGCGCAATGCGGTGAGCGACCGGGTTGGCTCGGCGGCACAGGAGCGCGTCCGGTCGGTGGTGCATCGCATGGTGACCCGCGAGCTGGGGGGACACGACCGGACCCGGGTCAGCGAGACGCTGGCGGCGGCGCGCGGGTATGTGCCGGAGAGCTTGCAGGGCGAGGCGGTGCTGACGGTGGGGGCGGCGTTGCATTACTGGCGGGCGGGATTGATTGATGCGGCGGTAAACGTCGGGCCGCTGGAATGCATGCCCACCAAGATCGCGGAGGCGCAGTTCTTCCACATTGCGCAAAAGGAGGGGCTGCCCACGCTGACCCTGGCCCTGAACGGCGACCCGCTAAACCCTGAAGCACTCGACAATTTCGCCTTTGAGGTGCATGAGCGGTTTCGCCGGAAGCACGACCGCGCCGGGAGTATCGTTCAGCCTTTCTCTTTGACTGCCCGCGCCTAAACTGTCCGCGTGTCACGCGAGTATGTCTTGCAGCCGTTCCGGGCGCCAATCGAGCTTTCAATCGATTACACCAAGGAACTGAACGAGCAGCAGTGTGCTGCCGTCACCGCGCCGCCCGGGCCGGCGCTGGTCATTGCGGGTGCCGGCTCGGGCAAGACGCGCACGCTGACCTATCGGGTCGCTTACTTGCTGGAGCAGGGGATTCCCGCCGACCGCATGTTGCTGCTGACGTTCACGAACAAGGCGGCGAAGGAAATGATGCGGCGCGTGTCGGATCTGTTGGGGCAGGAGCCGCCCGATTTGTGGGGCGGCACATTTCATTCCATTGGCAACCGCATTCTCCGCCAGCATGCACCCAAGCTCGGTTTCGGGCGCGACTTTACCATCCTCGATCGTGACGACGCCAAGACGATCATCAAGTCGTCCATCGGCGAGGCGCAGATTGACGTGAAGGCAACTCGCTTTCCCAAGCCGGAGGTGTTGCAGGAAGTGTTCTCGCTGGCGGTCAATACTCACAAGCCCGTGGAGCAGATCGTCGGTGAGCAATACGATCATTTCTCGCATCTCACGCCTGCCATCGTGGGGTTGGCTCAGCGTTACGCGGAGAAGAAGCGCGCCACCAATGCGATGGATTTCGATGACTTGCTGGTGTTGTGGCTGCGGCTGTTGCAGGAGCATGAGGATGTCCGCGGGCAATATCAGCGGCGGTTCCAATTCGTGCTGGTGGACGAGTATCAGGACACGAACAAGCTCCAGAGCGACTTGATCGATCTGCTGGCGGCGCGCAGCAAGAACGTGATGGTGGTGGGTGATGACGCCCAGAGCATCTACGCGTGGCGCGGGGCGAACTTCCAAAACATCCTCAAGTTCCCGGAACGTTATCCGGGCGCGCAGGTGTTTAAGATCGAGACCAATTACCGCAGCACGCCGGAGATCTTGCAGGTGGCCAATGCCGCCATCGCCGCGAATGTGAACCAGTTCGCCAAGGAACTGGCTCCCGCGCGGAAGTCCGGCGTCAAGCCGGCCGTGGTGGCGTGTGAAGATGCCGGGCAACAGGCGGCGTTTGTGGCGCAACGGTTGTTGGAGTTGCGCGAGGAAGGCTCCGATTTGAACAATATGGCGGTGCTGTACCGTTCGCACTTTCACGCACTTGAACTTCAGCTCGAACTGACACGGCGGAACATTCCATTCAGCATCACCAGTGGCATCCGTTTCTTCGAGCAGGCGCACATCAAGGACGTGACGGCCTACATCAAGTTCGTGGCGAATCCGAGGGACGAACTGTCGTTCAAGCGGCTGGTGGAGCTGTTGCCGGGGGTGGGTGCCAAGGCGGCGGATAAGTTGTGGGCGGCAATGGGGTCTGGCATCTCGGATTTGGGGTCCGGGGAAAGACCTGAGCGCCCAGACGCCAGACCCCATTCCCAACTCGCCACCGCGCTGCAAAAGTGTTCGGGCGCCGTGCCGAAGAGGGCGGCGTCAGCATGGGCTCAGTTCGTGGCCACCCTTTCGCAATTGGAAGCACCCGACGTGCGTAACAGCGCGTCGAAGATGATCAAGTTGGTGATGGATGCGGGCTACGATGATTATCTGATTGAGAACTACGACAATCACGCGAACCGGCTGGATGACTTGGAGCAACTGGCAGTGTTCGCCCGGCAGTTGCCGACGTTGGAGGAGTTTCTAACCCAGCTCGCGTTGCTGACGAACGTCGAATCGGAAGACCAACAGCCCAAGCCGAACGACGAGGAACGCGTGCGGCTCTCCACCGTGCACCAGGCGAAGGGGCTCGAATTTGATGTGGTGTTCGTGATCATGCTTTGCGACGGGCTGTTTCCGTCGAGCCGGTCCATCGACATCCCGGACGGTGAGGAGGAGGAGCGGCGATTGTTCTACGTGGCGGTGACGCGTGCGCGCAACGAGCTGTACCTGAGTTACCCGATGGTGCGCAGCGGGTTTTCGGGCGAAGGCTTCGAGTTGCAGCATCCGTCGCGGTTCCTCAGTGAGATTCCACCAGAACTGGTTGAGGAATGGAATCTGCGGCGGTATTGAATGCCTGCGGTTGGCCGGGGATGCCGCCTAGGGTCGCGACTGGTGCATGATGACCAGGCCGACTGCCACGACGGCGCAGATTCCCAGGAAGAGGTAGCCCACCAGAATGCCCGCCTTGGCCAGCTCATCCCCCAACATGCGTCCGTCGCGCTTGATCTCCGCGCGGGCCATGTAGCCGCAAACGATTCCCGGGATGCAGCCGAGCGGACCCAGCAGCACGCTGGAACAGGAAAGCGCCAGTGAAGCCACGGCGAGTTTTGAGCATTCGGGTTCGGGCTGTGGTTGGTTTTGGAAGGCGGCAAGGTCCGTCGCTCTCGGGGCGCCGTGCGCGTGCGTAGGGATGGGCACCCGGCCAGTGGAAACGCGCAGTTGATGTTCATCGGGCAGGTCGGGCACCACGACGGTCAATCCGCAGGCAGGGCAGGGGATGGACTTGCCGGCCAGTGAATCTTCGCACTGGATGTGCTGTTCACAGTGCGGACAGGCGAATTTCAAGTCGCGCATGCGTGCTCCAATATCCTCGCATCACGGCAGATTCGCAATGACGAGTTGGCGGGGCCGGGTTGGTCCCGAGCTGAATGTTGCAGTTGCATTTGCGCGCGGCGTCCCCATTGCAACATCCAACTTCAAACCTGCACCGGCGGAGCCAATCACAGCTGCCTTACAGCGCTTTAATCACCACGATGGTGCGGTCGTCTTGAGGCGGTGTGTTGTGGGTGAATTCGTCGAGGGTGGTGAAAATCCCTTCGGCAATCGCCCGCGCATCCAGGGCGGCGGAAGCGGCGAGCAGCCGCCGAAGGCGTTCGCAGCCGAATTCCTCGCCGGTCGGTGAAAGCCCCTCGGTAACGCCATCGGTATGCATCAGGAGAATGTCACCCGGGTTGATCGGGAATTCCCGCTCCGCAAAGGTTGCGGTCCCAAGGTCGGCGCGTTCGATGCCCAGCGCCATGCCCTTGGGCTGGAGCGTTTCCACTTTGCCCGTCTCGGCGTGGAACCACAGCAACGGGTCGTGTCCGGCTCGGGCGACGCGGAAGGAATGGGAAGCCGAATTCACGACGACGCACAACGCGGTGACGAAAGAGTTTTCTGGGAGCGTGGGCACCAGTGTGAGCGCGTCGCGGAACATGGCCGAGGGCGAACGGTCGCGGGACAATTCATCGCGGAGAAACGGCCGGACTTGCGCCGCGATTTGCGCGGCGCTCACACCTTTGCCGCACACGTCGGCGATCAATGCCGCGACGCGCAGGCCCGAAAGTGGAGCGAAGTCGTAAAAGTCGCCACCGACTTCGCCGGCCTGACGGTTGATGGCTGCCATGTCGAAGCCCGGCAGGGCAGGTGGTTCACCGGCGCGGAGCCTGTCGAGGTCTTCCTTCAAGGTGCGCGTGATCTCGGCGAACTTCGCGCGATTTGATTCGTTCAGCTGCCCCAATCGCTCGTGGGCCTCGAGTGAGGTCTCTTTGAGTTGCACCTTGGTGGTGTTGGTGAGGGAGAGCCGTTTGGCCTGGATGCCCGGCGGTAGATCGATTTCGCCGTTCACGTGCTTGAACCATTTGCTTACGCCGAGGCTCTCGATCAATCCCGTGATGCGCAGGTTGGCGTTGGCCAGTTCGATGCCATGTCCGCCGGGCACCTCCTCGTGGAAGCGCTCCGCCCCGCCCGAGAGCACGCCGAGAAACGTGCTGTCCATGAGCTGGCATTGATCCAGATCCATGATGAACCGCTGCGGACGCTCGGCGATCAATTCGTCCACCGCCTGCTTGAAGCCTGGGCTGGCCGCAAAGTTCGCGCGGCCCACGATGCGGATGCACGCAAAGCGCGGGGCGCGAAACACGGTGAGTTCGGCGGCAGCGGAATTCATCGGGCGACGGGTTTGCGGTCGGCGTCGCCCACGATTTCAACCAATGTTTGCTGCAGCACCATCGCTGAATCCAGCGAGCTGCCCACGAGCTTGCGGTTCGCCTGCAACAGCAAATCCATCGCGCGCACAAGTTCGGCGGAGGAGTAATTGCGCACCTGTCGCAACGCGTTCGACAACACGAACGGGTGCATCGCGAGCGGATTGTATTTCTTGTCCGCGGGTAATTTATCGGCGGGGACGCGGCTGGCCAGCGTCTTGAGCTGGTCATAGCTGGCGTTCGGTTTGATCCAGCCTTCGCGGATCATTTCGTTCAGCAGGATGAGCGTGCGAATCTTGGAGATCATGCCGTAGAGCAATCCCACTTCTGATTTGTCGCGATCGATCTTGTGGCGGATTTCCCACAGCTCTTCGTCGAGGCACTTCATCAATCGGGGCAGGTGGCGGTCGCCGAGGGCGTCGGCCAGCGCGAAAGCGCGTGACTGCTTGTTGCGCGTGGTGATGGTCTCGACATCGGCAAACGTGATTTCTAAGCGGTCGCCGGCGTGGAGCGAAAGCTTCTCCACTTCGCTGGCGAGCGCGCGGGCGTTGGGGCCGACGCGTGCGGTCAATTCACCCAGCGCGTCGTCGGCGATTTGTTTGCCGAGCGCGTTCAACTCCTTTGCCGCCCACATCTCGGCTTCGTCCATCCAGCCTTTCTGGTCAATGGACCAGCCAGCGAACACCTCGACGCTGCCCGCCTTCTCGATGGTTTTGTAAAAGCTCCGGCGCTTGTCCACCTTCCCGGCGCTGATGACGAGCCGGATGTTTTGCCAGTTGAACTCCTTCAGGTCGGTGGCGAGCGAACCGAGTGAATCGGTCACGACCGACGAACTGGCGGTGCGTTCTTCGCCAAGGAAATTGCAATCCCGAAACCAGATGGCTTTGCCGCCGCCGAAAAAGGGTAGCGTTTGCAGGGCTTCGCGGAGTTTGCCGAGCGCGCGCAGGGCTTCGTCGGCGTTGCCCGCAGTGGCGTCAATCGTCTCGTGGTCCATGCCGCCGAGTTCTTCGCACCACTTCGTGTAAAGCAGTTTGGCGCGTTGCTTGACGGCGAAATCGTCATCGCCGCAGACAAGCACCAGCGGACCGGTGGAGGCGGGCTTTGCAGAGGCCATGGGGGATCAATCCTGCTCGCCGGATTCGTTCATGCGCTCCAGCGCTTCGCTCATGTCTTCGACCTGGTCCCAAAGTGTTTGGGTGACGAAGATCGGCTTGTGCTGCGCCGTGGCCAGGGCCAGCGAATCGCTCGGGCGGGCGTCGAGCTCCACCAGTTTTTTGCCCAGCTCATTGTCCTGTTGCAGGATGATGCGTGCGAAGTAGGTGGAATTTCGGAGTTCGGTGATGATGACGCGCTCGACAGCGATGCCGAAGCCCTTGAAGATGTTTTGGACTAGCTCGTGGGTCAGGGGACGCTCGGTGCGTTGGTCGCGAAGATACATGGCGATGATTTGCGCCATGTTCGGGTCTACGCTGATGACGAAGACCTTCTCGTCATTGCCAACGAACACCGCGCTGCCGGTGTTGGAAGGCAGTATGCCCCGGATCTGAACCTGAACCATGTCCTTCATCTGGGGCAAATCTAGGTTTGAGTGCCTGAAAATACAAGCTTGCCGGGCGGTGGCGTCAGTGGCCCGGGCTCTTTTGTGCCGGCTGTGCCGTCCCTGTGTCGGGCGCTCCAAAATAAAAAACCTGCATCGGCGGTAAGGTGTCCAGCCGGTGCAGGCAGAAGGTTGCTACTGCTTGTTACAAAGCGTCGTTGTTGCGGTCGTCGGTGCGGATGCGCCACGCGTCCTCAATGCTGGAGACAAACACTTTGCCGTCACCGATCTTGCCGGTCTTGGCCGCCTTGATGATGGCTTCAACTGCTTTGGTTGCGATGTCGTCGGGCAGGACGGTTTCGATTTTGACCTTGGGGAGGAAATCCACGGTGTACTCGCTGCCGCGATAGATTTCCGTGTGGCCCTTCTGGCGGCCAAATCCCTTCACCTCCGTGACGGTCATGCCTTGCACGCCCATCTCGTTGAGGGCCTCCTTCACATCCTGCAGTTTGAACGGTTTGATGATGGCTTCGATCTTCTTCATAAAATCATTCGTTGTAGGCACGTTCGCCGTGTTGCGACAGGTCCAATCCCACGCTCTCGTCTTCAATGTCCACTCGCAGCCCCACGGTTTTGTCCACGATCTTCAAAATGATGAACGACGCGGCGCCGGACAGGACAATGGTGAACAGGACGGCCTTCAACTGGTTGAAGAACTGGCCCGCGCTGCCCGCGAGCGACACTGGCGCACCCCCCGCCTGATATGTCGCGGCGATGGCGGGATTCACTTCCACACTGGCCAGCACGCCCACCAGCAGCATCCCGATGATGCTGCCGATGCCGTGTACACCAAAGACGTCCAGCGAATCGTCGTAACCGAATGTGGATTTCAGCTTGGTGACGGCCAGATAACAACCGACACCGGCCGCCAGACCGATGATCACGGCTGATGGGATCGTCACAAAGCCCGACGCCGGCGTGATGGTGGCGAGACCGGCCACCATGCCCGACGCCACGCCCAGCACGCTGGGTTTGCCCTTGAGCAACCATTCCACCGTCGCCCAACTCAGGGCGGCGGCGGCGGCCGAGAAATGCGTGGCTGAGAAAGCGCGCGTGGCCAGTTCGCCCGCATTGAGCGCGCTGCCGGCGTTGAAACCGAACCAGCCCACCCACAATAGTCCGGTGCCGATCAACGAGTAGACCACATTGTGCGGCATCATGGGCTCGTTGGGAAAGCCGTCCCGTTTGCCCAGCATGATGGCGCAGACGAGAGCGGCTACACCGGAGCTGATATGCACCACCGTTCCTCCCGCAAAATCGAGCACGGGCATCTGCCCGCCCAGGGCCCAGTTGAAGTAACCGCCCTTGCCCCAGACCATGTGGCACAAGGGCAGATACACGATTGTCACCCAGAGGACGATGAAGAGCAGATAGGCGCTGAACTTGATGCGTTCGGCCACCGCGCCGCTGATGAGCGCGGGGGTGATGATGACGAACATCATCTGAAACAGCATGAAGGTCTGGTGCGGGATCGTCGCGGCGTAATCGGCGTTTGGGGTTGTGCCGACGTCTTTCAGGAAAAAGTACTGGGCTGGATTGCCGAAGAAGGCGTTGCCCTCACCGAATGCGACGCTATAGCCGAAAACCATCCACAGCACCGACATCGCCGCCATGAGGATGAGACTGTGCATCATGGTGGAGAGGACGTTCTTCGTCCGGACCAGCCCGCCGTAGAACAGGATCAGGCCGGGCGCCGTCATCATCAGCACGAGCCCCGTGCTCAATAACATCCACGCATTGTCACCGTTGCTGACGGTTGGGCCGCCGCTGTCTTGAGCGAGCGCTGAAACCGGCAACAGGCCGAGCCCAAGCGCTATCCATGAAAACTTCCGTTGTGAACGATGAATGGATTCCATTTGTGCGCGCATCATCGATAATCAGGCCCATTCATGTCAATCGGGAGGTGGAAAAATCAGCGAGGGCGTCCGGTGGGGAAAGCGCAGGGAAGCGGAGGTTGGATCGATTCGGCATTCAGCCTCTGAACCGGGAGCGCGGCTGTGTTGCAGACCAGCCGCAGTGGGTTCGCCTCTGCATCGCTGCCTCTCAGCGCAGTCGCGTTCCGATGTTTTAGGCAGCGTTGATCGGTGCTTCAACGCTAGGAACTGGCGCTGGTGTAGCGGCGCAGGGAGGCCCGCCAGCCGAGTTCGGAGAAGACGCCACAAACGACGGCCATCACAAGCATCAACACGAGGGTGCCAGGTGACTCCAGTTTGCCCGCCAGCACGCGGGTGGGCACGTTCGATACCAGGAGCATCGGGATGGCAAGCGTGAAGAACGTTTTGAACAGCCCCCGTTGGAATGCCTCATCCGGCATGCGGGCAATGTTGAACAGGTTGTAGTAGCCCCAGACGATGCCTTGCGCTTTGACAGTCCAGAAACACGTGGCGGCGAGCAGCGTCATCAGAAAGTAATGGATGAGCACGCCCAGTAAACACAGCACGACAAAGCCGGTGACCTGAAGCGCGGAAGGATGCAGGTCGAGTTGATGCGCGGCGTAAACCATCACGGCCACTGCGGCGCTCGCGTTGACCAGCCCGCCGAGGTCCACTTGCCGCAGCGAGACGATGAAGCGCGTGTTCGCGGGCAGCAACAGGAGGAAGTCCAGTTTCCCCTGGCGCACGAGTTCGGAAAGGTTCGTCAGGTTCACGAGGAACAGCGCCTGAAAGATTTGCTGGATGAAATTGCTGGCGGCGGTCAGCAGCACGACCTGCCACTTGGTCCAGGTGCCGATGTTGTCCGTGTGCAGGTAAAGCACGCTGATGAAACACACCTGCAGCGCGAACCAAAGCAGGTCCACGACGATCCATAACAGGAAGTTGGACTTGAACCCCATCTCGCGGGCTGCCGAGTTTTTTACCAGCGCAAGGTAGATGCTGGCGTAGCGCGACAGCGGTCCGCAGGGTCTTGGCTCTGGCATCTGGGGTCTGGGGCTCTGTGTTGGAGGCAGGTTGCTCATTTCATCCTCCAACCGCGGAGTATTTGCGGATGCCGCGTGCCCACATCAGGCGTGCTCCGCAATAGGCGAGCGCGACCCAGAAGACCTGCATGGCCAGTCCTTGCCACAGCTTTGGGCCGGTGGCTTCGCCCAGGTATATGCTCACGGGGAAATACAACTGGTACGGGAACGGCGTGTAGAACATGACCTCTTGCAGCCAGGGCGGCAGGATGTTCAGCGGGAACAGGTGCCCGCTGGCAAGATACTCGAACGCATACAGGATGAAGATGAACGTCGAAACTTCCAGCACCCAGAACGCCAGCATTGCCATCGTGTAGGAGATGAGGAATTGCAGGAGCGCCGTCAGCCCCAGCGAAACGCCGAACCAGCCCAGCTGCGACCACGAGGGCGGCAGCATGAAGTGATCGTGGAAGCACAGGATGAACAACGTCAGCGGAAGCGCCACCACCCCGATGTAGGTCATTCGGCCCGCGGAGAACAGGCACAGCCGATACCAGAGGTAATCCACCGGCTTGAGCAGGAATTGGCTGATGAGCCCGTCCTTGATGTCGGCGGCGATGGCCCAGTCGTCTTCGTTCACCGCCGTCAGCGCATCCACGATTTGGACCGCCAGATAGTAGGAGATCATCTGGGCGAGCGTGAACCCGCCGATGGTGGCGGTGGCGCCGCCCTTGCCTTCATAAATGGTCCGCCACAGGTAAAGCATCGCCAGCAGGGGAACGAAGCCGAACAACGCACGCGCCAGAAAGTTGACGCGGTACGCAAGGTTGTTCTGCACCCCGATGCTGATGACGTGCCAGTATTTACGCATGACGATGCCCGCTCACTAAACCATGGATCCGGCGGCGGCGCTACTCCGCAGAGCGCCTCCGGAACCTGTGGTTCTTTTATGGGGCGCGTAAGCGGCGTTGATGATCATCGCTGCCATGGATCCGCATTCGCTGTTTATCATGGCGATTTACGTTCGCTGCGTCATTTCGGTCGGTGTGGGATGGATCCGACAATCATCGGCCTGGCCCTGAAATAGTTTGCCCGCACTTCGCTTCAAACCTACCTTGTGGCACCGCCGCTTGGCGGGAAGCAGAACAATTGCTGGGAACACACGCGTATGGCTTGCAAACCGCTCACAAAAGAAGAACTCACCGAACTCATCGCCGGTCTGAACGAAACCGCCCGGAACCTTTGGTGGACTTGGGACCAGCAGGCGCAGGAAGTTTTCCAGGAACTGTCCCCTCGCGGTTGGACCAACATGTTCCACAACGCCGTCGCCGTGTTGCATGAGGTATCGGACTACGAACTGCGGGTGCGCCTCCAGAACCCCGAGTTCGCCGGGCGCGTTCGCGCCGTCGTGAAGAAGTTCAGGACCTACCTGGCAGAAGAGGAAACCTGGGGCGCAAAGAATTGTCCGAAGTTGAAGGGAAATCCCGTCGCGTATTTCTCCGCGGAATTCGGCTTCCATGAAACGCTGCCGATCGCCGCGGGCGGCCTCGGCGTGCTGGCGGGTGATCATGCCAAGTCCGCAAGCGATCTGGGCCTTGGCTTCTGCGGTATCAGCTTGTTCTACCGCGAGGGTTATTTCCAGCAGGCCATTGATCACAACAACTGGCAGACGGAATACTACACGCTCCTGAACCCGGCCAATCTCCCGATGGAGCCCGTGCTGGATGACAAAGGTCAGCCCATCGTGTGCTCCGTGGACATCAACATGGCGCAGGTCTATTTCCAGGTCTGGCGCGTCAATGTTGGCCGCGTGCCCATTTACCTGATTGATGCGAACCGTCCCGAGAACGATCAACGCTTCCGTGATTTGACCCTGCGTGTTTATGGCGGCGACAGCACCACCCGGATCATGCAGGAGATCCTGCTGGGCATCGGTGGCGTGAAGTTGATGCGCAAGCTCGGCATCCAGCCGTCCGTGTTCCACATGAACGAGGGTCATGCCGCGTTCCTCACGCTGGAACTCCTGCGGGAGAAGATTTCCGCCGGCAAGACCTATGAACAGGCCTGCGCCGAGACGACGAAGGAGTGTTTGTTCACCACCCACACGCCCGTCGAGGCCGGCCACGATCGCTTTACTGCCGAGTCGCTCGAATATGCATTGCACCGCTACTACAAGACGCTGGGCTTCTCGTTCGACACCCTCGTCGGCCTGGGCCGCTTGGATCCGAAGGATGCCCGCGAGCCGTTCTGCATGACGGTGCTCGCCCTCAAGCTGTGCCGCGCCGCGAACGGTGTCAGCGAGTTGCACGGACAGGTCAGCCGCCAGATGTGGCAAAAGCTGTTTGGCTCCCGGACCGTGGACGAGGTGCCCATTGGCCACGTCACCAACGGCGTTCACATGCTCGGCTGGATGAAGGGGCCGGTCCGCAAGTTCTGGCGCAGCAAACTGGCGGGCAACTGGCAGGGCTTCGCACCCGGTGAGAAGAAGGGCCGTGGGACCAGCGTTTGGAGCAAGATCGCCAAGGCGCACTGGGACGAAACCCTCGATATCCCGGAGTTCTGGCAGAGCATCGCCGATACTGACTTCATCTCCGATGAGGAAATCTGGGCGCTGCGCTACCAATTGCGCCGCGAATTGATCGAGTTCTCCCGCCGCCGGCTCTTGTTGCAGGGACAATCCCTCCGGCAGGGCGACTACATCATATTCGACCACTTGCTCAATCCGGACGCCTTGACCATCGGCTTCGCGCGCCGCTTCGCGACCTATAAGCGTGCGCCGCTCATCTTCCAGCAGTTCGAGAACATCGTGCATCTTTGCCGCGACAAGAATCGTCCGGTGCAGTTCATCTTCGCCGGCAAGGCTCATCCCCGCGACGACGACGGCAAGCGTTTCATCCAGCACATCATTCACCTCAGCAAATACAGCGACCTCAAGGGCAGCCTGGTGTTCCTGGAAAACTACGACATGCACGTGGCACGCCAGATGGTGTCGGGTTGCGACGTGTGGTTGAACAACCCGCGCCGTCCGCTCGAAGCCTCCGGCACCAGCGGCATGAAGGCCATTCCGCACGGCTGCTTGAACATGAGCATTCTCGACGGCTGGTGGCGCGAAGGTTACGACGGCAAGAACGGGTTCGCCATCGGTGACGATTCGCATCCTGCGTCCATCGACGAACAGGACAGGATTGATTCCGCCAACCTGTTCAGCACGCTCAAGGACGAGGTCATTCCGTTGTTCTATCAGCGTGATGAGAACGGCCTGCCGCGCGAGTGGATCAAACGCATCCGCCACGCCATGGTGACGTTGCTGCCGGTGTTCAACACGCATCGCATGGTCAAGGAATACGCCACAAAGTATTACCTGACGAAGTGAGTTTGCGGTCTTGCTCTAGATCGCCAGTGTGGTGAGCCGATTAAGGTCAGGACGAAGGTCAAGATTAAGACTTTGAAACCGGACATCAAATCTCTGACCGAAGCCGATTTGGGCGGCTCTCTCCAGCAATGGGGGCAGCCGTCCTACCGTGTCGGGCAGGTGCTGGACTGGGTTTACCGCCGGCTGGCCACCGACTGGGACGCGATGACCAATCTGCCGAAGTCACTGCGCCAGCGACTCGCGGACGGCTTTGGCCACTACCCCTTGGAGTTGGTGCGCAAACAGGGGGCGCAGGATGCCACCCAAAAGTTTCTGTGGCGCCTGCAAGACCGCTCGCTGGTTGAGAGCGTGCTCATCCCGGCCAATCCGGCGCTTTACGGCGACGCCAGCGATCGCCACACGCTTTGTATTTCCACGCAGGTGGGCTGCGCCTACGGTTGCAAGTTCTGCGCGAGCGGCCTTGATGGCTGGAAACGCAACCTGGGCGTCGCGGAGATTGTGGATCAGGTGCTCGCTGTGGAAAGAGCGCGCCGGGTCGAAAGTTGCACGGTGAACGTTGCAGGTTCGGGCTCAGCTGCGGCGCAACCTGCTGCCGGTGACCTTCCGCCTGCAACCGGCCGCACGGTCAACAACATCGTCGTGATGGGCATGGGCGAGCCGCTGGCGAATTACGACAACCTTCTCGCCGCGTTGCGCATCCTGAATGCGCCGTGGGGTGGGGGGATCGGCGCCCGCAAGATCACCATCTCGACCAGCGGACTGGTCCCGCAGATCCGCAAGCTCGCCGATGAGCCCCAGCAATTCCGGCTGGCCATTTCGTTGCACGGCGCGACCGATCAGGTCCGCGAAAAGATCATGCCCGTGAATCGCAAGTATCCCTTGGCGCAACTCGCCGATGCTTGCGATTACTACCAGCAACGCAAAGGACGCATGATCACGCTGGAATACATTCTCATCGCCGGGGTGAATGACGGCCTCGACCAATCCCAGCCATTGGCTGACCTTGCCCATCGTCTCAACGCCAAGGTGAATTTGATTCCCTACAATGAAGTTGAGGGGCTTCCCTGGGTGCGCCCGGAAGAATCCGTTCAGGAGGCGTTCCTCGCCGGACTGGAAAGCCGCGGCGTCGTGGCCACGCTCAGGCGCGAAAAAGGCCACGACATTGACGCCGCCTGCGGCCAGCTCCGCCTCAAAACGGAACGTGAAATGGCCTCTTTGCCTGCCCCTTGACTCTCCAGTCAAGGAAGTGACGCAGTTCTGCCCCGGAATCAGAAAGCGGGTGGGTTCACCGAGGCAAACGCAGATGACCAGGTGACCGTCTGGATTTGGATTTGTTTCCTTCTCTTTTGGCCGCCTGCATGGCACTGGGACTGCTTTTTCATGTCTGCGCTTCAAAGGCGCGAACCATTGAAAGCCATGAAAACCGCCCTTCAAAACTTGCTTAACCGCCCGGCCATCAAAGGCTTTTCTCTTTCCCTCTTGCTGTTGATTGCGGTCGCGGCAGGTCTGCTGGCATCCATCGTGGTCCCGGTTGCCGTTCAGTGATGGGGAAATTCCGACCCGGGAGAATTCTGTGTTTTCAGGTTGGTACCGATGGAGGGGCTCGAACCCCCACGTCCGCGAGGACACCAGATTTTGAGTCTAGCGCGTCTGCCAATTCCGCCACATCGGCTCACCTGAGGATCAACTGCTTGCAAGCACTGCGGGGTCGCCTGTTTTGCTCTGTATCCCGCAACTTTGGGTTTTGCGGACCAAGTCGGATGCTGGCCCCAAAGCGTGGGTGGGAAGCAACCTTCCAAGGATGCCCATTGGCGCCCGTTCCCCCCGAATCCCACCTCTGCTGCTGTACGTCGACCGCGCTGTATACTATGCGCGTGTGAAGGTTCGCGGCAAGTTGATTCGGTGGATCACGGTGACGCCATTGCTCGCCCCTCCCTCCCTCCCTCGCTCGTTGCTCTCAGGTCATCGGCGACACGCCATGCACCAGCCAGTAGTAGATCAGCTTGCCGTACTCGCTCAGGATGCGGCCGCGTTCATGTCGGTCGGGCCACCAGGCGGGTTGTGGCGGGTGCACGGTGGGCTGGCTGTAGAAATGCATCTCGGGGTTCGCCTCCCGAAAACAGGCGAGCGCCCGGCGCGAGTGGAACCAGGACGTCACAATGACCACGTTCGTGGCCCGGCGCTCGCGCAACCGGGGAACCGAAAACGCCGCGTTTTCCAGAGTGGAGGTGGATTTGCACTCGGTGAGGATGGCGGACGCAGGCACCGCGCATGCCTCCAGTTGCCGGCGCGCATCCTCACAGTCGCCTTCCCCCGTGGCCAGCACCCACAGGCTTGAATCCGCGGCGCGGCCGGGGTTCTCCCCGGCAACCTGCCGGTAGACTTCCGCCGCACGCTCGGCCCGCGTCGTCGGCTCTCCGCCAAGCACGACGATCGCATCGATCCGCACCTCCCTGGCCCCAGGCAACCCCGTGTCCCGCACCAGCAACCCCGGCGCGGCAAGCCACGCGAGCGGAATCGTCCCCGCCACGACGCACGCCAGTCCGACTGCGATCCGGATACGCCTTCTGCCTTTCGGTGACATCGGGCGGAAGGCAACAGGAAAAAGCGGTGGGTGGAAAGCAGAAGTCGAACCTGGACCCGTCCCCGTTTTTGCCTCAAGTGGCCCCCGCGTCGGTGCCGGAGCAACCGGCACACCTCGGTATCCGACCCCTTCCGTCACCCTGACGCTGCGCTCGGCGGCGGGCCGGTCGCCGAGCGCCCAGCCCTGCCTCCACTCTCGCTCTTTGCTCTTTCCCCGGTGCGGCGCTTTCGCCTTAAATTGTGGCCGTTGAAGATACTCCTGCTTAATCAAACGTTTCATCCGGATGTGATGGCTACGGCCCAGTATCTCACCGAGCTGGCCCTGGCCCTGCGCCAGCGCGGTCATCAGGTGACGGTGGTGACCAGCCGCCATGCTTATGACCATCCCGGCCAACAGTTTCCCGGGCGCGAGTCGTGGAACGGCATCGACATCCGGCGCGTGCGGTCCACCCGCTTCGGCAAGGGGGCCCGCTGGCGCCGCGCCGCGGATTTCGCCTCCTTTCTCCTCAGCTGCTGTCTGCGGTTGCTCTTCCTGCAGCGTCAGGATGTGGTGGTGGCGCTGACGACGCCGCCCTTGATTTCGTTTGTTGGCGCCTGCCTTGCCCGGTTGCGGGGCGGACGCTTCGTCTATTGGGTGATGGACCTGAATCCGGACGAGGCCGTGGCGGCAGGCTGGCTCGACCCGGCTTCGCCAGCCGGACGCGGGCTCGAACGGATCTCCCGCTTCAGCCTCCGAAATGCCGCACGCATTGTGGCCCTGGACCGTTTCATGAAGGACCGCATCGTGGCCAAGGGCATCGATCCTCAAAGGGTGGTGGTGATTCCGCCGTGGTCCCAGGATGACGCGGTGGCCTACGATGCCGCGGGCCGGACCGCCTGGCGGCAGGCGCACGGACTGGCCGGCAAGTTCGTGGTGATGTATTCCGGCAATCACAGCCCGATCCATCCGTTGGACACCTTGATGGCCGCCGCCGAGGCCCTGCGTGAGGACGATGCTGTGCACTTCTGTTTTGTGGGCGGCGGCAGCGAGTTCAAACGTGTCCAGGCCTTCGCCGCCGACCGCCGGCTGCCGAACATCCTGTGTCTGCCCTACCAGCCCTTTGCGCAGCTCTCCGCCTCGTTGTCCGCCGCCGACCTCCAGGTGGTGGTCATGGGTGAGGCATTTGTGGGTCTGGTGCACCCCTGCAAGATCTATAACATGCTCCGCGTGGGCGCACCCGTGCTCTACGTCGGGCCCGAGCCCAGCCACGTCACCGAGATCTTCGCGCAACTGCCCGCAGCCTGCTTGCGGCTCGATTTCCGGCATGGGCATGGACCCCGATTGGCGGCCGCCATCCGGCGATTGCTGCCGGGGGACGGGGCGGGGCGGCGGGGCGGCGACCTGCCCGCGCACCTGGCGCGCGACCGGCAGCTGCCGCGCTTGGTCGAGGTGATCGAGCGGGCTTGAACTGCCGCCGCCCCGGCGGCCTTCAAAAGGCACCGCTTTCGCGGCCGGGACCAAACTGCGCATCGCCGTCACCCTCCTCCTCTTGGGTCTGGCCGGGTGGTTTCCGCCGTGTCTCGTAATTTCCGCATTGCCAGCGGCTGCGCTTGTGGTACCTACATCCGTTGTGACCACCGCATTCTTTTGGCACTGGGGCGCACGGCAGGGGTTCTCGCTTCCGGTTTTCCCGGAGGCTGCAATCCATGGTCTGTCCCGCCCGACTTTCTTCGGGCCATGCCGGAAAATCCCTCCAGCTGGCAGCCCGCTTTTAAGACAGGGCCATTCATAGTAGCCGTTTGTGGTATGACATTGTCACCAGTTGTGCAAATGGTGGGGGCCCTTTTGGCTGGGGCGTTGATGGCCCGGTTGCTGATTCCGTGGTGCATGCGCCTGGGCGTTGCCAAGGCGGTCCGGGGCAGCTCGATTCAGCCGCATCACACCCACACGCAGCCCGTCTCTCGGCTCGGCGGGCTGGCCTTGGCGCTCCCCTTCGCTGTCACGGTGTTGTGCGTCTACGCGTTTGATTTGAACACCGCCCTTCCCGCAAGGGAACGGCCGGCGGCGGTGCTTGGGGCGCTGGCCATGTTCGCCCTCGGTTTTTGGGACGACCTGCGGCCTCTGGGCGCCAGACTCAAACTCCTCTGGCAGATCATCGTTGCCGTGGCCGTCTGGTGGGGCGGCATTCGTATCGAGGTGCTCAGCCAGCCGTGGGGAGGCGGAGCGCTGGATCTGGGTTCCTGGAGCGTGGTGCTGACCGTCCTCTGGCTGGTCGCCTTCACCAACCTCATCAACTTGATCGACGGACTCGATGGGCTGGCCGGTGGCCTGTCCCTGATGCTGCTGGCTGTGCTTACCGTCCACCTGAGCCGTGGCGGCACGGCGGCGTTTCTTTGTCTGGTGCTGCTGGGTTCCTTGTTCGTCTTTCTCTGTTACAACTTCCCGCCGGCGCGGATTTATCTGGGCGATGGCGGGGCCTATTTTCTGGGGTTCACGCTCGGGGTCTTCAGCATCGTCAGCTCGCACAAGGGCACCATCTTGGCCGCCCTGGTTGCGCCTTTGATTGTGCTGCTGCTGCCTGTGATTGACGTCAGCCTGGCCATCCTGCGGCGCGGCCTCAAGGGCCTGCCGCTTTTTCGCCCGGACAAGGGTCACATTCATCACCGCCTGCTGGCCATGGGGCTGTCGCGGCGCCGCGCCGTGCTGGGGTTGTATGCGTTCACCTTGGTGTTCTTGGTGCTCGCCGTGGTGGCGCTCTGGGGGGAGGGGCGGACCCTGCCCATGGTGTTCGGATTTGCCACCCTGTGCCTGCTGCTGGTGGCGGGCCGGCTGGATTTCACCCGGGAATGGTTTGCGGTGGGCCGCGTGCTGGGGAATTCGATGGGGATGCGTCAGGAGGTGACGTTTGCCCTGGCGGTCACGCGCTGGCTCAACCTGGAGGCCCAGCGCGTGCATACGCTGGATGAGTTCTGGCACCTCCTGTGCATCGGAGCGCGGCGGCTCGGTTTCTGTTCGCTCACTTTGGAACTGCCCGATGGCCGGCGGCATTCGGGCGAACCGTCCGGGTCGGAGCGGATCCACTGGCAGAAGTTCGACTTTACGGCGCAGGGAGCGGGCGTGCTCGAACTGGGGGCGTTGATCGGCGACGCACCGGACGCCGGCGCCCGGGGCGAGGCGGAGGTCCCCTCCTCGAGCAGCGCGGTATGTTGCGTGGCGGACCGGCGTTTGTTCGTCCTGCTCTCTGAATTGTTCGCGGAGGCCTGGCTCACTGCCAGCGCCCAACTTCAGGAAGGGTCCGTGCCGCTCGCCTTTGCCGCGCGCCTGTCCCGGCCGCGCAAACCCGGTGGAACCCTCCCCCGATGGCTCGGCCGGATCACCGGTCAGCCTCCCCGCTCCGGAGACAAGCCCTGACGGCTCCGTCGTCCGCCCCCCGCGTCAGGCGGGGCGGCGTTGATGGCTCCCGCCCGGCCGCACAAGGTGCTCCGCCGCAACCTCGATGCTCACCTGTCGGCCGAGGAAGTCCATCAGGACGGCCACCCGCTGGCGGGCGGGAGTCGACTCATGGACGATCGCCAGAAGACCGTGAAAACTGCCCCCCGCGATCTGCACCTCTTCGCCCGGCTGGAAGTTCCCCGTCACGTTGTGCATCTCCTCCGGACCGAGTTCCCGGCGCAGGGAGTCGATGACCTCGTCGGGTACCGTCGGCCAGCGGTGGCCGAAGTGCACCACGCTGGCGACGCCCCTTCCGTGCCGGACGGCCCGCAATTGTCCACGCCATTCGAAGCGGGCGAAGAGGTAGCCGGGGAAGAGCGGCTCGGTGACCATGCGGCTGCCCCGTCCAACCAACTGGCGGAACCGGATCCGCGGCAGGAATACCTCGACCTGCAGGTCCTTCGCCAGGTGAGCGGCGGCAATGTGCTCATGCTTGGGTTGCGACCGCACGCAGAACCAGGCCCGCTGGCCTCCGTCTTGCCCGGGGATTGGGGTCATGCCTCCAGCCTGCACGTCATTTCCTCGCCGGCAGTTACTTGGAGGGGAAGGACGAGTAGTAGTCCTTGTAGCGGTAGTAGTAATAGTTGGCGCTCGAGGCCTTCACGTCATTGAGCACGACTCCCAGCACCTTGGTGCTGCGCTGGTACAGTAGTTCGAGCGCCGCGCGCATGACCCGCCCGGAGGTTTTCCGCGCCCGGAGCACGAAGATCACGCCGTCGGCCTGCGGTGCCAGCGAACTCGCATCGTCCGCCGCCATCACCGGGGGCGTGTCCAGGATGATCTGGTCATAACGCTCCCGCGCCTCGCGCATGAACGCGGCAAAGTTGGGGCCGAGGAACAGCTCGCTTGAACGCTGGGTCGCGCTGCCCCGCGGCAGCAAGTCGAGGTTCGGATAACGGGTGGTCTGGACTATCGACGACCAGGCGGGGCCGCCGGCCAGCATTTCGCTCAGGCCCTCGCCTGACTCCATCCCGAAGCGCCGGTGCAGCTCGCCCTTGCGCAGGTCGGCGTCCACCAGCAGCACACGCATGCCCCCGTGGGCGATGGTGATGGCCAGATTGGCCGCGGTCATGGATTTGCCCTCGCCGGGGATGGAACTCGTGATGAGGAGCAGCCGGGGCGGCTTCTCGCCCACGGGGCGAAACAGGAGGGACGAACGCAGGTTGCGGAATGCCTCCACCAGCGCATGCCGGTCGTCCTCCTGGCTGAGATGGATGGCCGTGCCCCGTTGCGCCTCCGGGTCGTGCGGGATCTGTCCGGCCACGTCCTCTTCGAAGTTTTCCTCGAACTCCGTGAATGAATTGATGCGATCGTCCAGGCGGTCCACCAGGAGAAGTATCCCCAACCCGGCGGCCAGGCCCAGCAGCCCGGCCACGGCCAGGCCCCAGGGCAGGCTGTCTAGATCCGTTCGCGCCGGCGCCGCGGGCTCCAGCACGCTCACGTTTCCCGAGCTCAGGTCCTTGTTCACATCTAGCGTCTGCATGGTGGACAGCAGGCGCTCGTAGAGCGCCTGCGTGCGGTCCTTGTTGCCCTGGATGCGCTCGAACTGCGCGATCTTCCGGCTGGCCTCGATGGATCTGCCCTCCCACTCGGCCACCTGTTCCTCGAGGTTCCGGAGTTGCACTTCCAGCGAGCGGCGGCGGCTTTCCAGCTGCTCCTTGCTTTGCTCGCGGTACAGCTCGAGCACCCGCTCGCGGCGGACGATGTCGTCGGCGATCTTCACCATCTTGGGATGTCTGGCGCGCAGGTGTTCGGACAGCTCCTGCATCTCCGCTTTCAGGAGGGCCAGCTCCTGCTTGTCACGAAGATATTCCGAGTCGGCGGGCTGCAACGCGTCCTGGCCGGATTGGCTGCCGGCAAACTGCCGGCGTTCGAGGTTCTGCTCCAAGCTCAGCGCCCCCAGCAGCCGGTATTCCGTCCGCAGGTCCGCGACCTGGCGGTTGAGATCGGCCAGGTACGCGCTGGCGCTGCTGCCTTGCTTCTGCAGCAGCACCACGCTGTTCGAGGTTTGGAAGTTCGCCAGCTCCTCCTCGTTGCGCTGCAGCGTCCGTTCCAGCACGCCCAGTTCCTCCGTGATGCTGGCCAGGGTGGTTTCCGAGGTTTGCGACCGCATTTCGCGCTTCAGTTCGGTGTAGGCGTTCATGCACGCATCGACGTAAGCCTGCACATATTCCTCCTCGATGCCGGTGCCGCGGACCACGAAGATCGTCGTCTTGGGTATGACCGACACCCTGAGTTCCACGGGGCAGGGGAGCAGGTCGGGCCGGTCCTTCTCCAGCGCGGCGGTCGCCCGGCTGCGCACGGCGGCGTTCTGCATCAGTGACATCTGGGTCCCGAGGAAGTTGCTCCACTCCTCCGTGTAAACCGAACCCTCCGGCAGCGTGAGCCGGATGCTCACGATCATCTGGCCCGTCGAGACGTATTGCGTCGGCGCCAGCTCCACCATGATCAGCTTCGCCAGCACCCCCAGCGCAATGGTCGAAGCCACCACCCACCAGAGCCGGCGCAGCAGCAGTTGGTAGCGGTAAAGGCGGCTGTGGAAGCGTTCCGTCCGCTGGACGCGGTCGCTGCCCGGCGCCGCCTGTGAATCCTGCTCGTTCGGTTCCATGTCAGTCGTCTAGAAATTGATGAGCCGTGAGGGCACGATGATGAAGTCATCCTCTTTCACCGGCAGATCCAGTTCGGTCTTGCCCTTCTCCAGGATGTCCACCAGGTCGAGTTCCCGGGTGGTCTTGGTGCCGTCCCTGGCCGTCTGCACCAGCTTCACTTTGCGCTTGTTCGCGAAGTCGGCGAAACCGCCGGCTTGCATGATGGCCTTGCCGACCGTGAACGCCTCGTCCGCCGGAATCTCCACCGGACCCTGTTTGCGCACTTCGCCCCAGATGTAAACGCGGCCGCGGGTCTTGCTCACCGCGTTCAGGCCGATCACCACCGTGACCCGGTAGTAGAACTCGGCTTCGAGCGGCACCTTCAGTTCCTCCGCCACCTGCTTGCAGGTCTTGCCCGCGCAAACCACGCGCCCCACATGGGGGAACTCCACCTCGCCCGACGCCGTGACCACTAGGGTGATCGCGGGATCACGGTCTTCAATGATCTGGAAGCTGATCTGATCGCCCTCGCGCAGGATGTGCCGGTCGTCGAGGGTGTAGCCGGTTGCGCTCGCGCTCGGCGGCAGCCCGGCCCCATTGGTGGCCGCCGGTGCGTTGGTTGTCCGGGCCGGTGCGTCCGCCACGGCCAGCGGATCGTGGCTGAAGGTTTCCGCCGCCGTCGCTCGCAGGCTCAGGAGCACGCCGCCGGCCAGCAACAGGGCGCGGAGTCCTCCTCGGTTGAAAAAGTCGTTCATGTCAGTATGACAACCTCTTCTATATCGGTTTTGTTGCGCCGAGGCAAATTAATCCGCCTTCACCGGCGATTCAGGTCCCGGCCGCTTCGCGCCCGGCGTGCGTCAGCGGAGAAGCTGCGCCCGCTCGCAAGGTCCGAGCGGCTCAGAACGCATAGCGCAGACCCACCCCCACCACCCATACCGTGTAGCTCGCGGTGGCGAGGGCCGAATCCTTGACATAGCCATTGACGTAGGCCGAGGCATTCAGCCGTTCCATCAGCGGCCGGCTGGCGATCAGGCCCGCCCCGTAGTAATCGAACTCCGGCTCGGAACCGGTGACCCCCGTCGAATGCTCATACGTCAGCGGGGTCGACAAGGTGATCTTTCGGAGGACGTGCCAGTTCGGGGTCAGGGCTGCCCCGTAAGTTTCGTACGTGCCGCCGTAGAACGATACGCTGAAGCCCTGCTGCGCGGACAGCACATAGCTCACGTATTGGTTCACGCGGTGGTTGAGCGCCAGTTGGGCATACCAGGTGCCCGTGTCCTCCAGTCCGGCGAAGGCCCCCGAGTTGTCCGGCGAATAAGTCACGTAGCCCGCATTGAGCCGCACGTTCATCAAGTCGCTGACGATGTAACGGGCAAACCCGCCCACGCTGCCTTGGAAGGCGTCGGGATACTGGCCCGAGTCGTAGCTGATCCAGCTGGCGCCCAGGTCAATGCCCGTCCAGAGTTCGGGTTGCACCTCCAAGCCGGCGGACAGATAGGTCAGCTCGGTGCTGCCGTCGCCCCGGTTGCCGGCGGACGTGAGCTCCCAATAGTTCACGTGGTCATATCCAACCTTGAGTTGCGCCTCGTTCAGGTCCCACAACACCGAGGCGCCCACCGTGTTTTCAAACTGCGCGTAGTCCCCCGTGCCGCTCACCGTGGGGTCGGTGTAGGCGTATTGGCTCAGCGAGGGCCGATCGTGAAAATTGATGACCAGGTCCTTGATGAACAGGTCGAAGGAAAGTTCCGTCCCGGGCTCCAGGTAGTATCGGCTCAATTCGGTGTTGCTCACGTAGGCGGAGTAACCCACCCCGACGTCAAGGTAGAGCAGGTTCTTGTCGGACACCGGCCACGCCGCTCGCGTGCGGACCGAGGGCCGGAAGATCAGGTCGCTTTCGGGGTTCTCGTTGCGGTTGTTGACGTTGCTGTTGAATTCCGTGCCCAAGCCGGCCTCGAAACGCAGCCGGACGGGGCCCAGCTTCAGATTCTGCCGGCCCAAGTTGATGATCGCCTGCCGTCGCGCCTGTGCGCTATCCGTGTCGGCCAACGACGCTTGCAGCGCCTCCTGCGCGGAGGCGTCGCACGCGCCTGCGAGGAGCGCCAGGCCGATGCCCGCTGCGGGCATCCAGGGACCCCGGGCGGGGCGGCTGCGGCCGCGGATCGTCGGCACCCAGTCGGGCCGAATGGGTTTCGAACACTCCAGTGATGGCTCGCGCCGGGACAGCATCAGGACTCCGACAGTAATGATTCCACCGGTAAAAGGTCAAGGCGGGCGGCGGATTCCCGCTTCTCGCTTCCCGCTTCGCCCTCCGCTCTTCGCTCTTCGCTCTTCGCTCTTCGCTCTTCGCTCTTCGCGAGTTGAACTCTGGCGAGTGTTTTGCGCTTGGATTTTATGTTTTGTCCCGGCCATGATGCGCGAAACATGTTCCAGACGGGCCGTTCCAAAACCTTTCTCGTCACCTTGTCCATTGGGGTGGGGTTGGTCATTGCCCTGATTGTCGCGGTCTGGGTCGGGCGCCCCGCCTATCGCGCCTACAAGGAGCGGCGCGCCATGGAGCAGGCCCGGGCCTTTCTCGGGTCAGGAGATGTCACCAACGGGGTCCTCAGTCTCCGCCTCGCCTTGTCGCTCAACCCCGCCAATGTCGAGGCCGTCCTGCGCATGGCCGATGTCTCCGCCGCCTTGCGTTCACCGCAGTTGCTCGCATGGCGCCGGCGCGCCGTGGAACTGGATTCCTCGCCAAGCAATCAATTGCTCCTGGTGACCTCGGGGCTCGCCATTGAAAAGTCACCCTACCCCCTCACCAGCGAGGCGCTGAACAAGCTCGCCCCGGCCGGCCAGACCAACGCGGAGGTCCATCTCCTCTCCGGCCAGCTGGCTTTGCAGTTGAAGCGCCCGGAGGATGCCCTGCGGCACTTGAATCAGGCGGTGGCGATGCAACCCACCAATCAGTTCTA
Source organism: Pedosphaera sp. (assembly GCA_017853715.1). Taxonomy (GTDB): domain Bacteria; phylum Verrucomicrobiota; class Verrucomicrobiia; order Limisphaerales; family DSYF01; genus DSYF01. The sequence goes on from JAFMIZ010000004.1 coordinate 79,505, forward strand.
CCGGCTACGGCTGGCCACCCTGCAGTTGCAGCTCGGTGATGCCGCCGGGGCGGGGGGCGCGCGTGCCGAACTCGCCGCTCTGGCGAAGCAGACCAATTGCAGCCTGCTGGCATTGCGCGCATTGGTCCTCGATGCGCTGGCCCGCAAAGACCTCGAGGCCGCCGGTAATTGGGCGGACGCGCTCCATGCGGATCCCCAAGCCATCTTCGCCGATCGATTGGTCCGCCTGACCGTGATTGATTATGCCCGGCCGTCCGCCATCGGTCCGGCCATTGCCGAGGCGCAGCAACAGGCTGGCACCAATGTGTTGTCCATCGTCGGGGTGGCGCAGTGGATGGCGGGCCATGGCCGGGTCCAGCCGGCCCTCGAATGGTTGCGCGCCCAGCCCCCCGAACTGCAGGAGTCCGTGCCGTTGCTGCTGGCCCAGGCGGAATGCTACCAGGCGAGCCGGGACTGGGTTGGGCTGGAAGCCTGGCTGGGTGGCCGGAACTGGAAATCGCAGGAATACGTGCGGCTGGTGCTGCTGTCGCGGGCACTGCGCGAGCAAGGGCGGATTGATTTTGCCGACATGTATTGGCGCCGCGCCATGGGCGTGGCCGTCATGCAGCCGCAGACCGTTCTTTACCTCTATCGCCTCACCTCGGCTTGGGGTTGGGATGAGCAGATGGAGCAGCTGTTGTGGGCCGCCTACGAAAACGTGCGGGGGCGCAACGACTGGGTGTTGCAGGCGCTGAGCCTGTTCTACCAGGGCCATCCCAAGACCGCCGGGCTGTATCGCCTCCATCAAGTGTTGCTCGAACGCCAGCCCCGATCCGTGCCGCTGCAGAACAACACTGCAATGCTGGCCTTGCTGCTGGACCGCGATTCCGGCCGCGCCCTCGAGCTGGCACACAGCGCGTACGAAGGCGAAAAGAACAATCCCTCGGTCGTCTCCACCTACGCCTACGCCCTGCACATGAGCGGCCAGACCGAGGAGGGCCTCAAACTGATGGCCACCCTCACGGATGAGCAGTTGCAGCAGCCGGCGATAGCCCTCTACCAGGCGGTGCTCTTGCAGTCCCTGGGCCGGACCAACCAGTCCAAGCCCTACCAGGAGGCCGCGATGCGTGCACCCTTGCTGCTGCCGGAGGAGGCGGCCCTGCTGGAATCTTTGCAACCCTGACCGTCGCGGCCCGTGAACGGTGTCAGGATGGGCCGGGCAAAAGCCCGCCGTTCCCCATTCCCTGGACCAAGCGTGTCCATCGGTGTGAACCCCTCCTTGAACTGCGGTTCCTCGCTTTCATTTGCGGTGCGCCCCCGGACGCGACAGCACGGCGAGGATGCCGCACAGCAGCAGGAACAGCAGCACCAGCGAGTGGACGCGGAACGGGTAATCAAAGCGCGCATGCACCAGGCAGCCGGTCAGGGCGACCCACAGGAACAGGGTCAGCCGCCGACCGCCGGGGATTCCGCCGGGCGCCCACCAGCGCGCCAGCACCAGGCCCAGGGCCAGCAGCATCACGCCCAACCCCACCCACCCGAACGTGAGCCGAAGTTCCAGCCAGTCATTATGGAGCTGGGCCGGCCAGTACTCGTCGGGCGACTGGCGATAGAGTTGGAACACCGCCTCGAACGATCCGGGACCGGTGCCGAGCGCGGGGTAATCCGCCGCGATCTGCCGCGCGGTTTCGAACATCCCCTCGCGCAGCGCATAACCCTCCTCCAGTTCAACCATCCGCGGCTCGAGGGTGGGCCAGCCGAGCCTCACCCCCAGCCACAGGCTCCCGCCGAGGAACAGGCAGGCCAGCGCGTAAGTGATCAGGCTGGCCAGCGGTGAAAGTCGCGCCCGCGCCCGGAGCAGGGCGGGGGACAGCAGCAGGATGGCGCCGGACAGGCCCAGCAGCCCCCAGGTCACGAGCGCCCCGCCGCGCGAGCCGGACATGACCGGGCAGGCCGCCATCAGGGCGGCGCTCAGCAGCAGGACCTGGTGGCCCCAACGGCGAAACCCCCAGCGCTGCTGCAAGGTCCACCAGAACCCCAGGCAAACCGGCCAGACCAGGTTGAAATACTGGGCGGCGTTCGAGCGGTACGCATACGGGCCGAAAAAGGTCTCCGCCCCCTTGTTCACCCGCGGTTCCACCAGCCACAGCAATTGGCCGGTGCCGCTCCACCGTTGCACCATGCCCTGCACCGCGAGCAGTCCGCCGTTCAGGCAGAGCACCCAGAGCAGCAGCCGCAGTCGGCCGGGCAGCGGCGCGGAGGACTCCTTCCCCGGCTCCCCCTTGCCCAGTTGCCACCGCCGACGCAGAACCTGCTCGCGTTCGGTCAGTCCCGGCAGCCAGTCGATTACGGACCAGAAGAACGCGGCCCAGGCGGCCATGTGTTGGAACTCGCTCCATGTGCGGGCGCGGTCGAGGCTGTGCGGGAGCCACGGCACGCTGTTGAAGTACTCGAAGGCGGCCTGTTCGCGGATCCAGGCCGCGCGTGCGTTCAGTGCGGACACCGCGCACCAGGCAAGCAGGAAGATCGTGATCGCCGCCAGCGCCTGCATCAGCCGGCGCAAGGAAACGGGGCGGGGTTCGGCCAGCCAGCGTGCCGCCCGGAAGCCCGCTCCGTGTCGCACCCAAGCCTTGATCAGCAGCAGGGCGCCCAGCGCATGACCCAGTGCATCCGTGACCGCCATGGCGGTCGGTTGGGTGGTGCCGAACCACCAGGGGCACAGCACGACCATCCCGAGGATCAGTCCGCCCGAGAGGTCGTCGCTCAGTTGGTGGAGCCGGACATGCCACGCCCGCAGGGTGGACCCTGCGGCCGTGGTGCACCTCTCCAAGCCCTCGTTCATCGGCCCCCAATGATGCATGGATTAATCCCGCACTAAAGTAAAAAGCCCTCCGTCCTCTGGCGTTCGCGCTTCCCGCTTTGCGCTTCGCTCTTTGCACTCGGCCCCCGCTCG
>JAFMIZ010000110.1 GCA_017853715.1 Pedosphaera sp.
GGAGATCCACCACGGCCGCCATCACAAGGCCTACGTGGACAACCTGAACAAGGCTATCGCTGGATCACCGTTGGAAGGCAAGTCGCTGGAAGAAATCGTTCGCGGCATCGGCTCGGCTCCGGAGAATATTCGCGGCCCCGTCCGCAACAACGGTGGCGGGCACTGGAACCACACCTTCTTTTGGAACATCCTCGCCCCCAACGCCGGCGGGGCCCCCACTGGCAAACTGGCAGATGACATCAAGGCGACTTTTGGCAGCTTCGACGACTTTAAGGCCAAGTTCGAAGCCGCTGGCTTGGGCCGCTTCGGCAGTGGCTGGGCTTGGCTCGTCAGCCATGGCGGCAAACTGGAGATCGTCTCCACTCCCAATCAGGACAATCCGCTCATGGGTAAGGCAGTGGCTGGTTGCGAAGGCACGCCGCTGCTCGGCGTGGATGTGTGGGAACATGCCTATTACTTGAAATACCAGAACAAACGCGCCGACTACTTGAAGGCGTTCTGGAACGTCGTCAATTGGGCCGCTGTGTCCAAGAACTACGGCGCCTGATCTAATCCCTTGCGAAGAATGCCCGCTGGAGTTATCCGGCGGGCATTTCCATTTTAATCGCCGGCCGGATTACGCCCTAGTGGCCTCAAATTTCTCGATCATCCTGCGCAGTTTGCGCAGGGCGATGTTCTGAATCTGGCGGATGCGCTCGCGGGTGACCCCGAATTTCTCCCCCACTTCCTCCAGCGTCTTCTCGGTGCCGCCGTCCAGGCCGAACCGATATCGCAGAATGGTTTCTTCACGCGCATCCAAGGTGTGCACCATCTCTTGAAGCATGCCGGTGACGGTTTTCTCCTCCAAGTTTTCGTAGGGGGACGAAGCGTTCTCGTCCTGCACGATCTCGGAAAAATTGTTCGAGTCATCGTCCCCAATCGGGGCGTCGAGTGAAGCCGGACGAATGGACGCCATGCGCATTTGGGCCACACGGCCCGCGGTGATGCCCAATTCGTCCGCGATCTCCTCGTCCGTGGGTTCGCGTCCGAACACTTCCTGCAGGCGCATCGCGGTGCGGCGCATCTTCGAAATTTTGTCCACCAAATGCACCGGCAGGCGTATGGTCTTGGACTGATTTGCGAGCGCGCGCTTGATGGACTGCTTGATCCACCAGGAGCCGTACGTGGAGAGTTTCCCGCCCTTGGCCGGGTCGAAGCGCTCGACGGCTTTCATCAACCCGATGTTGCCTTCGCTGATGAGGTCGAGCAGGGGCAGCCCGATGCCTTCGTAATCGCGTGCGATCTTCACCACCAGACGCAAGTTCGCCTTGATCATGTGTTCGCGGGCCTTCTTGTCGCCCTTCTTGATGCGCGCAGCGAGTTCGACCTCTTCCTTGGGGGTGAGCAGGGGGACTTTGCCGATCTCGCGAAGGTAAAGTTTGATGGCGGAGTCGCCATCGTAGCGGGCGGGAGATTCCTCCTCGATTCTGGTATCTGGTGCGGCGCGTTCGACCTTGATCTCCGTGGGGTGGGCTTTCGGCTCGGGGAAAACGGCCGCTGCCTTGGGGTCGGGCGTCGCCTTCTTGGGAGGCTTGCCCGTGGTCCTCTTCGCCAGTGCGGCCTTGGGCTTGCTGGCCTTGGTCGGCTTTCTTGCTGCGGTCTTTCGTGCTTTGGTAGGCATGGGAGAAAAGTTTCTTCGCTCAAACACCGAACAATCGATCCCCGGCGTCGCCGAGTCCCGGTAGAATGTAACCGCGCGCGTTCAATTGCCGGTCAATCGCGGCGGTGAAGATGGGCAGGTTCGGATAACTCTTTCGCACCGTCCGGATCCCCTCGGGTGCGGACACCAGGTTCACCATCCGGATCCGCTCGGCGCGATGCTGGCGCAACAAATTCAGGGCCGCCACAGCGCTGCCGCCAGTGGCCAGCATCGGGTCAATCAGCACCACTTCGAACGGCTTCAGATTCTTGGGCAGGCTCTTGTGATAGGACGTAGCTTGGAGGGTCGTCTCCTCTCGTTTGAGTCCTATGAATCCGACCCGGGCATGCGGGATCAACTGTAGAATCGCCTCCAACATCCCCAATCCAGCCCGCAACACGGGCACTAAAATCACCTCGTGTCGCAACTGGCTGCCGGTGGTGGTTTCCAACGGCGTCTTCACCCGGACGGTTTTCAGCGTGAACGAACCCGTGGCTTCATAAATCATCAGGGTGGCGACCTCCGCCAGCACCCGTCGGAACTCCTGGGGTGCGGTACGGCCGTCGCGCAGCCGGGTCAGGTTGTGTTGAACCAGCGGGTGATTGATGACGGTGACGCCCTTCATGACAACTAGTTGATGTATTCCGTGTAGAGGAAGTAGAGCAAGCCGGGCTTGAGGTTGGGCGCCTGAACGCCCAAATCCACTTTGACCGTCGCCGGTTCGCTCTGGCCGAACATTCTGAACAAGTCGGCAAATTCAACGACCTGGCGATACTCCACGACGTTGGCGTCCAATTCGCCCGAGATATCGATGGCGCGCTCCACGGCCGTGTCAAAATCTCCCAGCTCGTCCACGAAGCCCAGTTCATAGGCTTGGCTGCCGGAGAAGACCCGTCCGTCCGCGTAGCTCGCCCAATTCTCCACGAGCTTGCGCCCGTCTGAAGCATTCGACTTGTTTGCGGCGGTGCGGCCCTCGGCGACCACGTTCTTGAACCTCCCATAAACTTCATCGATCAAACTTTGCACCATCTTCTGTTCCTCGGGTGACACGTCCTCGGGCTTGCGCGAGCCGCTCAGCATGTCCTTGAACTTGCCGCTCTTGTAAACCACCGGCTGCAAACCGACTTTGTCCATCAGCCCGCGGTAGTTGAACCCGCTCATGATCACTCCAATGCTGCCGGTGATGGTCATTTCGTTGGCGACAATCCAGCGGCAGGGGGCGGCGACATAGTAACCGCCGGACGCCGCGAGATTGCCCATGCTCACGACGACTGGCTTTTCACTGTCCTCTTGGAAAGCGCCCAAGGCTTTCGCGATGTCATCCGAAGCCATGACCTCGCCGCCGGGTGAATCCACGCGCAACACCACGGCTTTGACCTCTGGGTCTTGCTCGGCTTTCTCCAACTGCGCTTTGATCACGTCAACTTGGTTGAAAGCCGTTCCGTCAATCGCCTGGCTGGTGATGACTCCTTCCACGGGAATCACTGCCACTTTGTTGTCGCTATGATTATTCTTCAGCAGGATTTCCTCCAGGCGCGGCCCGCCCCTCTGATGCGAGGGCGGCGCTAGATGCGTGAAATTGGTCAGCATTTGACCGAAGTTCGCGAGCAGGCTGAACACCAACAGCGCGAACAACACCAACGCCAGAACCATCCACCCGCGACCAGACTTTTTGGGGGGCGCGGGCGGGGCGGCGGACAGGCGTGGGGGCGGGGGATTGAAAGCGCTCGGCGGCGGCACCAACGGTGCAACCGGTGGAGGTGGCGGAGTTGGTGGTGTTTGCGCGGGAATGGAGTCGTCCATAACGGGCGCACACTAACCGATGCCTCCCGGCCCGGCAAGTAATGGGCGGCCTAAAAGGATTGTGTTTTAGTGAGTTGCGGATTAAACAAGCGCCCGGTTCATCATGACTTTTCTCGCACCACTTTGGAACACGCCCAACCGCCGTATCGCTACGGTGGGGCTGGTGGTATATGGCTTGGATCAGCTGACCAAGTGGATTGTGCTGGGCTTCCTTCCGCTGGGCCATGAGCGGGTGGTGATCGAGGGGTTCTTCAAACTGGTCCATTGGGGCAACACTGGGGCGGCTTGGAGCATGTTCCGGGGCAATAACGCCACCCTGGCGATCGTCGCGCTGGTTGCCTTGCTGGTTCTCATTTTCACGCGCCATCATTTTGAGTCCAAGACCCTCACCGGGCAGATTGCCTTCGGACTGATCTTCGGCGGCATCCTTGGCAACCTGACCGACCGACTCATGCCGAGCCGCCAGCACGTGATTGATTTTATTTATTTCTTCATCGACCGCGCGGACGGACGCGAATTGGGCTTCCCCGCCTTCAACATCGCGGATAGCGGGATCTGCGTCGGGGTGGCCCTGGTGTTCTGGGTGACGTGGCGCAGTGAGTCTCAGCGCAAAGCTGATCAACCCGCGCAAACCTGAGGATCGGTTGGCGCAGCCATGGCCACTCGCTCTGAAACTGTAACCCTGGACCGTTCCTTTCCCTGCGAGCGACTCGATGCGTGGTTGCGGCGGCAGTATCCAGCGATGTCGCGCGGGGCCATTCAGCGGCTTATTGAGGAAGGTCACATCACCGTCAACGGGGCGAAAACGAAGCCCACGCACACCCCGCGCGTGGGCGACGTGATTCGCGTGGAATGGCCCGAGCCCAAGGCTGCCATCGCTCAGCCCGAGGACATCCCGCTCGACATCCTGTTTGAGGATGAGGCCTTGCTGGTGCTCAACAAACCTCCCGGACTGGTGGTGCATCCAGCGGCGGGCAATGAGGAACACACCCTGGTGAACGCTTTGCTCCATCATTGCGAGGGACAGTTGAGCGGCATCGGCGGCGTGGCGCGTCCGGGCATCGTTCATCGGCTCGACAAGGACACGAGCGGTTGCCTGGTCGTGGCGAAGAACGACGAGACGCACCTCGCGCTTTCAAATCAGTTCGCGGGTCGCAACGTTCACAAAGTCTATCACGCCATCGTCTGCGGTGAGGTGGCACGGGAGCAGGGCGAGATCCGCGCTGCCATCGCCCGCCATGTGTCGCATCGCAAGCGCATGGCCGTGGACGACGACCGCGGACGCGAGGCGCACACCAGCTTTCGCGTGCTTGAGCGCCTGAACTCAGCCACGCTCGTGGAAGCGCTCTTGCATACGGGACGAACCCACCAGATTCGCGTTCACTTCCAGTACCTCAAGCATCCCCTCGTCGGCGATGACACCTATGGCCAGCGCCAGAATCGGCGGCTCACCGAACTGACACGCTACACCGCCCCGCGTCAAATGCTGCATGCCTACGAACTGGGCTTCATCCATCCGCGTTCCGGTAAGAAGCTTGAATTCGCCGCCCCGGTTCCTGCCGACTTCGCCGACGCGTTGCGGGCGCTGCGGCTGGCTTCCTGAGCGCACGCAACGGACGCCACGGCCCGGTTCGGCTTTTCCTTTGCGGCCTTAATCCATGGGAAATCCTCCGGCTCTGCCGGAGGACTTCCGAAGTTTGACAGTTCCTAGAATCTGTGTGATGGGGGAAATTTTGACTGAGTGAAAATGTGGTGGCTGCGGAGTTGTGAAACAGTGTGCTGGCGCTGGCATGAAACACGACGCACGAACGAAAGTGTGATGCCAGTGGAATTTGCGGTGCAAGAAACGAGAAGAATGACCTTTGAATTGTTGAGCGGTGTCGAATTATCGCCCGCAGGGTTAGGCGGCCTCGGGCCGCTCCACCTCCCCCAAGCCTCCGGCTTTGCCGGAGGTCGCTGACTTTTGGCTGAGAACTTCGAAACGACTGGGACGACAGTTGCCAAACCATGCTAGACGCAGATCAGTTATAGTACACCAAGATTGTCGCAGAATTATCGAAAATTGCGTTAGCCTGATGCCCGCGCCCCAACTCATCGGCCTCCAGGTTTGCTTGCCGGGTGTTGCGGGGTCATGCAGGTCCGAGTCTCTCGCGAGTGCTTCAATGACTTTGGCGTTTGAACCTGGCCTGCCGTATCCGTAGCCTCCGCCCCGCATGTCGCGGATGTTGAAAGCTTCGGGCGCAATGGCCTTCGCCACCCTGACCAGCCGGGTGCTGGGTATGGTGCGTGAGATCGTCTATGCGTCGTTCATGGGGTCCAGTTGGGTTGCGAACGCTTTCGCGATGGCCTTCATGATCCCCAATCTCTTCCGGCGCCTGCTGGGGGAGGGTGCATTGACGGCGGCCTTCATCCCGACCTTCAAGGAAAAGGAACGGACCGCGGGCGAAGCCGAAATGTGGCGCGTGGCCAATGCCACCATTTCCGGATTGATTGTGGCCGCCTGCGTGGTCATTGCGCTGGTCATGATCGGGGTGAGTATCGCGCTCGGAGTGGGAAGTTATTCAGGTGAAACTAAGCTCATGTTGGAGCTCTTGCGGGTGATGTTCCCCTACATGCTGCTCGTCTGTCTGGCGGCGGTGTTCATGGGCATGCTCAACGCACGGGGCCACTTCTTCATTCCCGCGATGGGTGCCACGATGCTCAACGTAGTGATGATCGCCTCGGTGCTGTTCCTGGCACCTCGCTTTGGGGAGCAGTTACACGACCAAATCTTTGCGCTCGCGCTCGGCGTGCTTGCGGCGGGCCTGGCGCAGGCGGCGTTTCAATTACCCACCCTCCATCGCGAAGGCTTCCGCTATCGGTGGGTGACGCCCTGGAACGACCCCTCCTTCCGCCACATCGTCCGGCAGATGATTCCCGGGACGATTGGTGTCGCGTCTTATCAAATCAATGTGTTGCTCACCCAAAGCATGGCCTTCGTGCTGGGGAGCGGAATCGTGGTGCAGTTTCAATACGCCGTTCGGCTCATGGAACTGCCGCAGGGCGTATTCGGTATCTCCCTCGCCACCTTTCTGCTGCCGACGTTGGCCGGGCTGGCGGCGGACAAGCAATACGATGACTTTCGCACCACGTTGCGGCAGGGGTTGTCGCATCTGACGTTCGTCAACTTGCTGGCCACGGCGTTGCTGATTGTGCTGGCGGAACCCATCGTGCGGCTGTTGTTTGAGCATGGGGAATTCGCCGCGGATGAATCCACGGGGCCGGTGAGCTTTGCCCTGGCCTGTCTGGCTCCCGGGTTGGTCCTGTTCTCCGCCGTGAATGTGCTGGCGCGGGCGTTTTATGCCTTGGGCGACATCAAGACGCCGATGCAGATCAGCGTGTTCTGCCTCGTCCTGAACGTGGTGTTGACTGGCGGGTTGTTGATCCTGTTCCGTGATGGCTATAAGCAAGGCGCGCTGGGCGTGGCGAACTCGCTGAGCGCATTGTGCAACTGCACGCTGCTGGTCTTCGCCTTGCGGCGTAAGCTCAAGTATCTCGCCTGGCAGGAATTGACGCAGCCACTCGCGGCGCTCACGGCGGCTACCATCGTCGCCGGTGCGGTCGCTTGGTTCGGCTTGCGGGTTTGGGAGCAAGACATCGGCCATGCTGCTTGGCCTGCACGGTTTGGCGCGGTGTTCGTGCCCGCAACGGTGGCCGCGCTCATCTACTGGGCAATGGCCGTCTTTATGTGCGTTCCGTCGGCAACTGAGATCTGGAAGCTGACCGCGGGGCGCGCGCTGCGTCGGAAATGATTGCTTCGGAACTATTATGAAATACTGGCTCGTTAAATCAGAACCGGATGCCTACTCGTGGCAGACCTTCGTGAAAGATGGCAAGACGGCGTGGACTGGCGTGAGGAACTTCGCCGCGCGCAACAATCTGCGCGCGATGCGCAAGGGTGACACGGTATTCTACTACCACAGCAACGAGGGTAAGGAAATCGTCGGCACCGCCTTGGTGGTGAAGGAGTTTTATCCGGACGCCACGGCGGAGGAGGGGGATTGGTCCTGCGTGGATCTCAAGCTGCGAGTGCCGCTCAAACGGCCGGTGACGCTACAGCAGATCAAAGCAGATGCCGAATTGAAGGAAATGGCGCTCGTGAAGCAGTCGCGGCTTTCGGTGATGCCCGTGACCGCTGCCCAAGCGGGGCGATTACTCAAGTTGGGTGGGCTGTGAGTGAAGATCGGCGGATAAGCATGGGTCCGGTGCGGCTGAGACTTCTGTAAGGCTTTTCAGGTTGCCGACATTGCCCATCATGCTGAACATGGCGCTAGAATCGCCTCGCTCATGCCATGCACGATCTTTTTGTCCGCCGGCACAATCGTCG
>JAFMIZ010000111.1 GCA_017853715.1 Pedosphaera sp.
CACGACCACGTAGTTCTTCTTCCCTTTGCGCAGTAGCACGTGTTTGCCGAAAAGCAGGTCGTTGCTTGTCACGGCGCGCTGGAAGTTCGCTTCGCGGACGTTGTTGAGGTTCACGCCGCCGCCTTCCACGTCTTTGCGCGCCTGGCCTTTGCTGGGGCAAAGACCGGCATGGACGAGGAGTTCGACCAGTGGCAGTCCTGCGCCATCAAGTTTCGCCTTCTCGATCTCCTTCGTGGGCACTTCGCCGACGATTTCATTGAAGGTGTTCTCGCTCACCCCGGCAAGGTCGCCGCCGAAGAGGATTTCGCTGGCGCGCAAGGCCTCCTGCGTGGCGGCCTCGCCGTGGATGAGGTCGGTCACGGCCTTGGCCAGGGCGCGGTGAGCGGTGCGGGTGCCGGGATTGGCGGTGTGTTGTGCTTCCAGCGCCGCGATTTCTTCCTGGGATAGGAACGTGAAGAATTTCAGGTAGCGGACCACGTCGGCGTCGGAGGTGTTGATCCAGAACTGGTAGAAGCGATAAACGCTGGTCTTCTTGGGGTCGAGCCACACGGAACCGCCCTCGGTCTTGCCGAATTTGGTGCCGTCCGCCTTGGTGATCAGCGGAAGCGTGAGACCGAACGCGGAACGCTGGAGCTTCTTGCGGATGAGGTCCATGCCCGCGGTGATGTTGCCCCACTGGTCGCTGCCGCCGATCTGGAGTTCGCAGTTGTGGTCCCGCGCCAACACCATGTAGTCGAACGCTTGCAGCAGCATGTAGCTGAACTCGGTGTAGCTGATCCCGACGTCGCGGTCTTCCATGCGGGCGCGGACGCTCTCCTTCGCCACCATCTGGTTCACGGAAAAATGCTTCCCGATGTCGCGGAGGAAATCGAGGTAGCTCACGTTCACCGTCCAATCGGCGTTGTCCACCAGCTTGGCCGGGTTCGCCGGTGCCTTGAAATCCAGCAGCTTCGCGAGCTGTGGCCGGACAGCTTCAACGTTGGCCTGTATCTGGCCCTTGGTGAGCAGCAAACGTTCGGCGGATTTGCCGCTCGGATCGCCGATGCTGCCGGTCGCGCCACCCGCGACGGCGACGGGATGATGGCCGTAGTTCTGGAAGCGCCGCAACGCGAGCAACGGCACGAGATGTCCGACGTGGAGTGAATCCGCCGTGGGATCGAACCCGCAGTAAAGCGTGATGGGCGACGCGGCGAGGCGTTTGGTCAGCTCGGGCGTGTCAGTGCAATCGGCGAAGAGGCCGCGCCATTGCAGTTCATCCAAGATGTTCATTGGGGCGGAGGCTAAATTGCGGCGGGGCGCTTGCCAAGGCGGGCTTTATTGACCGCAGATGAACACAACCCAGAGGGACGCACATAAGAGAAGGGCGCGCAGAGGGCTGTGCGCCCGCTTGGATATGCTCGCTTGCGGACTCGCGTGCCCGCGCTCCTGTGGTTACTTGACCCGGTAGAAGCGGTGGGTGGTACCACCCGTGCCGTTGGTGGCAGTGGTGCTGCTGCCGGAGCTGATGACGTCCGCGGGCACTTCGGTCCAACTGGGGGTGGTGAGGTCATCTTTATATTCCAGGCGATAGACGCGTCCGCTGATGGATTGCCACGTGATGGTGGCGATGTTGTTGGTCACGCCGATGGCGGTGATGGAGTAAGGCGCAGACGGGGTCACGGTGAGGGTGCCGTCGAAGTAGCTCACCGTGTAGTTGGTCAGGCCCAAACCTACCACGTTCGTCACGGTGATGGGATACGGTCCCGCTGCCGCATTAGCGGGAGAGCCGGTGCTGCCCAGAGTGGCGCTCGTGGCGGTGTCGCTGAGCTTGAGCCCGGTGGTGAAGAATTCGTTGCCCACGAAGCTAAGCGGCACACCGTAAGGTTTGCTCAGGTTGCTGGCGGTGACGCTCAGTGCGCCTTTGGCAACGTTGATGTTGAACACATTCGTGGCGTAAAGTGGGGTGCTGTCCGCGGCGATCAAGGTCACGGGATAGTTGCCCGAGGCGCTGGGGGTTCCGGCGAAGGTGCGGGTGCCGCCGGTGAATCCGATGCCGGGGGGCATGCCGGTCGCGTTGTAGCTCAGCGTGGGCGAATCCACGTCGCTGAACGTGTCCGTGGGGAACATGAAGTTGAAGTCGGTGCCGTAGGTGGCGTTTTGCGTGCCGATCGGGTTGGCCAGAACCGGGCCGCTGCTGTTGCCGGTCAGGGTGATGCTGACCAGTCCGGTGACAAAAATGCCGCCGGAACTGACCCGGAAGGTGAAGCTATCCGGCCCCATGTAACCCAAGGTGGGCGTGTAGGTGAGCGACCCGTTGTTGGTGTTGAGGCCGATGATGCTGCCGTGCGCTGGGCCGGACAGGATGGTGTAGCTGCGGTTGGTGTTGCCTTGGAACGTCACGTAAGCGTCGAACTTGGTGCAGTCCACGGAGCGCGATGTGTTTTCGATGCGCATCTGGACATTTTGAACATCCGTCAACGTCCAGGCACCGCTGCCGGGCCGGCTGCCGAATTCGTCCTCGTAATCAGCAAAACTGCTCCCAACGCCGCGACTCGTTCCGTAGCTCGCGGTTGCTCCCAGGACGACGGCGGTCCGGAAACTTGTGCTGCCGGAACCGCTGCGCTGGGCGGTGGAGCGCAGGGTGACGGAAGAGATTGGATCGCCCGGCTGGATGTATTTCGGGTCCGTCAGCTGGAATTGTTGGACGGTCGGGACGGTGGTCGAAGACTGGATGTAGGTGGTAGTGCCGTCGTTCACGGCTACCGCCACCACCTTGTTGCTTGTTCCGATCGCGCTCCAATTGTTTGACGACCCCACGTCAGTGGCAGGCAATACTTCGAGGACCAAGGGATTGCCATCCGGGTCGGTCGCACTGAGCACAAGGTTCGTGCTGGTGTCCTTGGCGAGCGCGAAAGACTGGTTGTTCGCGAAGAGCGGGTCATCCACACCAGTGATGGTCAGGTCGACCGTGCCGGTGGCGAACAGGCTGCCGTCACTGACGCGGTAGTTGAAAGTGTCCGCCCCGAAGTAATTCGTGTCGGGTGTGTAGGTGAGCGTGCCGGTATTGGTGTTGAAGTTGGAGATCAAACCATGCGCCGGATTGGAAACCAGCGAGAAGGTGACTGCCCCCTCGGCATCGCTGCCAATCAACGTGAGGTTCGTTGAGGTGTCCTCCGGGAAAGTGCGGCTCACGATGCCCGCGGTGGGCGGCGTGTTTTGGTCGGTGTAAACGACGTCCACCCAATAGTTGGCTGCGTTGAACGACTGGTTGGGGAAACTCGTGACGCCCGAGGCGTTGAACACACCGTTCTGCCCATCCTCACCGTCGGGCAGTGCACGCAATGGATAGTTCGTCACGCCTTTGCCGGAGAAGAAAAAGCTGTCGAAGGCGTAACCCCCACTGGGCGCGAAATAGGACGCGATATACGTGGTGTTTGAAGTGATTGGAACGGGGCTGCTGAACAGCTGTTGCTGCCATCCGGTCGCCGTCTCGTTGGAGAACGTCACCGTGCCCAACGGGGTGCCGTCTGCCGCCCACAGGTTGCCAATGTGCGTGCCGACGTTGTTGGTCCCTTTGTAGAATCGAATGCCGCGGATAAACCCACCGGCTGCGCTCTTGAACTTGACGCCCAATTCCACTGCGCTGGTGTCATCGGCTGAAAGTGTGCCCGTCGGTGGATTGGTGCCGAAGAGGTTCGTGCCCACGTTCGCCGTAGTGGTGAAGTTCCACACATAATCCGATGCCAGCGCGTTGGTCGCCGTGTCTTTGACGCCGTTGACGCCGCTGATCACCCGGGCAGTGTACGTCTGATTCACGCCGAGTGCGCTCAGGGGTTGCAGCACTGCCGTCTGGGAGCCGGAGTTATAGGTCACCGTCGCTGGAATGAGCACATTCCCCGCATTGCGGAGTTGGAAGGTGTTCGTCGTGATGGTGTTCGTCAGCATTGGCTCGTTGAAGGTGGCCTGCACCGTGGCTATCAGGCTGACGCCGGTGGCGTTGCTGGCGGGGAGGGTGGAAATCACGGTCGGCGCGTTCGTGTCCGGCCCCAATGATGACACATACACCACATCCACCCAATAATTGGCGGCGTTGAAAGTGGAGGTGGGAAAGGCGTTCTCCAGCGCGGCGTCGTCGAATACGCCGTTGCCCCCCGCCACATCCCCGGTGGGGGGGGCGATGAGCGGACTATTGGTCGCGCCTTGAGTGGCGAAGAAACCCGTCGTGGCGGCGTAGTTCCCGTTGGGCGCGAAGTAAGAGGCCACGTAGACCGTGTTGGACTGGATCGCCACCGGGCTGCTGAACAACTGTTCCTGCCACCCCGATGCCGTTTCGCCCACGAATGTCGCCTCCGCCAGCCTTGCGCCTGCGTCCGTCCAGAGCGTCCCGGTGTGCGTCCCGGTGTTGTTCACTCCCTTGTAGAAGCGGATGCCCTTGATGAACCCGGACTGCGTGCTCTTGAACTTCACGCCCAAGGTCAGCAAGGAGTCGCCGTTGACCACGGGCGGCGTCGTGGCGGGATCGAACAGGCTGACGCTCGGGAAGGTCGTGGCGGTGAAACTCCAGGCGAAATCAGCGGCAAGTGCATTCGTGGCGGTGTCTTTGGCTCCTGATGCGCCGCTCTTCACGCCTGCACTGTAGGTCTGGCCCAGGGTCAGGGGGCTGGAGGGCTGCAGCGTGGCGGTGGCGTTGCCGGCGGAATAGGTCACCGTGGCGGCTACGCGTGTGCCGGTCGTGGTGTTGGTGAGCGTGATGGTATTGGTGGTGATCGTTG
The DNA here is from genome assembly GCA_017853715.1 of Pedosphaera sp. Taxonomy (GTDB): domain Bacteria; phylum Verrucomicrobiota; class Verrucomicrobiia; order Limisphaerales; family DSYF01; genus DSYF01. Next base: position 4,752 of record JAFMIZ010000111.1, read on the forward strand.
AGGCCAGCATCGCCTCGTTGAACGTGACGGTGACAACACTGTTGGTCTGAACATTCGCCGCTCCCGCCGGTGGGCTCACGCTCAGGACCACCGGAGGATTCGTGTCCACTGCGGGGGAGAACACGACGTCCACCCACCAGTTGATGCCATTCGCGCTGGAGTTAGGGAAGTTGTTCGTGCCGCTGGCCAACACCCCGTTGCCACCCTCGGAGTTGGGCAGGGCAATCAGCGGAAGATTGGTGACGCCGGCAGAAAGGCTGCCCGGGTCGTTCGCCAGATCAGCGGAGTAACCGCCGCTGGGGCAGGAATAGGAAGCCCGATAAACCGTGCCGGCCGTGATGGCAATCGGCGTGGCGAAGTTCTGTTGCTGCCAGCCGCTCGCGGATTCCCCGCTGAAGTTGGTCACCGCCAGCCGGGTTCCGCCATCCGTCCAAAGCGATCCAAAGTGAGGACCGGTATTGGCTGTCACTTTGTAAAACCGGATGCCCGTCACCGTGCCGTTGACCGTGCTCTTGAATCGCACGCCGAACTCATAGGCGTTGATATCGCCCGGGTCGAAGGCGTTGGTGGGATTAATCGGCGTGGCGCTCGGCCAGAGGCTGACGGCGTTGGCCGAGTCGACACAGAGGGTTAGCACGGCCATCAATGCGCCCAAAAACCTCGGGACCTTCCCTGACTTAAGTTTCTGGAAAGAACTCCATGGTGAGTTTGCGAATTCAGTTTCGGCCTGCTTCGCGAGCGGTTTGGCTTGGATGGTGGACGTCATATAAATCGATGGGTCGGCGTTGGCACAGTTTGCCCCTTGCGCCGATGTTCTATTTACCACATCAGCTTGTCTTGAGCACGCGGGACATCACCATTTTTTCCGTAGTCTTGCGGAGGCTGCCTCGTGGCGATTGCGGCGGCTTCGTCCGGGTGATTCTCTTGGGCTGCTGTCGCAAGTACTGAGCTTTCCGCCGCCAGCGGCTTGGACGGGGAGCCGCAAATTCTGTTGTGCGCCAAAAAGAATCGCCGCTGCAAGTGGGCGCACTCTATGATGCGAGATGGCTTTCCGTTGCGGCCCAGAAATTCATCGCTGCCGCACGGGTGCCCCTGAGCCGAAAGGCCAGGCCGGATTAGCGCGGCAGTTTATCGTGCCGATACAACGCCACGAGCGCGGCACCGATGGCTTGGGAGAGTTCGCCCAGTTCCGCCGCCACGATCTTCAGCTTGCCCCGTTGTTGTGGCCAGAGGTATGGCTCCGCCGCCGCGCGGATGTTTTGCAGGTAACGCTCGCGGAATTCAGGCGTCGTCGCTTCGTGATCCATTAAGCCGCCGCCGATGATGAAAATGCCCGGATCCAGCGCCACCACCAGATTCGCCACGTGAATCCCCATGACGCGCGCTTGGAAATTGAAGATCTCCAGGGCCAGCGCATCGCCCTTCTGGGCGCGCGAACGCAGGGTCAGCACTTTTTCCTTCGTGGTGCCCGAGGCGGTGTGCAAATCGTGGCCAGGATACTTGGGTAGTTTTTCCGCCAGCAAAAAAGATAGCCCTGAGATGGTGGTGTAAGCTTCCACGCAACCCCAGTCGCGACCACAGCCGCAGGGCAGGGGTTTGCCGGTGATGCCGAGCAGCTGCAGGGGCACGGGCATGTGCCCCGCCTCCATTCCGTTCAATGTATCGCCGTCGAGACATAGCCCGTCCGGTCCGACATACGCCGCGCCCAGTCCGGAGCCAGGCATGAGCATCGCCACGGAGGCGTTGGAATTGCCGCGGGCGAGCTTGGCTTCCGCCACGCCGCCGTAATTGCCGTCGTTGCCCACGGCCAGCTGCACGGACCGGCCTGCTTGCTTTTCGAGTGCGGCCTTGAAGTCAGCATAGACGTTCCACCCGGAGAAACTGGCCGGCAGATTGGGGGACTTCCCCCAGACGCCATAGCTCTCATAAGGCCCGGGAATGGCCAGTCCGACCCCGGCCACTTGCGACCACGTGAGTCCGTTCTGCGCCAGGAATTCGCCGATGCCTGCGATCCAGCCGCTGATGACCGCTTCCCGCCCCGCCTGTGAATTGGTCGGGCGCTGCAGCACTTTCATGGTGACCACGTCGCCGCTTTCGTAGACCGCGCAAAATTTCGTGGTGGTCGCCCCGCTGTCGGTGCCGATGTAAATGGGTTGCGTCGAATTCATGATTTTTTCCGTGGGCGGAGTATGCCGGCCTGCGCGGCAAATGTGAAGTTTCCATGCACCCGCCTAGATTCACGGCTTGGCCTTCGCCTCACGCCCCCGCGATGCCCAACGGCTTCATGCTCCGCCAGAGGCCCCGCGTGAAATCGGGCAGTGCCACCGGCGCACTGCCGTTGGCCACGGAATGCACCGATGCCTCGAGGATGCAACTCCACGCCGCCGCGTCGTAAACCACGCTGTCGGGTGTCGCCCCGCGCCGCAGGCAATCCAGCAGCCGCCAGTTCATTACGAAATCCATGCCGCCATGGCCGCCGCCTTTGGCTCGTTCGGCCAGTTGTTTCCAGAGGGGGTGCGTGAACTGGTTGCGCATGGTTTGCAGATCCTTGTCCGACAACCAGCGCTCTGAATCTTTCGCGTCGAGGCCAAAGGGCTTCGGATTGTCCAGGGCCAGTCGCGCCGGGTAGTCGAAGAACACCGCTTTCGTGCCATAGAGGGCGTTGATCCGGCTGTAAGGGCGCGGGAGCACCACGTCGTGCTGCACCATGATGGTGCGGCCGAGTTCCGTCTTGATGAGCGACGTGTTCATGTCGCCACAGACGTACTTTTCGCCCGCGTGCCGGCCGCCGTTGGGATTCGTCTCGTTCCGATACTTCGTCAGCGTCATCTCCGGTGAACTCATTGAGACGAGGAACTTGAACTGGTCGCCGCGCCCGATCCCAAGAGACTGCGCCACCGGGCCCAGTCCGTGCGTCGGATAAAGATTCCCGTCCATCTGCTCATGGTAATCCCGCCGCCAGTCGCCCTCGCTCCCCAGCG
>JAFMIZ010000026.1 GCA_017853715.1 Pedosphaera sp.
CCGTGAAGCGCCCGATCGTTCTCGCGCTCAACCCGTCCATGGATGCCGAATGGCACGTGGACGGCGTGCGCTGGGAAGAGAAGAACAACATCACCTTCGAGCATCGCTGGCCGGGCGGCAAAGGCGTCAACGTCGCCCGCTGGCTCACACACCTCGGCACAAAGCCGCTCATCCTGCTCCCACTGGGTGGTGCAACGGGCAGGGAACTGGCACAAGGCTTGGCCGCCGAGGGCATCGCCGCGCGCGTCATTTCCATCGCCGAAGAAACGCGCGTGAATGTCATCGTCACCACGCGCCAGCAGGGTCAGCTCCGCTTCAATCCTCCGGGGCCCAAAATTTCCCGGCGCGAAGGGCAGCGGATTCTTTCCGCCCTGCGGGCCGAATTGCCGCGGGCCAGATGCTTGATCCTTTCCGGCAGCCTGCCGCGGGGCTTGCCGCCTGCCACGTATGCCGCGTTGATCAAACTTGCCAACCGCCGCAACGTGCCCGTGTTCCTCGATTGCGACGGCGAAGCGCTTGCCCATGCGGCCAAGGCCCGGCCATTCCTGGTCAAACCGAATGAGGCGGAGTTGGTGTCGTGGGCGAGGAGCGTTGGGTTGAAGCCAGGACGCAGCGAAAAGGAGATTCGCCGCCTGGCCCTGCAACTGGCCCGGGTGACGCAGCGCTGGGTGCTCGTGTCACGGGGCGGCAAGGCGGCGTGGCTGGTGCATGGCAAACAGCATCATGCAGTGCGGGCGAAACCGCCCCAAGTGAAGCCGCTCACCACGGTTGGGGCAGGGGACGCTCTGCTGGCGGCGGTGATCGCGTCAGTGCTCCGCGCGGACGATTTCCCGGGATGGCTGCAAAAGGGTCTGGCCACCGGCGCTGTTGCCACGCAACTGCCAAGCGGAACCCTTCCCAAGTGAGACGTTCGCAGGGGTCCGCCGCTTGGCTTGAACAGCCAGACTTGGAATCGGGGCGAATTCTTCGCGAAGCGTTTGGAGTGCGGTGGCTTCCAGCACCGCTTTGTAGCGCATCATCATCCGGCGTGGAAGATGGCGGCGCTGAAGACGCACGCACTCCAAACGCTGGCGCGAAATTTATGACTTGGCGATCCCTCCTGACTTTCCTTTGCTGCCATTCAGCCGTAGGTTGGCCGGATTGATTCACGGCAGGATTTACGGACCATGAGCAAAGATTTCATCCGCATCGGCGGGGCGCGCGAGCACAACCTCAAGAACTTGTCCCTCGAGATCCCGCGCGACAAGCTCGTCGTCATCACCGGCTTGAGCGGTTCGGGCAAGTCTTCACTGGCGTTCGACACGCTGTTCGCCGAGGGACAGCGCAAATACATCGAAAGCCTCTCCGCCTACGCCCGGCAGTTCCTCGACCAGATGCAGAAGCCGGACGTGGACTTCATCGAGGGCCTGTCACCGGCCATCGCCATTGAGCAGCGCAGTTCCGGATCCAGTCCGCGTTCCATCATCGCGACGACCACGGAGATTTATGATTATCTGCGCCTCCTCTTTGCCCACGTCGGCCAGCCGCATTGCCCGGAAACCGGCGCGCCGATCTCGGCGCAGAGCACCACGCAGATCGTGGACGCCATCCTGGCCCTGCCGCCGCGCACCAAGGTGATGATTCTCGCGCCCGTGGTGCAGAACCAGAAGGGCGAGTTCCGCGACGTCGTCGAACGCATGGCCCGGGAGGGTTTCGTGCGTGCTCGGGTGGACGGCGAAATTGTTGAGCTGGCCGCCAACACGCGCATAAAGCTGGATCCCAAGGAAAAGCACACCATCGAAATCATCGTGGACCGGTTGGTGATGGACGAGAAGGTGCGCGTGCGCCTCGCGGATTCCGTGGAGACGGCGTTGAAGTGGGGGGAGGGGGTGTTCCTGACGCTGCACCAGTTGCCCGAGGGCAGGGCGGGCGGTCTTGTGCCGGCCACAGGCGCGACTCCCAACGCCGCCGCTCAGGGGAACGCGCGCCCGACCCAGGACAACTGGACCGAGACCCTTTACTCCAACCGCCTCATCAGCCCGGCCACGGGCAAAAGTTACGAGCCGCCCACGCCCAAGCATTTTTCCTTCAATTCCCCCAACGGGGCATGCCCCACCTGCCATGGCCTCGGCCAGAAGATGGTCTTTGACGAAGGATTGATCGTGCCGGACGAGGAGAAATCTTTGGAGCAGGGCGCGATTCAGCCCTGGAAACGGCTCGGTGGCAAACGGATGGTCGTGTACTATAAAGCGCTCCTGAAGGGCGTGGCGGCGCATTACGGCCAAAGTCTGGAAACGCCTTGGGCGAAGCTCCCGGCGGATTTTCGCAAAGTGCTTCTTCACGGTTCGGGCGAAGTGGAGATGGATTTCAGTTTCTGGCGCGCGGGCAAGGTCAGCAAATTGACCAAGCCCTTCGAAGGGGTGGTTCCCAATTTGCAGCGGCTCTATGTTGAGAGTGAAAGCGAATTCACTCGCAATCGCCTGAAGGCGGTGATGTCGCCGCAGTTTTGTGATGCATGTCAGGGCCGCCGCTTGAAGCCGGAAGTGCTGGCGGTAACGCTCCCCAATGCGGAACGCGAAGCGGGGAACGTGGAACGAGCCTCGACCCCGGTCGGTGCAGTTCCGAGTTCCGCGCTCCGCGCTCCGCGTTCCAAGGTTCCCGGCTTGAGCATCGCGGATGTTTGCGCGCTTTCCGTGGATCAAGCCGCCGGCTTCTTCGCCGCACTCAAGCTGGGTGATTTTCAACAGAAGATTGCGGGCGAGGTCATCAAGGAGATTCGCGCCCGGCTGGGCTTTCTGCAGAACGTGGGGCTGGGCTACCTGACGTTGAACCGCGAGAGCGGCACGTTGAGCGGTGGGGAGGCGCAACGCATCCGGCTCGCCACTCAGATCGGCGCCGGGCTGGTGGGTGTTCTTTACATCTTGGACGAGCCCAGCATCGGCCTGCATCAGCGCGACAATGATCGTTTGCTGACCGTGCTCAAGAGCCTGCGCGATCTGGGCAACTCCGTCATCGTCGTGGAGCATGATGAGGACACGATTCGCCAGGCGGATTACATCCTCGATCTCGGCCCGGGAGCAGGAGTCCATGGCGGCGAGGTGGTGGCCGCCGGCTCCTTGGACGAATTGCTCAAATCGCCGCGTTCCTCGACCGCGAAGTATTTGCGCGGAGAGGACTCGATTGCCGTGCCCAAGGAACGCGTGAAGCCATCGCCTGACCGGGGCTGGATCGAAGTGCTGGGCGCGCGCGAGAACAACCTCAAGAACATCGATGCGCGCATTCCCATCGGCACGTTCACCTGCATCACGGGGGTGAGCGGGTCCGGGAAGAGCACGCTGGTGGATGACATTCTGCGCCGCGCGTTGTTCCGGAAATTCTTCGGCTCCAAGGAACGGCCCGGCGACCACCGTGAATTGCGCGGTTGGGAGGGCTTTGAGAAGGTCATCGTGATTGATCAGACGCCGATCGGCCGCACGCCGCGCAGCAATCCGGCCACGTATACCGGGATGTTTAATGCCATCCGCGATCTCTTTGCCAAATTGCCTGCGGCCAAGGTGCGCGGTTACAGCACGGGCCGCTTCAGCTTCAACGTCAAGGGCGGTCGGTGCGAGAAATGCGAAGGCGACGGGGTGCTGAAGATCGAGATGAATTTTCTGCCGCCCGTTTATGTCACCTGTGAGGCGTGCAACGGCAAGCGTTACAATCGTGAGACGCTGGAGATCAATTACAAGGGGCTGAACATTGCCGACACGCTGGATCTGACCGTGGATGAGGCCGTGACGTTCTTCCGGGCGGTGCCCCAGATTTATGAACCGTGCTTGGTGATGGCCGAGGTGGGCCTCGGATATCTCAAGCTCGGGCAGGCGGCGACCACGTTGTCCGGCGGCGAAGCCCAGCGCGTGAAGCTCGCGGCGGAACTGGGCCGCAAATCCCGCGGTCGCACGCTCTATCTGCTGGATGAACCCACCACCGGCCTGCATTTCCATGACGTGCAGAAGCTGCTGGAGGTGCTGTTCAAGCTCCGCGTCTATGGCAACACGCTGATCGTCATCGAACATAATCTGGACGTGATCAAGACGGCGGACTGGGTGATCGATCTCGGCCCGGAAGGGGGGGCGGGCGGTGGCGAGATCGTGGCGCAGGGACCGCCGGAGGTCATCACCGCATGCGGGCGCAGTCACACGGGCAGATACTTGAGGCAAGCCCTCAAGCGGTAGCCGAGGCTGCGAGCCTTTGCGCTGCTGTCCCGCCGGGGGCCGCGTTGCTTGGTTTTTGGACACTTAGCTTGGGGTGGCTGGTTTTAGGCCGCCGGTTTTGTCGCCAAACCCCGGTTCTGTGGCTGGCACGGCCTATGCACCTCATCGTGGCGTATGAAAAACGTCTCCTACAGCGCCGGGCCCAAGAACGGTGGATTCGTCCATTCCCGCATCAGCTCCCTGCATCACAGCTCTGAAGGCCGCATGGGCATCGGCGAGGCGGTGTTTGCCGGTATCATCATCCTGTCTCTGGCCGGCTTTGCCTTCGCCATCCTGCGCTGAATCCGCTTGCCTCAGGGCTTTGATTCAAACGACTCGACCTGGTACGTCATCAGGCGGGCGCCTGGCTCCCGCCACCCATCTGGATCCAGCCCGGCCTTGCGGCTCAGGGCGGCCAGGAAGTCAGCCGGCGCCGGCAGCTTTTCCCACACTTGCGGCAGGAACGTCGCCGTTCTTCCCCCGCCGCGCAGGATTGCTCCGTCGATTCCCGGTCTCAACTTCTCCAGCCACTCCTCGGGCCGATTTGCCTCCAAGGGGTGCGGCTCGCTCAACACGCTGATTTCAATCTCCAAAGTGGAGGCTTCATCCGCCGCGACGGGCGCGAACCGCATGTCCTTGAACGCCGCGCCGTAGGCGTTCTCCATGACCGCCTGGAAGAGGGGCTCCCTCGGCGTAAGGGTTCCGATGCAACCCCGCAGCGCCCCGTGCTGATGCAGCGTGACGAAGCACGCCCGAGGGTTGTGCAAAGCCGGGGGGAGTTCGCCCGCATTTGGCCGGACATGCGCGCTTGAAACCGTTCCCCGCAGGATGGTTTCCCGCGCCAGGCGCAGCAGCAGCTCCCTTTCACCTTCCGAAAGTGTCGGCGGCATCGCCATGGCTTAACTTCCGCCGGCCTGCCGTTTCGTCAATCGCTCCGCTCGCGCTCCAGTTCCAAGTCGCGCCACGACGCCGGGTCATCGATGGACTCCAGATGGGTGAACACGGTGGAGTTTGCCACTGCCGCACGCAGGTCGTCCTCGATCTGCTCCAGCAAATCGTGGCCTTGTTGCACCGTCCACTCGCCCGGCACCAGCACATGCACGGAGATGAAGCGGCGCGGGCCGGATTGGCGGGTGCGCAAGGCATGGAACTGCACGCGTTCACGGGTGTGACGCGTTAACACCGATTGAATGCTGGCCAAGTCAACCGAACTGACCGCCGGATCCATCAGTCCCCCCACCGAGCGCCGGACGATCTTGAATGCCGTGACGAGAATGTTGGCTGCCACGACCAGCGCCACCACCGGGTCAAGCCAGTTCCAACCGGTGAGCGCGACTGCTCCTACGCCTGCAATCACTCCGACCGAGGTCCAAACATCGGTCAACAGATGCTGCGCGTTGGCTTCAAGCGTGATGGACTGGTGCCGCTTGCCCGCGCGCAGGAGCACCACGGCGACGGTCAGGTTGATGACGGAAGCCACACCCGAGACTGCCAGGCCCACGCCGATTTCTGCCAGCGGTTGCGGGTTGAGGAGTCGTTGGACCGCGGCGATCCCGATGCCAGCTGCCGCGATCAAGATCAGGCCGCCCTCAAGACCGCTCGAAAAATATTCCGCCTTGCCGTGCCCATACGCGTGCTCTTCATCCGCCGGGCGCGCGGCAATCGTCAGCATCGCGAGCGCCATGAGCGCCCCGACCAGATTCACCAGCGACTCGGCTGCATCCGAAAGCAGACCCACGGACCCCGTCACCCTCCAGGCGACCATTTTGAAGCAGATCGTCAGCAAGGCGGCCCCAATGGACAGCCAGGCGTAACGGGTCAAGTGGTTGCGGTTCATGCTGAAGAGGATATTGGCGCGTTTAAGCGCCTGGGCCAGAATATTCATTTTAATAGCCTTGGCGCCAGTTGCCCCGCACTTGGCAAAGCGCGTTGCAGTGGTTAGAACTGCGCACCCAATGCATCGTTACGGTGTCAGATTCGGTGGGATACGTCGGCTTTACTCAGCCGATGGCTTGGAGCGGCTGCGTGCCGCGCACGTGTGCGTGGTCGGCATCGGGGGTGTGGGTTCGTGGGCTGTGGAGGCGCTGGCGCGGTCTGGCATCGGCACGCTGACGCTGGTGGATATGGACGATATCTGCGTCAGCAATGTGAACCGGCAGATCCACGCGGTGGAGGCGGAGATCCACAAGCCCAAGGTGGAGACGATGGCGGCGCGGGTCGCCACGATCAATCCCGACTGCGTGGTTCATGCCCGCCGGGAATTTCTTACGGCCGGCAGCGCTGCGCGCATCCTGGATACGCGCTACGCCTTCGTGCTGGATGCCATCGATTCCGTTCGCGAGAAGGCGCTGTGCGTTTCGCTGTGCAGGACGCTTGGCTTGCCGGTCATCACCTCGGGCGGGGCAGGGGGGCGATGCGATCCCACCCGCGTTCAGGTGGATGACCTGTCCCGCGCCACCCATGACCGGCTGCTGCAATCCCTCCGCAAAACGTTGCGCAGCGACCACGGCTTCCCGCGCGGGGAAAAGAAGTTTGGCGTGGAGTGCGTTTTCTCTCCCGAACCCCCGGTGTTTCCGCAGGCGGACGGCTCGGTGTGCGCCACGCGGGATGCGGGTGCGGACCCGTTGAAACTGGACTGCCGTAATGGCTTTGGCAGCGCGACGTTTGTCACCGGCACCTTTGGCTTCGTGGCCGCTGCGCGGATCGTGGCCCGGGTGGCTGCCGGAACATAGGCGGGTGGCGCTTGTTCCTTGCTCACGCCGGCCGGCCCGATGCGCGGCACGCGCGCATCCCCTTGAGGATGAAGAACAGAACCACAATGTGCAGTCCGGCATCGAGCCAGCGTCCGGCCAGCAGGAGCAACACCCCGTCGAGCGAATAAAGCGTCATCCCCACGATGAACGCCCAGAGTTTGCCCTTGCTGCCGAAATGACCGAAGGCAGCAACTGCACCGGCGATGACAAGGTTTGCCACGAACACCATCGCCTTCCCCGCCGGGCCGGACTCGAAACCAATCGAGTCCATCACCTGCGTGATGCCCAGGGCGAAGATGAATCTGAAACTTCCCCCTGCGAGCAGCACAAGGGTGTTGATGAGTGACAGGGCCGCGATCCAATAAAACCACGCAGCGCCTGATTTCAATTGCGCAACCGCTTCAGCCGACCGGGGGGCGGCGGGTGGGGGGGCGACGACCTCGGCGCCCGGCGCGCCGGGTTGCGCTCCGCCAGTGAACAAAAACTTTAACTCCTCGAAATCACGCGCGGCTGCCCAGTGTTGCATGTCGTTGCGGCGTAGCTCCGAGAATTCGCCCACCCGCCCCTCGTGCACCCAGGCCACTACCTGCACCCGGGTTACCGGGCCATACTCCCTGCCATCAGCAGCACGCAGCGTGTAGGTCAGATTCATTGACTTGAGTTTCGCAAACGCCCCAAGCGCGGCAACTCCATTTCTGCCCGGGGAGCGCCGTCGACCTCGGTTGCGCCGGACGTCGCCAGTGTCTGGCCGGAATCCATGGCCTCCCGTTTCCCGATCGTCCTTGTCTCCGGGGTTTTTCTGCCTGTTCGAGCACGAGGAGGGGAACGGCCGTTTGAAGCGGCACGCGCCCAGATGGCTGCCTCCCGCCAAAAAGCCTTTTCTGACGGTCAATTTTCCCGTTCAATCCGCGCCCCATGAAGATTCTGGTCATCGGCTCGGGTGGACGCGAACACGCTCTCGTTTGGAAGCTCGCGCAATCCCCCCACGCCACGCAGATGTGGTGCGCTCCCGGCAACGCGGGCATCGCCCAGGAACGTCTTGCCATGAATGGCGCCGCCGTGGAGTGCATCAACCTGGGCGCCGAAGAATTGCCCAAGCTGCTGGCCTTCGCACGGGAGAATCGGGTGGATTTCACCATCGTCGGCCCGGACAACCCGCTCGCCCTCGGCATCGTGGATTTGTTCCAGCGCCACGGCTTGAAGATCTGGGGGGTGAACCAAAGGGCGGCCCGGTTCGAGTCCTCGAAGGTTTTCTCGCAAAAGTTCATGGAGAAATACGGCATCCCGACCGCCGCCGCCGGAACGTTCTCTGATGCCGCCGCCGCGAAGGGATTCTGCGCCACACTCGGTGGCAAGTGCGTCGTGAAAGCCGACGGCCTCGCGCTCGGCAAAGGCGTTTTGATCTGCCGCAACCAGAGCGAAGCCGAGCAGGCCGTGGAGGAGATCATGGTCGGCAAGGCGTTCGGCACGGCGGGCGCGAACGTCGTCATCCAGGAATTCCTTGAAGGCATCGAGGTTTCGCTGCACGCCCTGTGCGACGGCACCACGGCGAAGGTTTTCCCCACGTCACAGGACCACAAGCGGGCGCTCGACGGCGACGCGGGGCTGAATACCGGCGGCATGGGCACGTACTCGCCCACGCCGTTCCTCACCGGGGCGCAGCTTGCCGACGCAGCCAGGTCCATTCTGGATCCGTTCATGCGCGGCTGCGCGGCGGAGGGCATTGATTTCCGTGGGCTGCTCTATCCCGGCATCATGCTCACCCGGAGCGGACCCAAAGTGCTGGAGTTCAACGCCCGCTTCGGCGATCCGGAAACCCAGATCTACCTGACCCGCTTGGAGAACGATTTGGTGGAACTGCTCGACGCCAGCGCCAGCGGCACACTCGGCGATCAAGAGTTGAAGTGGAAACCCGAAGCCAGCGTGTGCGTCATCATGGCCAGTGGCGGCTATCCCGGCAGTTATCCCAAGGGCAAAGTCATCAAGGGCCTCGACACGGCGAACGCGCTCCCTCACATCAAGGTGTTCCATGCCGGAACAGCCATGAAAGACGGCCAGCTCGTGACCAACGGCGGTCGCGTTCTCGGTGTGACCGCGCTCGGTCAAGACCTGCGCGCCGCCCAGGCTGCCGCCTACACCGCAGTGGAAAAGATCCAGTTTGAAGGTGCCCACTACCGCCGCGACATCGCCGCCAAGGCGTTTTGAGGCCGTCGGCTTGCCCCCAGTCGGGTCGGGTTTATGTTTTTTCGCGTGAGACCGTTGCCGATATTTCCCGCTTGGGCAATGGGGCCGACTGGGGCTAAATCTCCCCGTGCCTCCGCGCCCTAAGAGCTATCGTCTGCCCGCCTCCACCGGACGTGGGGCCGGCTCCTTTTACTGGGTTCTCATCGCGCTGCTGGTCGCGGGTGCCTGTTGGGTCTGGCAACGCACTCGCCCCGCTACGCCAGCCCGCCGCCCGGTGGTCGCGCAACTATCGGAACGCGTCCGATTGCCGGCCTCCGCCCCAACCCCCGCCCCGCAACGCGCGCCGCAATCCATCGCCCCCCTGCCCGGGGTCGAGAAACCCCGCATCACCACTTTGCCGCGCCCGCCGCAGGACGCTCTGGAGGTGCAGATCGCCCTCGCACGCCTGGCGATCTGCCCCGGTTCATTGGACGGCGTCATGGGGTTGCAGACCAGCGCGGCTCTGCTGGCGTTTCAACAGCGGGAGCGGCTGCCGCTGACCGGTGTGCTGGATGCGGCCACGCAAGATCGGCTTCGTATCGATGCGCATCCGGTGGTCAGCTGCTGGGTTTCGTCCAACGATGTGGCGCGTTTGCAGCCGGTCGCTTCTACGTGGTTGGGCAGGTCCGAACAATCCGCCCTCGATTACGAAAATGTTTTGGAACTGGTCTCCGAGCGAACGCACGCCAATCCCAAACTCATCCGCCGGTTGAACCCGTCGGTGAACTGGTCGAATGTCGTGGCGGGAACCGAGCTGCGTGTGCCCTGGGTCGAATACCCGGAACCGTCTGAACTGGCGGCGCAGGTGCGGATTTCTCTCGCGGCCAAGACGTTGCAGGTGTTCGGCGGGAGTTCGAATCTTCTGGCCCACTTTCCGTGCAGCATCGCTGCGCGGGTGGAGAACCGGCCCATGGGAGACTTGGTTGTCACCGCCCTCGCGCCCAATCCCAATTATACCTTCAACCCTGCGGTGTTTCCCGAGTCGCCGGAGGCGCAGGCCATCGGGCGCAAGCTGATCATCCAGCCCGGTCCCAACAATCCCGTGGGCGTGGCGTGGATCAGCCTGAGCCTGCCCAGCTATGGCATTCACGGCACGCCCATCCCCGAGCAGGTCGGGCGGACGGAATCGCATGGATGCTTCCGCTTGGCCAACTGGAATGCGGAGTATCTGGTCAGACTCGTCAGGCAGGGAACCCCGGTGGCTGTCGAACCATGAGTTCCCGCTTTGCCTTCCATGTTCAAAGTCGGGACAACCGTCGGCGCGACCTGCCGGAGCGCGTGTTCATCGGCCGGAGGGAGACGGAGACCACCAAGCACGTCCTCCTGAAGTTCCTTGGCTTTGTCCTGTTCCATCGCGATCGGCTCCAGATTGAAACCGAGTTGCACGACGACAACATTCCCTTCACGCCGGACCTGGTCCAGCTCGACTACACGTTGCGTCCGGCCTTGTGGGTGGAGTGCGGCGAGGTGGCTGTGGCCAAGCTGGACAAGCTGGCGGTCAAAGTGCCGGAGTCGGAGATCTGGGTGGTGAAACGCTCGCCAGCGGAGGCGGAGTCGCTGTTGCGCGACATGGCCAGGCACGGCTTGCGCCGCAACCGCTATCGCGTGGTGGCCTTTGATCCGGAGATGTTTGACGAGGCGCTGGACAGCCTTGCGGCGCGCAACGAGGTCTTCTGGGTGCGCGGCGAGTTCGATCCACCACGGCTGCAATTGGACTTCAACGGTCTATGGTTCGATTCAGAGTTTCAGGTGTTGGACTTCTAGTTGCGCGGCCAGACGCGCAGCGGGAAGCGTTGGGGCGATTGGATCGGTGGGCCTCGCAGCAATGCGTCCATGCTGACTTGCCCTGAAGCACGATGGAGCTCGGCTGCTCTCGGTGTGGAAGGAAGGCGCAGGCCGGATAGGCGTTGTGGATGCAGCGGGGCAGGGTGGGTTCAGGTGCCGCGTCGCTCAAGCGGCTCGAAATATCGCCGGGGGACCGGGGCATTGGGCAGAGTTTCGCCGTTCGTCTCATCAATCCAGAGCTTTGACCCCATTGCTCATGGTGTCTAAGCTGATGGAAACATGGCCATCGACACAGTCAGTCCGGGTTCGCTGCGGGCCGCTTTGAATTACGAGCCGCAGCCGTTGAAGTTCGGCACCAGCGGCCGGCGGGGCGAGGTCATTCACCTGACCCAACTGGAGATCTATCTCAACGCGCGGGCGGAACTGGATTATCTGCTGGCGCTGTCGCCCGGTGCGGGCGGGATCAGGGCCGGCCAGGAATTCTTCTTCGCCTGCGATCTGCGTCCAAGTTCAACGCGGTTCGTCGCAGAGCAGGGCGGTCGGGGCGAGCTGGCCCAGGCCATTGAACGCGCCGTCTTGGACGCCGGATTGACCCCGGTCAATCTTGGCTCGATCCCAACTCCCGCCCTCACGGCGTATGCGCTCGCGCGGGGCTGCGGCAGCATGATGATCACCGGCAGCCACATCCCATTCGATCGCAACGGCTACAAGACGAACAGCGCAAAGGGTGAGTTGCTTAAGCAGGATGAAATGCCCATCGACGAACGGGTCGCCGCGTGGCGCGCGAAGCTTTATCAACAGCCCTTTGCGGAATCATTGTTCGCGGCGAACGGGGATTTCAAGGTCGCCGCTCAGACCGTCGCAATGGCTTCGGAAGCAGGCCGCCGTGCTTACCTCAGTCGCTATGAGGATTTCTTCGGAGGGCGGACGCTGCGCGGGCTGCGGCTCGTGGCGTACCAACATTCTGCCGTGGGTCGCGACTTGTTGGTTGAATTGCTGCGATCGCTCGGCGCTGAGGTCATCCCGGCGGGTCGCAGTGAAACCTTCGTCCCCATCGACACCGAGGCGATTGATGACGTCACCCTGGAAAGCGTTCGCCGGCTCGCCGAGCAGGCAACGGCCAGCCACGGACGGGTGGATGCGGTGGTTTCAACGGACGGCGACAGCGATCGTCCGCTGCTGGTGGGGATCGATTACGCTGGCGACGGCAAATGCCTCGCGAAGTTCTTCGGTGGCGACCTCGTGGGGATGGTGGTGGCGGAATATCTCGGGGCCGATGCCGTGGTTGTGCCCATCAGCTGCAACGATGCGATTGACCGGGGCGGTCTCAAAGCGTTGTTGGAGCCGAAGACGAGGATCGGTTCGCCCTTTGTGATTTCGGGCATGGAGGCCGCCCGGGCCAGGGGCAAGCAACGGGTTTGCGGTTGGGAGGCCAACGGCGGCTTCCTCACGGGCTCGGACATCGAGCGCGACGGTCGAAGGCTGTCGGCGTTGCCTACGCGCGATGCGTTCCTGCCGATCCTGTGCGTGTTGTTCGAGATGGCGGCGTCGAGCCGGCGCATGAGTGAGGTGTTCGGCGCATTGCCCCATCGGTTCAGCCGTGCTGCTTTGCTGCGCAGGTTCCCGCGGGCTGCCAGCTTGAAGATTGTGGCGGCCCTCACCGGATCGGCCGGCGAAATCCCTGAGTTCTTCACCCCGGACCTCGGCTTCGGCGCGGTGGTCCGGGTGGACTATACGGACGGGGTCCGCATTTGCTTCAGCAACGGCGATGTTGCGCACGTGCGCCCTTCGGGTAATGCCGATGAACTGCGCATCTATGCCGTGGCGGATACCCAGGCCCGCGCCGATGAAATCACCGGGCTTGGCGTGGCGGAGCCGCACGGGATCCTCCGTCAGTTGGAGCGGGCTTTCGCCTGAGCGCCGGAAGATGTTTGCGCCTCGATCACTGCGGTCAGTTTTGCCAGCTGCGCTTCATCGGCCTTGCCGCTGAGGTGATGCAGCACCCGCCCGTCCCGGGAGATGACATAGACATTCGCGCGTCCCTTCGCGTAATGGAAGCCGCGGGCTGAACCGCCATCCCAGTCCAGCATGACCGGGTAACTGATGGCCTTCTTGAATTTCGAGCGGACCAGTCCACGCAGCGGGCCCGGCACGCTGGAGACGTCCGCCAAGCCTGCGATGATGATCTGGTCGCCGAACTTTTCAGCCAGCGGATGCGCCCACGCTTTCACGTCTTCCGATCCCTTCTTGTCCGCTACGGTCAGCACCACAGGTTTGGCCTGTGGGAAGGTGAACTGGTGCGTTTTCTCAAACTGATCTTGTAGCGTGAACTGCGCGCAACGATTGGTTTCCGTCGTCGCAGCGGACGCCGGACTGGTCGATTCAACCGCGGTGCCGGCCGCCGTCAGGCACAGCAACGCCAAAAAAGTTGTAAGTGGAGGACTCACCGCCCGGCGACGACTCTTTTGGGGTGGGCATCCGGAGGGACGCGCGGCGCAGGCAACGCCTTGGGCAGCACCGCGTAGGTCCGTCCCTTCCACGCGTGCGGACGTCGGTTGAATGTGCGGACGAGTGCTCGCCATTGCACGACCAGAAAAATGGTTATGGCCAGTGGATGCAATGCTGCTCCCAGCCAGGATTGCTGATGACGCCAGGCGGCCAGCGCGCGGGGCAGCATCGTCAAGCCGGCCCCCAGCAGGGACAGCCGGAACACCTCCGCTCCTGACCAGGGACTGCTCGCTAGTAATGCCCAGGGCAGAATTTGCCCGCCGGATAGTAGCAGCGTCCATGGCCCGATCTGCGCCGGGGCCGCCATCCCTTCGTGGGCGTTCTTGGTCAGGCCGTCAACAACTTCTCGCGCACCGTGATACATGCGGCAGGAGGCGATTGGGGTCGCGTCGAACAGGTCCGTTCTGAAGCCGGCACGCCGGAAGGCGCGGGGTAGCTTGAGGCCGTCGTGGAGTGAATCACGGATGGCTGCATGGCCGCCCGCGGCGTGATAGGCGTCAGCGCGGGCGATGAAGAGTTGACCGCAGCCGGCGCCATAGGCCGGCTTGGTGGAACGGCGCATGCCCCAGATGGGCAGGAATCCAAGGAGCACGAAATGGATGAGCGGGATGAGCAGCTTCTCCAGCAGGGAGCCGGTGAGTTGACGTGGGACACCGCTGGCCAGCGCGGGTGGGCTTGCGGTTCCGGATCTGCGATGTGCATGCGGCCGGGCGTTCATGAATGCGCTCATGCGTGCGAGCGCGTCAGGGGAAAGGCGCACATCGGCGTCCAGGAAAACGAGCAGGGGGTGGTTGGCATGTCCGGACAGCACGTGACACGCGTGTTGCTTGCCGCACCACCCCGGGGGCAGGGCCGGCGCTTTTTCCAGACGCACACGCGGATCCGAGGCGGCGAACTCACGAACCACGCTCGCCGTGTCATCGTCGGAGTGGTCGTCGAGCACGACCACTTCAAACGTGACGTCCCGATTCTCCAGCACGGAGGTCAGTGCGCCACGGATGTTTCCCGATTCATTGCGCGCGGGAATGAGTACCGAGATGGCCTGCAGGGCTGGTGGGAACGGCTGCCCCGGCTCAACCCGCGGTGATCTAAGCTGCGGCAGATTCCAGAGGAACATGGCTGCGGGGATTGCGGCCAGGGCAAGGGCGATGATTGCAAGCAGTTCAAAGTTCATAGGCTGCCATGCCCGCGTTGAAATTTTTCACCGCGCCATCCCGATCTCAGCGCACGCCACGAGTCGTAGATCACACCCACCCCGGTCCCGGCCCGCATCAGAACCTCAAAATCCTGGGGCGCGCGGCGTTGGGCCTCGAGCGCGAGCGCATCCTGGGCGGCCTGAAGTTGGCGCTCAAAATGTGGGGTCCAATCCCTCTCCTCGATGGCTCGCAAGCCCGCCTTGCCGCCGGCGATTTCGACCGGCCCAAACCGGCAAAGGACCTCCGCTTTGCGCTCCTCCCAGTGCGTGTATTCGAGCGCGAGAGGAACGTAGGCGGCACGCTCAACACAACGGGGCAAATGCCCCAGGCCCGGCTTGAACCGGGCGGGTCTTTCCCGCACATCGGCAAAGCGGCCCTGGGGTGTCAGCCACAGAATCGTGTCCGGCTGGCGGAGCAAGGTCCCCGCCGTGCGGATGAACTGCATCGCCCCCCGTTGGGACTGCTGTTCGACCCCGAAGAATCCCAGCTTGCCGAAGAACCGGTACTTGTTCAGCGCTTCGGCATCGATCGGCGCATAGGGCCGGCGTTTTTCGAACAGGGCATTTTGCAGGGTGAGACAGACGAGGGGATCCCACCACGATGCGTGGTTCAAGTAGAGGACAAGCGGCAGACCGGCGGCGTTGGGTATGGCTCCTGATCGTGAGATGCGGATGGCGTGGAAGTGCCGGCCAGCATACCAGCGCGAATAGGCGGAGAAGACCCGGAACAGCCGGGGTGAAATGAGGGGGGCTTGCGTTCCGGACCGCAGACTGCGTTTCGGACCGTTCCCGGCGCTGCCCACGGAACGGTCGTCACGCACAACGTCGGTGCGTGAATCGTGAACCGTGGCGCTGCTCATGGTTGCCTTAGGTGGCCGTGGCGAGGTCGTTTTTAGGCCTTACGGCAGCCGTCCGCGCGGCCTCGCTGCCGGGGGTGACGAACCCATCCTGATGCAGTCGGTCCGCCGCGATCCACCCGGACATCATCACCATGGGCATGCCCGGTCCCGGATGGGCGGAACCTCCCGCGAGATACAGGCCCCGCACATCCGGGCTGTGGTTCGCCGGCTTGAACGCGCCAAGCAATTTGCCGTGGCTGGCTAGACCGTAGATCGCGCCGTTCAGCACCCGGTAACGGTCGTTGATGTCCTGCGGCGTCAGCACGTCTTCGGTGACGATCCGTTGTTCGATGTCTTTCATGCCGCCGGTGCTCTTGAGCTTCTCGATGATGGTCTTCCGATAGGCAGGCAGCATCTGTTTCCAATCGTGATGGGGACGGAGATAGGGCGTGTGCACGAGCACGTACAGCGAATCGCCCCCGGCCGGAGCCACACCGGGTTCCGTCTGGGCTGGCGCGGCGAGGTAGCAGGTCGGATCGGGCGCCGGCTCGCCTCGTTTGTAGATGTGGTCGAACTCCTCGTGGGGATCGCGGCTGAACACGAAATTATGATGCGCAAGGTGCTCGTAGCGCTTGTTGAGGCCCAGATACAGCACCACGCCGGAGCACGCGGCCTCGTACTTGCGGCGGTTCAGGAACGATTCCTCCGCTTTGGTTGCGCCCAGCAGCTCCCTGTGCGTCCGCACCGAGTCGCTGTTCGAGATGACCGCGGCCAGCGGGATCTCCTCGCCGTTGCCCGTGATGACGCCGCGCACCTCGCCCTCCTGGGTGACGATGCGTTCGATGCTGGTGTTGAGATGGATCTCCACGCCCAGTTCGCGCGCCAGCTTCGCCAGCGCCAGCGGCACGGCGCGGGTTCCGCCCATCGGATACCACACCCCCTCGTTGGTCTGCATGTGTGCGATGCCGCACAGCACGGCCGGCGATGCGTAGGGCGATGAGCCGACGTATTGCGTGAAATGGTCCAGCATCTGCGAGACCCGCGGATCGGGAACAAATGAGCGGATGGTGCTCGCGACGGTCCGGTGCATCCGCATCGCCAGGACATCGCTGAGCGTGGAGGCGGTGAAGGTGTTCGAGAGCTTGAACATGTCGCCCAGGCCGCCGACCGACTTGTAGAAGAAGAACTTGTTCGAGACGCGGTCGAGGCGCTCGCTCAACTCGATGAAGCGCCGGTAGCCATCGGCCGTGTTCGTGTCCGGCGAAAAATCTTTGAGTTCGGCCTCCATGCGGCCGGGGCTCTGCCAAAGGTCCAGCACGGAGCCGTCTTGGAAGAAGCTGCGCCACTGCGGATCGAGGCGCACCAGTTGCAGGTAATCCTCCATGCGGCGGTCGGCTTCGGCGAAGATGCGCCTCAGCACTGACGGCAGCGTCAGGATGGTCGGCCCCATGTCGAAACGGTGGCCGGCACGGTCCAGTTGTGCGGCCTTGCCGCCGAGCCAGGGGTTTTTTTCGAACACGATGACCTTGTGGCCGCGGGCGGCGAGGGTGCAGGCGGCGGCCAGCCCGCCTAGGCCGGTTCCAATGATGCCGATACGCTGTGTCTTCATGCGGTGTGTTCTTCTGGAGTTCTTGGTTCTTGTGGTGAGGGGGTCTTGTTCCTGCCGGTGATGAGACGGAGGAGATTGACCAGCGCATTGAGCCTCGGACGAATTCCACGGCCGTGCGCAACCCGGAGGTAATGGGTGAACAGTTCACCATCATCCGGCTTGGCCGGATCGAGGTGCGGGAGAAATCGGGTGCGACGCACGGTGACCACTTTGGGCGCTGTCATTTCCAGCAAGCCCTCCGGGCCGCGCGTGACCCCAAAACCGCTGCGGCCGCGGCCCCCGAACGGTATGCGCGGGTCGGCGCTGGGAACGATCATGTCGTTGACGATGACCAGCCCGGCGTGGATGTGTTCCGCAAGGTGTTGAGCCAGGGCTTCATCTCGCGTGAAAACGGTCGCCGCCAGTGCGTAGGGACACTTCCGGGCCATCTCCAAAGCCTCGGCTTCGTCTGCGACCGTGACCAGAGACATCACCGGCGCAAATACGTCTTCGTGGAGCAGCCGCATGGACGTGGAGGCGCCCGCCACCACCAGAGGCGGGATGCAATCGCCGGTATGCAGCAGCTTGCCACTCAGCAGGTGCGCGCCCATCGCCAACGCATCGTTGAGCACCGCCCGCAATTGGGGCGCCAGCCCAAGCGGGACGCGGGCAGGGCTTTCCGCCTGCAATGCCTCGGCAAGCCGCCCCTCGAATTCAGTGGCCACTGACTGATGCACGAATATCCTGCGCGGCGCGATGCAGGTGGCTCCGTTGTTCAACCGGAGGCCGAACGTGAGGGCCCGGACGGCCAGATCCAGATCGGCATCGGCGCACACGAAGACCGCATCGCAGCCGGACAGCTCCATCGTGGACGGAATCAAGCGTGATGCCAGTTCCGCTTGGATGGCGGCGCCGGTGTCAGCGGAGCCCGTGAGGATCACCTTGTGCACCCCCCCGTCCAGGGCGCCGCGGACAGCTTCGGTTTCCTCCGGCAGAACGGGGATCAGCCGGTGGTCGAAGCCCGCATGGTGCAACAGGTCGGCCAGCGCGTGCGCCGCTCGGGTGCCGCTCTTCCCGGGCTTGATCAACGCGGCGTTGCCCGCGGCGAGGGCCTGCAGCACCTGCACGCCGGGAATGTACACGGGATAGTTGGACGGCGCGATGACGAGCATGACCCCCAATGGCTCGCGATGGATTTTCGTCGCCACCGACCGCAGCCAGAAGGGCCGGCCGCTGCCGCTCAGCGTGCGCGGAGCCAGGACGCGGGCGGCATTCTTTTCAAGGAACTTGCACGCGTCGGCAAGCGGGATCACCTCCGCCGTCAAAGTCTCGGACACGGGACGCTGCCGTGGTCCGGCGGAGGATTCGGCGACGCGTGGACCGTATTCGGCCAGCAGTGCGCGGAAATTCCGCAACAACTCCACACGCCGTTCTAGCGGGGTGGTTGCCCAGATGCGCTGCGCCAAGCCCGCCGACCTCGCCGCCGCCATGCCCTGCGCGGCTGGACTGATGGCGTCCAGCGGGTGGGGCTTGGTCGGCGTGGCAGGCGGCATCGACATGGTTCCTTAATTCACGGTCTGGGGCTCGGCCGCGTGGGTGGACAATTGAGCGGAGCGCGGGGTGAGCTTGTCGGCGTCATGCGGCACACCCAGGTCCTCGAGCAGCAGCCGCGAGGTGATGCGCGCAGACTCGTAGATCACGGGTAACCCGCTGCCGGGATGCGTGCCGCCCCCCACGAGATAGACGGAGTCGAGGTCCTCGAACCGGTTTCGCGGCCGCAGGTGAAGCAGTTGATCCAGACTGTGCGCCAGATTGAAGGTGGCGCCTTTGTGGATCTCGTAGCTCGTGTCCCATTCCGCCGGCGTGATGATGCGCTCGTAGCGGACCCGCCCTTCCAGATTGCCGTAACCCGCCTTCGCCATCTGTCGGTGGAGCAATTCGCGGAAGCGGCCCCGTTCTTGATTCCAGTCCACGTTCGGGTGCTGATGCGTGACAGGCGAGAGCACGTACAGCGCGCTGTGCCCCTTGGGCGCCAGCGTTGGGTCGGTGACGCAGGCGTTTTGGACGTAGTAACTGGGATCTTCGCTCAGGACATGCTTGTTCTCGATGTCGTCGAGGTTTTTGACGTAGTCGTTGGCGATGTGGATGGTGTGGTGGGGCAGGTTGAATTCACCCTCCACGCCGAGATACATCATGAACGTCGAGCAGGAGAACTTCTTCTTGGCCAGCTTTCGGTCCGTCCAGCGGCGGCGAAGATTGTCCGGCACGAGGCGTTCCATGGCACGGGCGAAATCGGCGTTCACAATGACCGCATCAGCTCGATGGATGCCCGTGGCGGTCCGCACGCCTACGGCCTTGCGCCCGGCAAACACCATTTCTTCAACCGGTTCGTTCAGGCAGATCTCCACGCCCATTTCCCCGGCGACGCGCGCCATCGCCCCGGACACCGCGCCGCAGCCCCCGACCGGATGCCACACCCCGTATTCATACTCGAGGAAGCTCAGGATGGAGAACAGGCTCGGGCAACGGAACGGCGACATCCCGAGATATTTCGATTGGAAGCAAAACGCCAGACGGACGCGCTCGTCCTTGAAAAAGCGCTTCAGATAAGTGTCCACCGACTCGGTCGGGTGCAACCCGGGAAGCAGCTTGAGCAACCGCAGGTTGACCACATCTTGCCAGCCCAAAAAGGGCGTCTCGAGACACGGCGCGAACTTGTCCAGCTTGGTGCGGTTTTCCGCCATGAACTTGCGGAAGCCGGCGGCATCCTCCGGCGCGATGCTGGCGATCTGCTTTTCCATCCGCACAGGATCGGCGGTGGCGTCGATCTTCCCGCCCGCACCGAATTGGATGCGGTATTGCGGGTCGAGCCGGATCATCTCGATCTCCTCCTTCATCCGACGCCCGGCGGCGTTGAAAATCTCCTCCAACACGCGCGGGTAGAGGAAGAAGGTTGGTCCCAGATCGAACTTGTACCCTTGCGCCTCGATCGTCGAGGTGCGCCCGCCGACATGGGGCAGGCGTTCAATGACTTTCACTTTGACGCCCGCTGCGGCGAGCAACATGGCGGAAGCTAGCCCGCCTGGGCCCGCGCCGATGATGATGACTTGTTTCGACATGGCTACTTGTTGGGGTTGGATCGGATCGTCGGCGTGAACGCCTCCTCGGCGAACTGGACTTCCAAGCTGAGTGCCGGTGCCGATCGGCCGCTCCGCGCCGTTCGGCCGGCCCCGAACCATCGGATGCGGCGGACCTTGATCGCCCGGGCCGCGGGTTGCGTCGGGGGCAGCGGCCGTCCGCCCGTCGGTTCCATGGTGTTTGCGCAGGCGATCATGACCGTTCAGTTGTTCGTGGGTTGAATGGACGCAAGCCCGCCGTCTACCCCGATGACTTGACCCGTTATCCAGCTTTGCAACGGATCCAGCAGCCAACGGATCGCGGAGGCGACCTCGGCGGGCTCACCGATGCGCCGCAACGCGTGCAGCGAGGTGGAGTAGCGCAATGCCGCTTCATTGCCCGTGATGGATTGCGTGAGTGGGGTCCGCACCAGACCGGGCGCCACGCAGTTCACGCGGATGGCGTATCGGGCGTAGGTGGCAGCGCCGGAAAGCGTCAAGCCGATGATGCCCGCCTTGGCGGCGGCGATCGCTTCGTGGTTGGCCAGCCCCCGCCGCGCCGCCACGGATGAGACAAATACGATGGAGCCACCGGTCGGACGCATCGCTTGGGTCGCGGCGCGCAACACATGGAAGGCCGAAGTGAGGTTCACGCGCAGCGTCTCATCCCATTCGGCATCGGAGGTGGAATGAGCCGGCTTCAGCAAAACGGAACCAACGCAAAGCGCGACCCCATCCAAACGACCGTGGCGGTCAACCACCCGCTCCATGCATTCCTTGACCCGCTTCGGGTCGGTGACGTCGGTGGATATGAATTCGCTGCTGCCCAATGCCTCGACCAGATGAGGGGGCAGGTTCTCAGCGCGACTGGCACAGATCAGCCGGCAGCCAGTTGAGGCGAGCTGGCGCGACAGTTCCGAGCCGATCCCCCCCGTTGCTCCTAACACCAGCATCACCGGTTGTGTCGATTGTTCCATGTTGGCCGTCTTGTTTGCTGCTTGTTCCTCTTCTTGTCGCACGCGTGTTTAACGGTGTCAACCTTATGTCTAATAAATGTTTTGAGCAGTTAGTATGTTCTATAATCTTAACAACAGGCAGTTTAAAACCACCATGATTTTTCTGTTGCGCCATGTCTAATTTATGTCGAATATATTTCCGTGGGCGATATTGAACACACCATCAAGGCGGTTTCCCTGCGCACGGGGCTGAGCGCCCATGTTATCCGGGTGTGGGAAAAGCGTTACGGGGCGGTGAAGCCGCAACGCACGGGTACCAATCGTCGCCTCTATTCGGAGGACGAGGTGCAGCGCTTGGAGTTGTTGCATCAAGCCACTCGGGCAGGCCACAACATCAGCCAGGCCTCCAAGCTCTCCACGGACAAGCTGCGTGAGGTGTTGATTCAATCGGCGCCGGCTAAAACGTTCAACTCCGGTCCCCGGAACGGAGCCGCCACCAAGCCGGACGATGCGATGCTGGGGGATTGCCTCGAGGCGGTCCGTCAACTTGATGCGGTGGCGTTGGACGGCGCCCTGGAACGGGCGCTTGTTCGGTTCGGCCACATGGGACTTTTGAGCCGGGTCGTTGCGCCGCTCAGCCAGCGGATCGGCGAACATTGGCAGGCGGGTGATTTGACGGCGGCTCACGAACACTTTTTGAGCGCGGCGCTCAGAACTTTTCTCGGCCAATCCGTGCGTCAGTCCGCTCTCCCCGAATCGGCTCCGGTCATCGTGGTCGCGACACCTGCCGGACAGTTGCACGAGCTGGGGGCCGTCATGGTCGCCGCCGCCGCCGCCAACCTGGGTTGGCGTGTCACCTATTTGGGGACCAATTTGGCGGCGGCGGAAATTGCCGGCGCGGCGACCCAAAACCGGGCCCGGGTGGTCGCTTTGAGCATGGTTTATCCCGAAGACGACCGGACGCTCGCCGTCGAACTTTCAAGCTTGCGCCGTTACCTGCCGCCCGAGACCAGGATACTTGCGGGCGGTCGCGCCGCCTCGGCCTACAGCGAAACCCTGGACACCATCGGCGCGCTCCGGATCGCCGACTTGCACGCGCTGGCGGCCACGCTCGAGGGCCTGCGCAGGCGGGCGTCCTGAACCCTGCAAATCATCATGGCAAAACGATTCGCTCCCAATATCGACAACCGTGGCCGGCTGCTCCGTGGCATCATGGGCATTCTGCTGCTCGTGGGCGGCCTGTTCGCAATCTGCACCCTGCTTTGGCTTGGGCTGGTTCTGCTGGCCTCGGCCGTCTTCGTGTTGTTCGAGGCCATTCGCGGCTGGTGCGGGCTGCGCGCCTGCGGCATCAAAACAAAGCTGTGACAACCAGGCGGCGGGCCGTCGCCACCCATTACTTCTGATGCGTGTGTTTCAGTTTGAGTGCGAACAATTCCTGCCGCGTCCGGTGGCGGAGATTTTTCCGTTTTTTGCGGATGCCGGGAATCTGCAGGCGATCACCCCGGACTGGCTGAGCTTCGAGGTGGTCACACCCGGCCAGATTGAGATGAAACCCGGCACCTTGATCGACTACCGGCTGCGCGTTCATGGCATCCCGCTGAAATGGCGCACCCTGATCCGTGATTGGGATCCGCCGCATCGCTTCGTGGACGAGCAGCTCCGCGGCCCCTACCGCCAATGGATACACGAACACACCTTCACCGGGCAGGACGGGGGCACCCTGGCTCGCGACAAGGTCCGGTATGCGGTGCCCGGCGGCGCTTTCATCAATGCCATGTTTGTGCGGCGCGATGTGGAGCGGATCTTTGCCTTCCGGCGTCAGCGGCTTTCTCAGCTGTTCGCCTGAAGTTCCGCACGGGAACCGTCCGGGGCCCCATACGCTTACCCTTTCACAACCTGGGATTCTCGGATAACTTGCCGCCGGGAATATGGCCGTCCGCTACAAAGACTACTACGGATCGCTCGGCGTGCCGCGCGGAGCGAGCGAGGCTGACGTCAAGCAGGCATTTCGCAAGCTCGCCCGCGAGTATCACCCTGACGTGGCCAGGGACAAGAAACGCGCGGAGGAAAAGTTCAAGGAGATCAACGAAGCCTACGAGGTGCTGGGCGACCCCGCGAAGCGCAAGAAATACGACGAGTTGGGCGCCAACTGGCAGTCGGGCGCAGAGTTCCGTCCGCCGCCGGGCTGGGAAGAATTTCGTGGCGCCCAGGGCGGTCGCCGCGGCCGTCCTGGCGCGGAGGAGTTTGAGTTCCATTTCGGGGGGACCGGCTTCAGCGATTTCTTCGAGCAGATGTTCGGTCGCACGGGCGCGGGCCGGCCCGCGCAACGCGGTGGTTTCGCCGAACGGGACGTCGCCGAACGCGGTCGGGACATCGAGGGCGACATCATGGTGACGCTGGAAGAAGCCACGCGGGGTTCGGTGCGTTCGGTGTCGGTCCGCCACAATGACAACTGCCAGCCGTGCAATGGCTCGGGGCGCAGCCTGGGCAGACTTTGCGCCGTGTGTGCCGGCTCGGGACAGGTCCAAAAGACGGAGACCTTTCAGGTGAAAATTCCCGTTGGTGTGACGGAGGGACAAAAGCTGCGCCTCGCGGGGCGTGGGGAGCCGGGTTGGGGGGGGGGCAACGCCGGCGATTTGCTTTTGCGCGTGCGTTTGGCGCGCCACCCCGACTTCGAGGTCGACGGCCATAACCTCGTTCAAGAACTCCATGTCGCACCCTGGGAAGCCGTGTTGGGCGCGAACGTGGAGGTGCCGACGCTGACGGGCAGGGTAAGCATCAAGATTCCCGCCGGAATGCAGAACGGACAAAAGCTGCGCGTGCGGGGTCATGGATTGCCTGAGCGGGGTGGGGGCCATGGCGACCTGATCGTGGTGGCCCGCGTGGAAGTTCCGGGCAAAGTCACCGACGGCGAACGTAAGTTGTGGGAGAAACTCGCCGCCGGGTCACAATTCAATCCGCGTCAATAGATGAGCGATCTCGGCAAGCTGCTCGTGATGGGCGGCCTCGTCATGACTGGCGTTGGCCTGTTGTTGTGGACGGGGGTGGGCAGGGGGTGGCTGGGGCGGTTGCCGGGGGACATCCACATCGAGAAGGCTGGCTTCAGCTTTTACTTTCCCGTCGTCACCTGCGTGTTGCTCAGTGTGGGCCTGAGTTTGGTCGTTTGGCTGATTCGCAAGTGAGGCGGAATGCGTGCGGCTGGTGCAAAGACCGCTGGCGTTCTGGCAGATTGCGCCGCGCGGGTTGAGGGTCCTGCTGGCGGCCGACGGCGCTGAAGCCGTTCGCGTCCTTCAAAATCTCGGCGCAGCGGGATCGGGATTCCAAAAACACGCGTCTTCAAGAACTGAAAGCCGACCATGGAAACCAAAGCCTTGCCGTTCCATAGGTCGAGTTCCGTTCCTCTTGGCACGTGAGGCGTGGGCAGGGACGGTCCGATCACGTGGTTGAGCATCGCTAGATGCTTCCACTCTGCGGTCGGAAAAACCTTTGGGGCGGCATTCTTCATAAGGCTGCGACAAACCCGTTTTCCACCTTCGCCTTCACCGCCTCATCCATTTTGTCAAGGCGCCGGCGGCGTTTGAAACCTTCACCCGGCCATCTCTTTGTCGCGTCGTTGCCCGGCTCGCTGCCGGTGGAGATTTCGCGGTGGCGTGGTCGGGCACATCGGCCCGCTTCACTTTTTCACCAGCGGGTTGCTCGCTTTGAGTTGGGAAAACGCGGAGAAATCCCGGTCCGCGGACCAAGCTCCGCACACCGTGAACAATGGACACCGCACCTTGCTGTTCGCGCGCAGCCAGCTGATCTTGGCGGCGGATGGGGTCGGCTTTTCTGGCGTGATAAACGCCAGGGCGCGAAGTATCGTCGGGTCATGCATTGGAAGTCGCCCGCCAGAGGCTCGCAGCTGAAGGCCGTTGCAAGCCTTCTGCTTGTGGCGGCGTTGCCTTCCACAGCGCCGGCCGCCGGAGAGGTGATGACCAACCTGCATCGATTGGCTCCGTCCGTGGTTCATGATGCGGAGACCTGCATCGTTCGCGCCGCCGTGGGAGCTTGCCCGATCCGTCCGCATGGGCTCGCCCCCGGTCAAGAATGCGCCACCCTGAAAGCCTTCGTTAGAACATAAGCGGCTTGCGCCGCACAAGGAATCAACTCTGCAACGATGACGATATGAAACAAAACCTGACGCTCGCCGCGGTGGCCGCGGGTCTGCTTTTCAGCCAGAGCCGCGCCCCGGGGGCTGAGGCCCAGACCGGACGCAAGGTCCGGACGCCGGTGGATTGGGTGAACCCGCTGGTTGATACCCACAATTCCCGCTGGTTCTACTTCAATTCCGCCTGCCGGCCGTTCGGCATGGTCAACCTCTCGCCCGACACGCGGACGAAGGGCTCATGGAAATCCGGTTATCTTTACGCGGACAACCACATCCGGTGCTTCAGTCACATCCACGCTTGGGAACTCTCCGGCATCCCGGTGCTGCCCATCACCGGGCCGATGATCGGCCACCAGGGCATGGATGCCTACCGGTCAGAATTTTCGCACGACGACGAAGTGGTGCGTCCCGGCTATCATAAGGTGGCGCTCAGGACCTACGGCGTCACGGCGGAGCTCACTTCCACGCTGCGCGTCGGTTTTCATCGCTACACGTTTCCCGTCGGCCGGGAATCCTACGTGTTGTTCGACGTGGGTGCGTATCTGGCGCAAGGGCCGATGGTGCGGGCCGAGGTGCGGCGCGCCAGCGACACCGAGATCGAGGGCATGAGCCTGATGGGAGCAACGCTCCGTCGAAAAAAGGAGACCCCGGTCTTCTTTGTCGCGCGGTTCAGCGAGCCGATGACGGACTTCGGCGGCTGGCAAAAGGGCCAACTGCTTCCCAAGGGGAAGTCAGTGGCCGGTCCGCAGGTCGGTGCGTTCGTCCGCTTTGCGCCGAGGCAACCGCTCCTGATGAAAGTGGCGATCAGCTACACCTCCGTCGAGCACGCTCGCAAGAATCTTGAAGCCGAGTTGGACCACTGGGACTTTGACCGCATCGTGGCCGAATCCGCGGCGGAGTGGAATGCACACCTTTCGCGCATTCAGGTCGAGGGGGGCACGGACGCGGAGCGCACCAAGTTTTACACTGACTTGTGGCGGGCCATGCTCGGGCGGCGCGTCTTGAGCGACGCGGCGGGATCATACATGGATATGACGGGCGACGAACCGCGCGTGCGCTGCGTGCCCCTCGATGCCGAGGGCAGGCCTGAGTTCAACATGCACAACTTCGACGCGTGGTGGGGCAGCCACTGGTCGCTCGATATTCTCTGGCCGTTGTTGTGTCCCGAGCGCTACCGCGATTTCTGCCTCACGTCGCTGGAGATGTTCAAGAACGGCGGACTGATTCCTCGCGGGCCGTCCGGCGGCAACTACACCTTTGTGATGATCGGCGACTCTGCCGCGCCGGCGCTCACGGCGGCCTATCAGAAGGGGATCCGCGACTTCGATGCGAAGCTGATCTTGCAGGGATTGGTCCGTAATACCGGGGCCGACGGCGGGCGTTACCATGGCGGCTACGCTCCGCGCCCGTCGCCAAATGTCCATGCGGAATACGAGCGCAAAGGCTATGTCAGTTGGGGCAACTTCCTCGGCGGTATGCACAACAAGGCTGTTTCCTCGCTCACCCTGTACAACGCCTACCACGATTGGTGCATCGCCCAACTCGCACGCAGCCTCAATGAGCAGGAGACTTATGAAAAGTTCATCCCAGGCGCGGCCAATTACCGCAATGTCCTCTGGCCGGAAAAGCAATGCGCCTGGGTGCGGATGCCGGACGGTTCATGGAAAGATGGCTTCCAGCCCGTGGACGACCTGTTTGAGCAGGATGGCTTCTGCGAGGTTTCCGCCGCCATCTCGACGTTCTATGTTCCCCACGATCCGGATGGCCTCGCGGAATACCTCGGCGGCGCGAAGGCGCTGGCGGCCAAACTTGACGGCTACTTCCAGCAGGCCGAGCCGCTGGGTTTCATCGGGGGCAAACACAACCGCAAGCACGCCTCCACCTACGTCTGCTACTCAAACCAGGATGGCACGGGCATGGCGCACTTCTTCAACCGCATCGGCCATCCCTGGCTGGCGCAGAAGTGGGTGCGCAAGGTTCACGCCGCGAACTTCAGCGGCTGCGATCCGTTCAACGGTTACAACGGCGACGAGGACCAGGGGCAGATGGCCAGCTTGAGCGCGCTCATGGCGATGGGATTGTTCCAGTTCGACGGCGGCTCCGGACCGGATTCCCAATACGACCTGACGGCACCGGTCTTCGACAAGGTGACGATCCGCTTGAGCGACCGCTACTACGGCGGCAATACCTTCACCATCGTCGCCCGCAATCAGGGGCCGCGGAACTATTACATCCAGTCGGCGAAATGGAACGGTGAACCGTGGAGCAAATCCCTGCTGCCGCACGCGGAACTCGTGAGCGGCGGCACGCTCGAACTCACGCTTGGTCCGGAGCCGGCCAAATCTTGGGGCAGCAAGGTCAAGTTGGAGGCTGGCCGCAGCCCCGGCCATCCGGACAACCAGCCGGGGAGTCAGAACTGAACCTCCACCCGCCCCCCAGCGACCGGAATAACTGCGAATCTCCCCATCGGCTGCGGTGAGGAGAGCAACGGGGTGGGGGACTGGGTCGTTGTGCCGACGGCAGAACTTCCAAGACTGTTTCGGGGCGCGTTATGCAAAACCCCAGCCACACTCGGGGCTTTTCCGGAGACAGAATCATAACGCGCACGATGTTGCCAGCCGCCAATCAGGCCTATATTGATCCACGATGGGGAGGAGGGTTGCACCCATCAAGTTGTTCAGAATAACCAGGTCTTCGCTCGGACAGCTTGCGGGGAGTTTGCCTTGGACTGTCTCTGTGAGGCTGAACCATAAGTTAACCACCGGGAGGTCACTATGAATCGTTCCATCATTCAGACGGCGGTTTTGCCGCTGGTCATTGCCGTCAACCAGGCCCTGTCCGCCGGGAATTCTGCGAGCACCGGCACGGCCCCATCGGGTTCCGATGGGTTCCAATACCAGGAGACTCGTGAACTCGCCCAGCTCGTGACCGCCGCCGCCGAGCTGCTCCGCGTCAAAGGTCAGGATGCCTTTGCGGACTTCAGGGGCTCCGGCTCCCGCTGGCAGCAGGGTGAGCGATACATTTTTGTCCTGGACGACCGGGGCACGATGCTGGTTCACCCCGACGCCACCATGGAAGGGAAGAATCAATTGGACCTGAAAGATATCAATGGCAGGCCCATCATTCGCGGGCTCATTGGCGCCGTGACAACCGCGCCCGACAAAACGGATGGCTGGTATCAATATCAGTGGCCCTCTCCGGGGCAGAAAGCGGTAAAAAACGACCCGCCGCTACCGGATAAGACTGTAGCAGCCGACGTGAGTCGGCTCACTCTTTCTTCGGTTGGCTTCAACGGCACGAGCATATCGCCCAGTTTGAGCGCACCCACGTGGCCCGCTACGGGTTGAGGATTTTCGCGACCCGCGCCTTCACACCTTCATCCATCTTGATCAACGGCGGCCAGGGGCGCTTGAACCCTTCGCCCGCCAGCTTCTTCGTCGCATCGATGCCCAGCTTCGAGCCGATCGCGATTTCGCTGGTGGCGTGGTCGAGCACGTC
>JAFMIZ010000112.1 GCA_017853715.1 Pedosphaera sp.
GCTGGATGTCTTCACCTCCACGAACGGGCTGCCCAGCCAGAATTTGACGGTTTTGCGGATCACAGAAGATGCGGCTGGCGCGGTGTGGGTCGTTTATTCGGGTCAGTTGCGGCGCATCCTGCAAGGCAAGGTCTACGCAGTTGAGTTGCCCGCGGGGTTTGAGGGGGGCGGAGATCTGTTGGCAGCCGCCGATGCGCAGGGGGCAATCTGGTGTGCCAAGGGAAGGCGGCTCGCAATGTGGCGGGAGGGGGAGTGGCGCCTTCTCCCAAATTTTGCATCCCCGGTAAGGGGCATCATTTCGGACGGGAAATCCAAACTGTGGGCCACGTCTGGCGATGGTCTGTTCGCCCTGGAGGAGGGGCAGGTGCCGGTGCGGGTTGCAACTTTACCTTCCAAGTCTGGCCCCAAGGTGTTGCTGGCGGACCGGGCCGGTGGAATTTGGATGGGCACTTTTGAGAACGGACTCTTTCATTGGGACGGTCGGCAAGTCGAAAGCGTGCCGACCTCGCAGCGCACCATCAACTGTCTGTTCGAGGATCGCGAAGGAAATATCTGGGTCGGGACTGAGGGGGGTGGCTTGAACCAGATCCGCCCGCGCACGGCGGAACTGGTCGGACGGGAAACGGGGCTCCCCTTTGAAGCCGCCCAATCGGTCGCGGAAGATGCGGAAGGCTGTTTATGGGTGGTGGGGCAGAGTGGTCAACTGGTTCGCGGAATAGAGAACCGATGGGAACAGATCGGCGACGGCACCAACTGGTCCGGCCAAACCGCCACCTGCGTCGCGGCGGATGCTTCGGGTGGCGTGTGGGTGGGCACCAGTGATCACGGCTTGAAATATTACCGGGGAGGGACTTGGCGCGAGTGGCGGAGGCAAGACGGTTTGGCCAGCGACACGATTCGCAGCCTGATGGTCAGTGCCACAGGTGATGTTTGGGTGGCTTCGTATCGGCCCAACCGGTTGCATCGGTTGCGTGATGGACAGGTGCAGGTGATCAACTACCCCTTGCCGTTGGGGGTCATTCGGGCCTTGGCGGAAACCGCCGATGGCACGATTTGGATTGGCACGGCGGAAGGGCAGATTCTCCAGGTGTCCGGTTCGAATTTGGTGTCGGAACCGGCGATTTTCGAACCGTTTGCTATGCCGGTGCGCTCGCTGCTGGCAGCCGCCGACGGCGGCCTGTGGATTGGCTACTCTGGAGATGGGCTGGGCCATTGCAAGCAAGGCAGGTATCAGCGGCTGACGACTGCGGACGGTTTGGCGGATGACTTCATCTCGCAATTGCTGGCCGATGACCGTGGCCATCTTTGGATCAACGGCGATCGTGGGCTGTCGCGCATCAGTTTCGCCCATCTGGATGCCTTCATGGACGGGCGGCTGCCAAAGTTGAATCCGCAGGCTTTTGGCCGGCGGGACGGTTTGCCTCCCCTGCGGCCGAGCCGGGATTTCTGCCCTTCGGCAACCAAAACTCATGCTGGCCAGCTCGTGTTTGCTGGTTACAGCGGTTTATTGACAGTTCACCCCGACCAGATCCGGGACAATTCACTCCCTCCTCCCGTCGTGCTGGGGAGAGTTCGCGTGGATGAGCAAATCATCGCCGACTATCAGAGGTGCCCGCCGCTTCAGGCGCGATTGGCCACCAATGCGCTCAATCTTCGCGGCGTCAAGTCCGCGCTGCACTTGGGGCCAGGCCATCGGAAACTGGAGTTTGATTTTGCCGCCCTCAGCTTCACTTCGCCCGAGAATGTCCGCTTCCGCTACCGGATGAGCGGGTTTGATCCGGACTGGGTGGAGGCCGACCAATCACGTCGCGCCACGTATCCGCGGTTGCCGGCGGGCGACTACGAATTTCGCGTCCTCGCCTGCAACAATTCGGGCCTGTGGAATGAGACCGGCTCTACCTTGGCCCTCACCGTGAGCCCCTTTTTCTGGGAAACGTGGTGGTTCAAAATTGCCGGTGGACTTGCCACTTTGCTGTTGGGCGGCGGCTGCGCTTATGCCATCTCACGCGCGCGCTATCGGCACCGGCTCCGCCGGTTGGAGGCACAGCGCGCCTTGGAGCAGGAGCGCACGCGCATCGCCCGCGACATCCACGACCGGGTTGGGGCCCAACTCACCAAGGTTGGCAAGTTGACCGAATTTCTCGACCACCAGTCGGCCGTTGCCGAGCCACATCAGCCTGTCTTGCGCACCGTGTCGGATACAACGCGCAACATCGTCCGGGCGATGGATGAAATCGTGTGGGCGGTGAATCCTCGGAACGATACATTGGATAACATGGTCAACTATCTGGTTCATTACACAGAGGAATACTTGGGGCACGCGGGCGTGAACTGTCAGTTGGATGTGCCGTTTGAATTCCCGTCCACCCCGGTTTCGGCGGCCGTTCGGCACAATCTTTTCATGGCGACGCAGGAAGGTTTGAATAACGCCGTCAAGCATGCCCGCCCCTCACAGGTCTGCCTGCGGGTGGTGCTGTCTGGAAACCGGCTCGCCATTTCCTTGGAGGACGATGGCTGCGGATTTGACCCGGCGTCCGCTCTGGCCGGGCGCAACGGGCTGGAGAACATGCGTCAGCGCCTCGAATCGGTCGGCGGCAAATTTCAACTGGCCAGCGCGCCCGGTCGTGGCACCCGCATTCACTTTGACGTGGCGTTGGGCGCGGGTGAACCATGATACCCATGTTTATGGGGGATGCCAAAGGCCCCACGGATTCTTATGCGTACGAAAGTGAAACCGCAAATGCCAGCCCTGCCGGCGCCGAAATCTTCGGATCCGGGCCTCGCCGCCCGGCTGGTGCAAGTGGCCATTGTGGAGGATGACGACTGGTTGCGCGCCGACCTCGCACGGGTCATCGGGCAGTCGCCAGACTTCAAAGTGCTCACCGCTTACCGCACGGCCGAGAGCGCCCTGGCGGGCATTCCGGATGCGCGGCCGGACGTCGTTTTGATGGACATCAACCTGCCGGGCATGAGCGGCATCGAATGTCTCCGTCGGCTCAGGGCCGTCTGTCCGGAGGTACAAGTCCTCATGCTCACGGTTTATGAGGAGAGCGAGCCGATCTTCAATTCACTGCTCGCCGGCGCGAGCGGCTATCTGCTCAAACGCACGTCCACGGCCCAGATCGTTGAGTCTATCCGTCAGGTGCGGGCCGGGGGGGCTCCCATGACTGCGAACATCGCCCGGCGGGTGGTCCAATACTTCAACCGGATGGGAGATCGGACTTCGGAATGCGAGAAGCTCTCCCCGCGCGAACGGGAGGTGCTCGAACGGCTCGCGCACGGGGACGCCTACAAGCAGATTGCGGACAAGCTCGGGATAAGTATCGAGACCGTTCGCATGAACGTGAAGCACCTCTACACCAAGCTCCACGTCCACTCGCGCGCCGAGGCCGTCGCCAAACTAATGCCCCGGGCCTGACCCTGACTTTCCCGTCCCCCCGTCCTGCAGGCCCCCCTCCTTCGGTGCGCCAAGCCAGCAGCCCGTCATACCCATGTTTATGGGTATGGGTAGTTGGGCTGGATTCGCTATCGTTGACCTACCCCAAGAAATTTGAGGCAACAAATGGCATAGACCAATACATGCAAACCCGTCCATCCATGAAAACCAATCGACTGTTCCAACCTCCATCTGCTCTTGCCGCCGCGCTAGGCCTTGCCGTGCTGCTGCCGGCGAGCCTGCACGCGGTCAGCGTGAAGTATACCAGTTCCGGCACCTTCACGCCGCCGGCTGGGATAACCAATATCACCGTGGAATGTTGGGGCGGCGGCGGCGCCGGCGGCTCGGCATGGAAGACCAATGGCGCCACGGGTAATGCCGGCGGCGGTGGTGGTGGTGGCGGCGCGTATGCCAAAAAGCTCAGCGTCCCAGTGACGCCCGGGACTCCCTACACCGTCACCATTCCCGCGGAAGCGGTGGCTCCGACGACGAACTTTGCAAACGGTGTTTTTTCGCCTAGCGGCGCGAATATCACCTTCACCGGCGACGGTGGGGTGAGCGTCACCGCCAACGGCGGTCAGGGCGGCATGTGCGTGGTGACCACTGGCGCCACCTCCATTTCTGGAGATGGTGGTCTGGGTGGTGCTATCAGTGGCTCGTATGACGTCGAGTGGTCCGGTGGCAACGGCTGGAAGCATACCACGGCTGGCCTTGCCGGATCCGGTGGTAACGGGGCTAGTGATTTGGCCAACGGCCCAAGCCGATCTTCCCAAAATCAGGGCGGGACGTTTTTTTCTTCGACGACCGGGAGCGATGCCGATCATAACGGCGGTCGCGGCGATACGGGTAAAAGCGGCTCTGGGGCTGGCAATAACTCAAATCAGGCGCCGGGCGGCGCCGGCGGCGCCGGTAGGGCCGGCACTGCGGGCACCGCCTTTGCCGGGGCCAACGGCCGGCAAGGTCAGATCATCATCACCTACTTCGGCACTACGAAGGCCAAGGCCAACAACGCGAACAACCTGAACCTCGGCACGAGTTGGGTGGGGGGCAGCGCGCCCGGTCCGGTGGACAATGCCCTCTGGGATGGCACGGTGACCTCCGCCAATACCACCGTGCTCGGTGCTGATACGGCGTGGGGTTCCCTCATCGTCTCGAACGCCGGCGGGTTGGTGACCATCAACGCAGGCAACACCCTGACGAACAACGGCGGCATTGACCTGAGTTCGGCCACCGCCGATCTCACCTTGAATTGTGACTACGTTTTGGGCAGTGGTGCCGTTTGGAACCTGGCGGCAGGTCGCACGCTGACTTTGAGCGGTGCTGTCTCCGGCGCGAGCGGCAACAACATCACCCTGCTGGGGGACGGCACGAATGTCCTGTCCGGCGCCAATACCTATGGTGGTAACACCGTCCTCACCGCCGGTTCGACCGGCAGCACGCTGAAACTCGGCGCCAACAACGTCATCCCGGATGGTGCTGGCAAAGGCGACGTCACGATCGGTTTCGGCTGCACGCTGGATCTCAATGGCAATTCCGAAACCATCAATGGCTTGGCCGGCACCACCAGCGGAAGCCTCATCAGTTTGATTGACAACACCGCGGCGGGCACGACTTCCACCCTGACGGTCGGTGTCACCCAAGCCGTTTCCACTTTGATCTTCAACGGCATCCTCCAAAACACCGGCGCGGGCAGCACGCTCAATTTCGTCAAGACCGGCGCCAACCAAATCACGCTCCAGAGGGCACATACGTTGACCGGCACCGTGACCGTCAATGGCGGCACGCTGGCGGTGCAAAACCCCACGCCTTTGGACAACATCAGCGGCCTCAGCATTGGGGGATCCACCTTTATGTGTATTGGCAGCGCGACCCTCCCGGCGCCGGTGACGTTGACCGGTAATGCCACGTTCAACGTGGGTGGAAATGCTTCTGGGACTCTGACATTGAACGGACCGATTGGCGGGGCTGGCGATATTCTCATTCAATCCCCCGCCAACAGTGTCGGCGACGGGCCGCTCCTTATACTCGGAGCCACCAACACCTTCACCGGCAATGTGACCATTGATTCCAACCCTTCGAGTTCTGTCAACGGCATGACCGTGAGGCTCGGCGTCGCGAACGCGCTGCCCGCCAATACAGTGGTGACGTTGGATGGGCAGAATGCCACTGCTGGCATCCATGTTTGTGACTTGGATCTGAACGGCAACAACCAGACCTTGGCCGGGCTGACCAATGTCACGCGCACTAGCGTTGTGGCCACCAACAACAGGTTGCAACGCGTTTATAGCGCCGTGGACGCCACCCTGACGATTAACAACAGCGCCAACTATACCTTCGGGGGCACGCTGGGGAATTCCATTGCCCCTGCTGACGCTCTTGCTCTGGTCAAGAACGGCGCGGGCACGTTCACCCTTTCCGGAACCAACTCCACTTATGCCAACGGCACCATCATCAACGGCGGCACATTGCTCGTGAACAATACAAACGGCAGCGGCACCGGCAGCGGCGCGGTGGTCATCAACAGCGGCGGCACCCTCGGCGGCACGGGCATCATCGCGGGCGCGGTCACGAACAACGCCGGCGGCACGCTCTCGCCGGGTGCTTCCATCGGCACGTTGACCCTGAGCTCGAACGTGGTCTTGAGCGCGGGCTCCACCAACACCTTCGAGGTGGATGGCACGGCTGCGACCAACGACATCATCGTCCTGGGTGACGTTGTCACCTACGGCGGTGTGTTGAAGATCGTGCCTGCGGGCAGCTTCACGAACGGTCAGACCTTCACACTGTTCAGCGGTGCGGGCGCGACGACCCTGGGCAACTTCGGAAGCATCGTCGTCAATCCGCCCGTCAGCGGCACCAGCTTCACGTTCACCAATGGCGTCCTGACGGCGGTCGTGGCTCCCGTTGGCCCGAGCGGTCCGACTACCTTGACCAACAGCTACAGCGGCGGTGCGTTGAACCTCTCCTGGCCTGCGGGCCAGGGCTGGCGCCTGCAAGGTCAAACCAACAGCGGGTCCACCGGTCTTGGAACGAACTGGGTCTATGTGACCGACGGCTCCGTGAGCAGCACGAACATCACGGTGGACAGCACCCAGCCGACCGTGTTTTACCGGCTGGTCTATCCGTAAACTGATTTGGGTTGGGTTGGTTCACGTCGGCGCGGCGCGGTCTGGGTCGGACGCCCGCGCCGACGGTTTCCTAAAACAACTGAAAATCCTCATGAAAAGCGGTAGTCAGCGCAGCGCCTTCACCTTGATCGAACTCCTCGTGGTGATCGCCATCATCGCGATCCTCGCCGCCCTGTTGCTGCCCGCCTTGGGCAAGGCCAAGGAGCGGGCCAAGCGTATTTCCTGCCTGAACAATCTGAAGCAGCTCGGCTTAGGTAGCCTCAT
The DNA here is from genome assembly GCA_017853715.1 of Pedosphaera sp. Lineage (GTDB taxonomy): Bacteria > Verrucomicrobiota > Verrucomicrobiia > Limisphaerales > DSYF01 > DSYF01. Next base: position 6,829 of record JAFMIZ010000112.1, read on the forward strand.
CTATGCGGGCGACAATGAGGACAAAGTTTTGCCCGCTGGCGACGGTCTTACGCCAATAGTCGTCAAAATAGCCGATGCCTCCATTGAGGCTTGGAAATCGGTGGGCTTGGATCTGACGAAAACCAATGGCCGCAGCGTGTGGACCTGCCCAAGCCGCCCCCAGTTGCCTTTCTTTGGTCCGCCGACGCAAAGTTTTGCGATTGGCTATCAATATTATGGGGGCATAAAGACGTGGAGAAATAATTCAGGTAGTTTTGCTTCGTCCAGCCCAGTCAAGACCGCGCAGTCCAAGTCTGGCTGGCTGCTGGCGGCGGACGTGGTGATGCGATCTGACGGCTTTGGTGGGAATGGCTGGAACCCCGGTAGTGGGTGGGGGCCCGCCTATCAAAATCTGCCCGCGCACAAAAACGGAGGATCGACGACCCCTCCGGGGGCCAACGAGCTGTTCATTGACGGTTCGGCGCGCTGGGTCAAGGCCAAGGAGGGGATGTATTTCATTCACGCGGCTGGGCTGACTGCGGGTGCGGAGCTTTACTTCTACCAGGAAGATTTGGGGGCCTTGGAGCCGTATAAGGCCGCCTTGAAGAAAGTTCCCTGATTGCCGTCAGGCGGGCGACCGCACCCGAGAACTTTGATGGCCAAACACCCCACCATGAAATCAAATCCCTGCCGGCGGGCCTCCATGGCATTTACTCTCATCGAACTGCTGGTGGTGATCGCCATCATCGCGATCCTCGCCGCCCTGTTGCTGCCCGCCTTGGGCAAAGCCAAGTTCAAGGCCAAGGTCACCCAGTGCACTTC
>JAFMIZ010000113.1 GCA_017853715.1 Pedosphaera sp.
TCGCATGTATTGGAGTGCTGATGATAGCCGGCTTGGCCAATGCCGCTGTCACCAATTATTTTCCGAACGGCCGGTTTGACTCCCCGGCGGGCGCACGCGGAGCTTGGATTGAAGTCTACGGTGGCGGCACCACCACTTACAGTTACCCCACCACCGGCGGGAATCCCAGCGGCTACGGTGTCATGAACAACGCCAGCGGCTGGGGCATCTGGGTGGGGCAGACGAGTTCCACGGAGGGTTACGCTCTGGCTCCACTTGGGTTGGTGGCCGGGGGCAATTACAACTTCGTGATGGACATGAAAAACTTTTCGGGCGCCGGCGTCGGCAAACTCAAGATCGAATGCTGGGCGGGCGGTGTTCCACTCGATACTGCGGTTGAGATCCCCGCCAGCGGCCAATCCGGCAACTGGGCCACCTACACGTTTAACCGCACGCTCGCGCCCGGAACGACCAGCATCATGATCGTTCCCGTCGCTGGCGCGGGCTCCCAGATCGGCTTCGACAATATCGGCGTCATCGCACCCGGCTCTGCGCCAACGGTGGCGATCACCAGCCCTTTCAACGGGGCTGCGCTGACGCCCGACTTTGTCATTGATGCCACCGCCGCCACCAGTTCAGGCACGATCACGAATGTCCGGTTTTTCGACGGGGCAAGCGTATTGGGCAACGACACGGCCGCCCCTTACAGTCTAAGCGTCACCGGAGCCACGCTGGGCGCGCACGCATTGACGGCCATTGCCCAGGCGAGCACTGGCAGCAGCGCCACCTCAGCGGTCGTCAACGTCACCGTCAGCAGCCCGGCACCGGGCGGAAGCTGGCAGCTCGTGTGGAGCGACGAATTCAACGGCACCGGCGTGGATACGGGCAATTGGACGTTCGAGGTGGGCAATGGCTCCGGTGGGTGGGGCAATAACGAACGACAATACTACACCAGCCGCACCAACAACGCCTCCGTTTCGGGCGGCGTCCTGCGCATCATTGCACGGCAGGAAAACTTCGGCGGTTTTCCCTACACGTCCGCGCGGATGAAGAGCCAGGGTAAATTCTCCAAAAAGTATGGGCGGATCGAGTTTCGCACCAAGCTGCCGCCCGGCGTGGGCTGCTGGCCGGCCAATTGGATGATGCCGGAGACTTCCGCCTACGGTGGCTGGGCGGCCTCGGGCGAGATTGACGTAATGGAAAGCCGGGGCAGCGATCTCACCAAAGTGGAAGGCACCATCCACTACGGCGGTTCCTGGCCAAACAACGTTTACTCGGGCACGAGCTATACGTTGCCCGGCGGCGGACTGACCACGAACTTTCACACCTACATGATCGAGTGGACGACCAACTCCTTGAAGTGGTTTGTGGACGGCGTGCTGTATCAAACCCAAACCAACTGGTATTCCACGGGCTTTCCCTATCCGGCACCGTTCGATCAGCCGTTCTATCTGATCATGAATCTGGCCATCGGCGGCAACTACCTTGGCAATCCCAGTGATGCGGCCATCAACGCTGGCACGCCGTTCCCCGTGGAGATGCAGGTGGACTACGTGCGCGTATATGATTACCAGCCCGGCCCGCCCGCGACGCCGACGGGACTCACCGCCAGTCCCGGCAATAGCAAAGCGTATTTGCGGTGGGAAAACTCCGGCGGCACGGGTTACTTGGTGAAACGCGCACCTGCAAGCGGCGGACCTTACACCACGGTGGCGACAGTGGCGGACAACGAACACACCGACACCGGCTTCGATAATTGCACAACCTATTACTATGTCGTCTCCGCCACCAACTCCCTGGGCACGAGCAGCAACTCCACGGAAGCGGTCGCATCCCTCGGGGCGTTCGCGCTGGCGGTGAATTCGGGCGGGACAGCGGCAGGACATTTCGGCGGTGACGCATACGTCTCGGGGGGCACCGTTGGCGCGGTATCCACAGCGGCCATCAATGTTTCCGGGTTACAGGCCCCCGCACCGCAAGCGGTCTATCAGGCGGAGCGTTATGGTAATTTCACCTACACGTTCACCGGCTTGACGCCGGGAGCGAATTACCTGGTACGACTGCACTCGGCCGAAACCTACTGGACCACCGTCGGCCAGCGCCGGTTCAACGTCGCCATCAATGGCACGCAAGTCCTGACCAACTTTGACATCATCGCCGCCGCCGGCGCTCCCAACAAGGCGGTGATCAGCGAATTCAACGCCGCCGCCAGCGGCGGACAGATTGTGGTCGCTTACACCACCGTCACCGACAATGCCCGGGCCAGCGGCATCGAGGTGCTGCTTTCCCAGCCGGCGGCTCCGGCGGGATTGGCGGCCAGTCCCGGCAACGCGGAGATCGCGCTGAGCTGGAGCCCGACCGCCGGGGCCCAATACAGCGTAAAACGCGCGCTGGCCAGTGGCGGTCCTTACACGCCCGTAACCGCCGGCTTGAACGTGACCAATTTCACCAATACCGGCCTGACCAACGGGGTGACATATCACTATGTGGTCTCGGCCACCTTGCTCGGCTGCGAGAGCGCCAACTCCGCATTCATCAGCGCCACCCCGGCCTGCACGCCGCCTGCCCCGCCGAATGCCGGCAACAACGGCCCGCTGTGGGAAGGAATGACCCTGAACCTGACCGCCTCGACTGTGCCGGGCGCCACCTACCAATGGAGCGGACCCAACGGGTTCAACTCCACCAACCAGAATCCCACCCTGGCGAATGCGACCACGAACGACGCGGGCCTTTTCAGCGTCACCGCCAGCGCGGGCGGCTGCACTTCCGCACCGTCCTTGACCACGGTGACGGTTAATCCGCCCGCGCAAATCACCGCCCAGACCTTGAGCGGAAACATCATTCTGACCTGGCCCGGCGGCACTCTCCAGTCGGCCACCAACATCAGCGGTTTTTGGAGCGATGTGATTGGCGCCACGTCACCCCGCACCAACGCGATGGGCGAGCTGCGAGAGTTCTATCGCATCCGGCTGCAATGAGCGGCGCTGAACATCCTTGAGCGTGTCCGCGCCTGGATGGATTCAGCCAGGCGGGGCGATTGCCTTAATGTCGTCTCAATATGACTAACCCTTGCCGTCGCCGGGTGACCTTCCCCCTTATTTTCACGGCGCTGCTGGCGCTCCTCGTTTCGCCCGGCGCTTGGGGTCAGGAGTTGCCGGTCGCCAAGCCGGAAGCAGTTGGATTGTCGCCGGAAAAATTGGCGCTCATCAGCCCGGCCGTGCAGGCGTTGGTGACGAACCAACAAACAGCCGGCGCGGTCACGATCATTGCGCGGCAGGGCCAACTCATCTATTGGGAGGCCGTCGGCCGGCGGGATCTCGCCTCCGGACTGCCCATGGAGCGCGATACCATCATGCGCATCCACTCGATGACCAAGCCGATCACGAGTGTCGCCATCCTGATGTTGATGGAGGACGGCCAGCTCGCGCTGGATGATCCCGTTGGAAAATTCCTGCCCGAAATGAAAGGCGTGCAAGTTTTCGTGCGCGCCAGCGGAACCAACCTCATCACCGAACCGGCCCAGCGCGAGCCAACCGTGCGCGATCTGTTGCGGCACACGGCCGGGCTGACCTACGGATTTTTCAGCGACACGCCGGTTGATCAAGCCTATCGCCGGGCCAACCTGCTCGCTCCCGGCGACACGCTCACCGACCTGACTCGAAAACTGGGCGGCTTGCCTTTGCAATACCAGCCCGGCACGGTCTGGAACTACAGTTTCGCCACGGATGTGCTCGGGCGTTTGGTCGAGGTCGTGTCGGGAAAGTCGCTCGACGTCTTCCTGGCCGAACGTATTCTCCAGCCATTGGATATGCGCGACACTGGCTTCTCGGTTCCGCCGGAAAAACTGGCGCGCTTCGCCGCCACGCACGGCGTGGCCGCGGGCAAGTTGTGCGTTAGCGACGCGCCAGGCACCAGCTCGTATCGCGCCCATCCCTCGCTGCTCTCCGGCGGCGGCGGGTTGGTTTCAACCGCCCGCGATTACCTGCGGTTCTGCCAGATGCTTGCGGCCGGGGGCGAACTGGGTGGGCGACGGCTGCTTCGCCGCGAGACGGTGCAATCCATGACGGCGAACCAGTTGCCGGCCTCAGCGATGCCCATCGCCATCGGCTCCAATCCCAGGCCCGGGGTCGGCTTTGGCTATGGTTTCTCGGTCCAAGTCCAGCGCGACCCCCGCTCGGTTGCTCCGATTGGTGAATATGGCTGGGGCGGCGCTGCCAGCACCCACGTGTGGATCTCGCCCAAGGACGAACTCATCGTCATCGCGCTCCAGCAATTCGAGCCGTATACGGCGGTGCTGGAGCAGACCCTCAAGCCCCTGGTCTATGACGCCATCCGCGACCCGTTGCCCGCGTCAAAGTCGAATCCAAACCCGATCCGCTAATTCGAACGCTTGAAGCGCAAACCCCACAAAAGTGAGCCGGGTGCAAGTCCGAGTCCAAAGCCGGCGGCGGGCAGGCGGGCGGCCTTGCCGCCGGCTGTTCCGGCTGGACGCAAATGGAAGTTTGCTCTGGTTGCCATGGCGCTGCCGTTTTTTTCCCTCGTGCTTTTGGAGGCGGGTTTGCGTCTGGCCGGTTACGGATTCGACCCGGCGTTTTTCAAAACGGAACGGGATGCGGCGGGCCAGGAATTTCTCATCAACAACGACTCCTTCATGTTCCGTTTTTTCCCGCCGCAACTCGCGCGCTGGCCGGGAGCTTTCAAAATCGCCGCGGACAAACCGCCTGAAGTGCGGCGCATTTTCGTCTTCGGCGAATCTGCCGCCATGGGCGACCCACAACCTTCAGTCGGCCCGGCGCACATTCTTGAGGTGCTCCTGCGCGAGCGCTTCCCGCAACAGAAGTTCGAAGTCGTCAACCTCGGCATCACCGCCATCAATTCGCATGTCATCCTGCCGATGGCCCGCGAGGTGGCCGCACGCGGCCAAGGGGACGTGTGGATCATTTACATGGGGAACAACGAGATGGTCGGGCCGTTTGGAGCCGCGACCGTCTTTGGCGAGCGCGCGGCTCCGTTGCCCTGGGTCAGGTTCAATCTCGCCCTGCAGCGAACCCGCCTCGGGCAGTTGGCCCTCTCCGCGCGCCAGCGCCGAGCGGGCGAAACGACCCAGGCGGCCTGGGGCGGCATGGAGATGTTCCTGCAAAACCAAGTGCCGCCCGCCGATCCCCGGCGGGAAACAGTTCACCAAAACTTCGACCGCAACCTGCGTGACCTGGTCGAGGCCGGGTTGGGCGGCGGGGCAAAGGTCATGCTCTGCACCATGTCCGTAAACCTGCGCGACTGCCCGCCGTTTGCCTCGTCGCGGAACAGCACCCGATCAGCAGCGGACGGAGCAAAGTTCGAAGCGACCTACGCTGAAGCGGGGCGGGCGCAAACCAATGGCAGCGCTGCGGTGGCCGCGACGAAGTTCGCCGAGGCGGCGCAACTCGACCCGACGCATGCCGAACTCCAATTCCGCTGGGCGCAATGTTCACTCGCGGCAGGCCAACCCCAGAAAGCTCAAGAGCACTTCCAACGCGCCTGCGACGTGGACGCGCTGCCGTTCCGCGCCGACGGACCGATCAACAGGTCGATCCGCTCAGTGGCGAAGGACAAACGTGGCGCCAATCTGCTCCTGTGCGATGTGGAGTCGGCCGTGGCCGCCCGGTCCGCCGACAGCATCGCCGGCGATGATGCCTTCTTCGAGCACGTGCATTTCAACTTTGACGGCAACTACCGTGTCGCGCGCGCCTGGGCCGAGCAGGTAGCCCAATTCATGCCCGCCACCATCACGACCGCAGGCAATACTAACTGGCTGTCGCAGGCGGACTGCGAACGCGCGATCGGCCTGTCGGACTGGAATCGGCGCCTCATCATCGGCTCAGTCATGTCCCGTCTCCGCATGCCGCCTCTCTCCGGGCAGTTCAACAACGCGACGCGGATGCAGACCTTGCAGCAGGCGATCGTTCAGCTCGGCGAACGTCAGCCCACCAACGCACTGGCACTGGCCCGCCAGGATTTCGTCACCGCACTGACCCGCGCACCGCAGGACCCTTTGCTGCTGGATAACTTTTCCAATTTCTGTGAGGTGACTGGCGATCTCCAGCGGGCGCTGGCATCACGCTTGGAGATCCTGAAGCAGCTTCCGCACGACTTCGACAGTCTCGTGCAAGCAGGCCGACTGCTGGGCAAGGCGGGAAGACTCGACGAAGCCGAGCAGAGACTTAGGCAGGCGATGCGCCAGCGGCCCATGCTGCCCGGTCCGTGGTTTGAATTGGGCGTCGTCCTTTTCACTTCAGGACGCTACGGCGAAGCGTTGACCTGCTTCGAGCGCGTTCATGCGATGCAACGCTCCGACGTCACCACGCAGATCTATCTGGCGCGCTCCCTGTCGAAATTGAATCGACGGGCGGAGGCGATGGAACGCTATCGCGAGGTCATCAGAGTCGATCCCGACAACTGGCAGCCGCACTTGGAACTGGCCGAGGAGCTGGTCGTCGCCAATCAAGCGGCCGAGGCGATCCGCGAGTATCAGACCGCAGTGCGCCTGAATCCGCGCCACCCGATGATGCGCATCAACCTCGGGGTTTTGCTCGCGCGGCAGAACTTGGTGGACGACGCCATCCAGCAATTTGAAGCCGCGCTGAGGTTGGAGCCCGCCAATTCGATCGCCGCCGATTATCTGCGTCAGGTGAAGGCGCGCCGAGAGGGGACGCCCAGATAGTTTGGGCAGCCAGCAAAGCGCTTCGCGCCCGCTGCGACGATTTCCATCACCGCTGCATGACCGCCTTGAGTGTGCGGTCCAATCTGAAGATGCCCCAATGCTTTTCGGCACCGAGCGGATTGTTGGGGTCGCCCTTCCAGTCTTCGTCAAAGGCTTCAAAGAAGAAGGTGGTGATGTTCATTTTGGCCGCCCACCCGTAGAGTTCGTGGTAATAACGCTTCTGCTGTTGCTCGCCCGCGCGATCACCGAACTCGCTGGCCGTGGTGGCCCAGCCCGCTTCGGTGATGACCAGCTGGCTGTCCGGCAGCGTCTTGCGGACGGCCTCCATGTTGGCAATGCCGTAGGACATCGCTTCATCGATGGTCTTGCCCTCCCAGACGGGGTAAATGTGGACGGAAACAAAATCCAGTTCGCGCGCCAGCCGCGCGCCGTGCTTGGCCCACCAGTCGTAGTTGTCGGCCACGGTGACCGGCTGTTTGATGGCGGCCTTCACCTGGCGGACATACTTGATGATCGCATCCTCCGGAACCATGTGATCGTTCCAGTCCACCAACGCCTCGTTGCCCACGGCGACCGCGATGACTGTATTGGGATATTGATTGGCCAGCCGGATGGCACGACCAACTTCTGCTAGGTTCTTCTTTTTGCCTTCGGCGAGCTTGGCCTCTGGATACGGCTCCCGCTGCCAGGGACAATTGGTGTTGCTCACCTCTGCGTCCAGCCAGGCCCCGAGCAGCACCTTGAGGGGCAGTTCATGTTGCCCAATCAAGCGGAGCACGGCCTCGGAATTGGTTTGCGAATCATACAGCCGGATGAGTTTGAACTCCCCGGTCTTGATCAGGATTTGAAGGTCTTCGAGAATCTCGGCGTCGCTCGGATTCACCGCTCCATCGCCGCGGTCGGGATGTTGTCCGGCGCGGAAGCCGGAATAACA
>JAFMIZ010000114.1 GCA_017853715.1 Pedosphaera sp.
GACAAGCAGGGCCGCAAGATGTCCAAGACGCTCGGCAACTCCCCCGACCCGCTCGTGCTCATCGCCCAATACGGCGCCGACGCCCTCCGCTTCGGCACGATGCGCAGCGCGCCGCTGGGTCAGGACGTGCTTTTCGACGAGAAGGACGTCGAGCTCGGCCGCAACTTCTGCAACAAACTCTGGAACGCCTGTCGCTTCCGTCAGATGGTCGGCAGTGCCGATGGCCAATCTGAGGGCGAGATTAATCCCGCGCTGCTCACCAGCGACGACAAGTGGATTCTCCTTCGTCTTGACCAAGCCATCCGCGAAGTCAGTGACGCGCTCGCCAGCTACAACTTCAGCACCGCGGTGCAGGCGCTCTATCGCTTCTTCTGGAGCGAGTATTGCGACTGGTATGTCGAGGCGAGCAAAGCCGCGTTCTTCGGCGAGGACGCGAAGCTCAAGGCAAACAAGCTCGCGGTGATCGATTTCGTCCTCGGCAACACGCTGCGACTGTTCCATCCGTTCCTGCCGTTCATCACCGAAGAACTCTGGCACGGAATGGGATTCAGCAAGGAGATGCCTGCCGATCAGGGCGGCAAAACCCTCATGTTCGCGCCGTGGCCCGAGGCGTTCATCGCGGAGGAGAAAGAATACTTTGGCCTTGATGATGCGGCGGACAAAGTAGCCACCGCGAAATACGACCTCGTTTCGCTGGGGCGCGGTTTGAAGCGCGAGTGCAAGATCGATCCGGCCAAGAAGGTGAAGTTTGTCCTGCGTCCCGGCGGCAGTCTCGCGGGCGCCGAACTGGAAGTGCTGCGCCTGCTGCTCAATGCCGAATCCCTCGACGTGGTGGACTCAGCCTGGCGACCCGACAAGGGGACACCCAGCGCCGGCAACTCGCTGGGCGAACTTTACATGCCGCTGGCTGGCTTGGTGGACTTCGCCGCCGAACGCGCCCGCCTCACCAAGGAACGCGAAAAGACCGCTGGCGAAATCGACAAGGTGGGGCAAAAGCTGGCCAACCCGAGCTTCGCACAGAAGGTGCCCGCCAAGGTTCTCGAAGAGCACCAGCAACGTCTCGCCGACTGGCAGGCCAAGCTGACGCAAATCGACAAGTCGCTGGCGGATTTGCCGGAGTGATTGGGACTTGGAACGGGAGATGGCAGTGACTACGGCAACAGCCAACTGCGATAATAGCGGCCCGACGGCGAGCCGACCGCAATGTTGGTAAAGCTGAACTAGGCCATGCACGGCACGTTGGTGACAATGGCCAAATTTGGATTCTGGAACACTGGGTAGAGGCGGTTCGCGCAACGCCCTTGCGAGGCGTCATCAATCCACGAGCCACCGCGCATCACGCAGTTCGTGAATCCCGCACCCGGTACACGCGGGTCTGGCAGGGTGCGCCGATTGTGGGGGCGCCGGATCGGAGGCTTCCACCACGGCGCCAGCCAGCCCGTTGATCGTGACCAGCGGTTGGACGCTGAAAGAGATGCCCAATTGCAATTGGGCCTGCACATCTGAAAAGAACGCCAGCATCAAGCCCACAGAAATCAGGCTGGAGAAGCGTATCGGATGAGTGACCGAATCATTGCGCATGAATAGAGTCGATTACCAAGCATCGCGCGCTTGGGCCACTGGCAGGTCAACTTTCTTTCAAGTGTCCGCAGTCATAAGGACGGAGTTGGGCGCTACCCAATCGGTTCCCAAAGCGTGAGCCGCGGGGGCTCAGCAAACAGTTCATCTGCTTTCGCCGCGAGCGCGGTCAGATGCGGACGAGCCAAATGATCATCAAGGTGCTGTTTGCCGGTCCAGTTCTCGTGGAACATGAAGTGACCCGGATTCTCCGTGGAGACGTGCAGGTCGTAGTTGACGCAGCCGGGTTCTTTGCGCGTGAAGGGAATCAAGTTGAGCAGTTCCTGGCGGAGCGCAGCTTCCTTGCCCGGCTTGGCTTTAAGAACGGCAATGACAGTGAGGTTTTTCATGAATGCGTGTGGCTCAGGCTAGGTGAGGCTCGCCAAAATCTTCTCCGCCGACTCGCGTGGATTGTCGGCGGCGTAAATCGGCCGACCAATCACCAGCCAGCTCGCGCCCGCATCCATCGCCTCTTTTGGCGTGAGCGTGCGTTTCTGGTCGTCGGCCTTTTCCGAGCCCGTGCGGATGCCGGGCGTCACAAGCTGAGCATGTGCCGGAATGATTTGGCGCAGTGCCGCGATCTCCAAGGGCGAACACACCAGCCCGCGCAATCCGCAATCCATGGCAAGCTTGGCCAGACGCTCCACGTGGCGACCCACGTTGCTGTCGCAGCCAATGGCGGCAAGCTCGTTGCCGTCCATACTGGTCAACACCGTAACCCCCAGCACCAGTGGCGCAGGACGACCCAATTGCAAAGCGGTCTTTTGGGCTGATTCTTCCGCCGCCCGCATCATGGCGGGGCCACCGCTTGTGTGGATCGTCACCATCTGCACATCTAGGCGTACCGCCGAAGCCACGGCCTTCGCCACGGTGTTGGGGATGTCATGGAATTTGAGGTCGAGAAAAACGCTCGCGCCCGTGGCGCGAATCCGTCGCACGATGTCCGGCCCCACTGCCGTGAACAGTTCCTTGCCGATCTTGAACGCTCCCACGGCTGGAGCTACCTGATCCGCCAGCGTGATGGCCTGTTCAGCGTTGGGTACATCGAGGGCAACGATGATGGGATTCCGCATGGGCGCGATTAAAGCGCACGAGCCAGCCCTCAACAAGACGCGAATGTCACGGGGCTGCTGTGGCGCTGAAGAAAACCGGAGAGACAACGAACGCATTGGTGAATTGAAAGGTTCCTCCAGACATGGTGGTGTTGGTGGCGAACGACACCCAGTCGACGAGGTTGGTAGAATACTGTGTCACGCATTGGCGATTGGGTCCCGCCGCCACGGTGACCACGGCAGGTGAGCCGGGCTGCGGAGTCAATCGAATGTCCGGACTCAGGGCGCGCCGGAGATTCAGGCGACCGCCGGTTACACACTTGCCCGCGAGCGAGGGCAGCGGATCCACCGAGGCAAGCAGGCGGGCAATGATTTGCTGGTGTGTTTCGCCAGGAAACCTGGCCAGCATGAGTGCCAAGGCACCGCTGACATGCGGCGCTGCCAAGGATTAACCGGAGGAACTATAATAGTAGCTGTCAGTCGCTCCGAACGTGGAAATGATCTGCTCTCCAGGGGCGGCTAAATCAACCAGGGTCGCGCCAAAGCTGCTTCTGGTCGCCAGGGCGTATTGCGTGTCTTGAAGGCAACCGAGACAATGTTGTCGAAGGGATAACTGGCCGGGTAGATTGGAATCGTGTCAATTTCGTTGGCGCTATCCCGCAAGCGGCCACCAGAATGATGCCCGCTTCGCGCAGGCTGTGCACCGCATTGGACAATGAATCCGATGGTTCATTGAGGCCCCAGCTGGCGTTGATGATGGCAGCTCGATTGGTTCTGGCGTAATCGAGACAGGTGATAATATCAGACACATTTCCGTTGCCTAAAGAGCCGAGGGCTCTGCAGGCCATGATGCGCACCCGCCAAGCAACGCCGGAAATGCCAACAGCATTGTTGCCGACAGCCCCCAGCACTCCGGCAACCGGAGTTCCATGTCCGTCCTCATCCGATGGATTGCTGGTCGCAGTCAGCGCGTTCAAGCCAAAGCTGCCGTCGGCGGAGTTTGTCCACATGTTCGCCACCAAATCTTCATGCGAGTAGCGCACACCCGTGTGTATGACAGCAACAACTAGATTGCTGGCCGAGTTGCGCACATCCCAAGCTTCCGGAGCGTCTATGTGCGCGTCGACTGTGCCGCCGCCTTGCCCCATGTTGTGCAATGCCCATTGTGTGCATTCAAGATACCGTGGGTCGTTGGGAGTATTCAAAGCCTGGACTTCATAATCCGGCTCCGCGTATTCCACCAATCCGCTCCGTTGATAACGATCAATCGCTTCCTCCACCGTGACGCCATGGGTGAGGCGAACCACTTGCAATCCCCGAATGCCATTGAAGGTCCTCAAGACTTGCGCCCCATGACTCTGATGAAAACGCAACACACTTGCAGGCGTTGCTCCGACCGCCGGCATCACCAATAGCTGGTCAGACCGAAACTTGGATTGAGCCAGAGCGCCCCCCGAAACCGGGGAGCAAAGACAGGCCACGACCAAAAAGATAAATGCGTGGAACCGACGATTGCGCATGTCACTAATTGGAGCGAAGCGACCCGCAAGCAAAGTGAACAACCATGTTGTTCACAGCTTCCTGATGGGTGCGTTGTCGCCGTCGCTGGATTTTTGGTGTGAGGCATCGAGACCTGACACCACCTGCACCGCGGCAAGGTTGTTGGCGGCTCTAACTGGCGTTTTACGGCTGAACTGTTAGTTTCACGCCATGAAAGTGATTCGTCACACGGACGCCGACTACCCTGCCAAGCTGGCGGAGGTCACCTCGCCCTCCAGTTTGTTTGATCCAGTCATCGAGGAACGCACGCGCGCCATCGTCGAAGCGGTGCGGGCACGGGGCGATGCGGCGTTGGTGGAATTCACCAAGCGCTTTGATGGAGCCACGCTGAGCTCCGATGGACTGGCGATCACACAGGCGGAGTTCATGCGGGCCTCGCTGGGTGCCGATGATTCATTGCGCGAGGCCGTGGCGTTGGCGAACAAGAACATCGCAGCCTACAGCAAACGTTGCCTGCGCAAGAATTGGACGGCGCGCAACGTACAAGGCGCCAAGGTGGGCGAGAAGTTCGATCCCTTCCATCGCGTGGGTGTTTATATCCCCGGCGGCATGGCTCCGTTGGTCTCCACAGCACTGATGACCGTGACGCTGGCCAAGGTGGCGGGCTGCAAGGAGATCGTCGTTTGCACACCCTGCGGCAAAGATGGCAGCGTGAATCCGGCGTTGCTATACGCAGCGCGCGTGGCGGGAGCGACGGAGGTTTATCGCGTGGGCGGAGCGCAGGCCATCGCCGCGATGGCCCTTGGCACTTCGACCATCCGACGCACGCAAAAGATTTTTGGTCCCGGCAACGCCTACGTGGTCGCGGCCAAACGGCTGCTCGTGGGTTACGTGGCGATTGATCTCCTACCCGGACCCAGTGAATTGCTCGTGCTCGCCGATGACACCGCCAACGCGAAGTTTGCCGCCGCTGACTTGATTGCGCAGGCCGAGCACGGTTCAGGCTACGAGCGGGTCTGGCTGGTGACGCCTTCGACCAAACTGGTGTCTGCGGTAGAAAAAGCGATCGCCAAACAGCTTCCCAAGGCGGCCCGCAAGGACCTCATTGAACCTGTGCTCATGAAGAACAGTTGGGCCATCCAGACCAAGACGATGGACGATGCCGTGGCGCTGACAAACCAGCTCGCGCCCGAGCATTTGGAGATCATGACGCGCAACGCGGGCAAGCTCTCCGAACGCATCACCACCGCAGGTGCCATCTTCCTCGGCCCTTGGACGCCTACCGTGCTGGGGGATTACGTGGCGGGACCAAGCCACACATTGCCCACTGGCGGCGCAGGTTTATCCTTCCCCGGACTCACTGCCGACATGTTCCAGCGCCGCACGAGCCTCGTGGAATACACCAAGCCCGCATTGAAGAAATCGCTCAAGGCCGTCCAGAAATTCGCCGAACTGGAGGGCTTGCAAGGGCACGGCCGGAGCGCCGAGGTACGTTTCTGACAAATGCCACTTCACTGCTGGGCAAGTCCGGCCCGTGAGTAACTGGTCGGTGCAAAACCTTGAATCCCTGACGGGCTTTCCCTTTACTTTGCGCGTGCCGACCAAAGTCATTGCCGTGGCGAATCAGAAAGGCGGGGTGGGGAAAACCACCACTGCGGTGAACCTTGCCGCCTGCCTTGCCGCCGTGGGCAAGCGCGTCCTGTTGTTCGACCTCGATCCCCAAGCCAACGCCACCAGCGGCATGGGCCTGGAGAAAACCGAAGGCGCCAGCGCATATCACCCCCTGCTCGGCGAAGGTTCCCTGCTCGACAAGGTCAAGCCCACCGCCTTTGAGGGGCTGGCAATCATACCCAGTGAAGTGGATTTGTGCGGCGTGGACGTGGAGTTGGCGCGCTCCGAGAATCATTTACTGCGCGTCACGATGGCGCTCAAGCCGGTAGTGGATTCCGGCCAGTTCGACCTGATCATTCTCGACTGTCCCCCGTCCGTCGGAATGTTGACCCTGAATGCCTTTGCCGCCGCCGAAGGCCTGCTGGTGCCTTTGCAGTGCGAGTATTATTCGTTGGAGGGCATTTCGATGCTGCACCGGTTGATCAACCAGCTCCGCGAAGCAGGTGTGAATCCTGCGCTGGATATCTTTGGCGTGCTGATGACGATGTATGACGGACGCACCAAGCTTGCGCAACAGGTCGTCAGCGAGGTTCAACAACACTTCGGCGCAAAGGTGTTCCAGACTTTGATCCCCCGCAGCACGCGCCTTGCAGAGGCACCCAGCTTCGGCAAACCGATCATTCACTACGACAAATACAGCGCCAGCGCCGCCGCGTATGAAGTGCTGGCACAAGAGGTCCTCGCCCGGCTTGGTGAACCGCCCGTGGCGCAACCCGAAAGCTAAATTTAATGCCCAAACAAGTAGCCGAAATGCTGGTCGAGAACGCCACGATGGTGTTGAGCGACGTAAAGCTGGTGCGCCTGCGCTGGCCGGTGGGGTATTCGCCCGAGTTCAGGACCGGCCAATTCATCACGGTGTATTGGCCGGACACTCCCTCCTACAAACGCGCCTACTCCGTCTGCTCATGCGTGGAAGACAAAGGTTATTTTGAAATCGGGGTGAAGCGTGATGGCAAGATGGGCACGCGCATCGTGGACTGGGCGAAGGTCGGCGACAAAATGTTGGTGCTGCCCCCGGCGGGAAGATTTCTGCCCGAGTTCGGCCCCGGCAAACGCATGGTCTGTCTGGCGGGCGGGTCGGGCGTGACGCCGTTCCGCGCTTTTGCCCGTGAGGCAGCGTTGCGGCAATTGTCCACACCACTGACGATTCTTTACAGCGTGCGCACTCCGGCAGACGTGATTTTCAATGATGAACTGCATGAGTTGGCCGAGGCGAATCGCAACTTGCACTTCCGGGTCACATGCACGCGCCTGACGCCGGAAGATCCGTGGAAGGGCCGTCGCGGGCGTATCAACGCCGCGTGGATCAAGGAACAGATCGTGGACCTGCCTAACACGGTGTTCTACGCCTGCGGGCCGACGGTGATGGTTGAGGAATCGGAGCGATTACTGGTCCACGAACTGGGCGTGGCCAAGGAAAACATCCGCGTCGAGAAGTGGGGTTGAACCTTTGGCACTTAGATTTCCATGTTGAAACGCACACCACTCTACGAGGCGCACCAACGCGCGGGCGGCAAGTTGATCGAATTTGGCGGCTGGGAGATGCCGGTTCAATACACGAGCATCACCGACGAACATCAGACCGTCCGCAATGCCGCGGGCGTGTTCGACATCAGCCACATGGGCGAAGTGTTCGTTAGCGGCATCGCGGCGGAACTGTTCCTCAACGAGACGCTCACCAACGACGTGCGCAAGCTCGCTCCGGGTCAGGGCCAATACACCTTGATGTGCAACGAGCGCGGCGGCGTGGTGGA
>JAFMIZ010000115.1 GCA_017853715.1 Pedosphaera sp.
GCCCAGCCGCCGGGGAAGTCGCGCCGGTTGTCGGGGTCTCGCCCGCCGGTCATGCCGATTTCATCGCCGTAATAAATCAACGGTGTCCCACGGGTCGTTAGTAAGAATGAGAAGGCCATTCGCAAAGAATCCTCCGTTGCGCCAGGCTCGTGCAGGAAGCGCGCTGTGTCATGTAGCCCGAGGAACGGCACCAGCACGGAGGCGTCCACGTAATTGGTATCTGCTGCGAGCGTGGTGGTGAGCTTGTTCATCGGTGCTCCATTGATGAACACGTCGCGGATGGCGTAATACATCGGGAAGTCAAACAACGTTTCCACGCCAGTATCCACGCCGTCGAACTGCTTCTGGCCGCCTTGAAAGAACGAAACGATTTTCGGATCAGCGTCCCACAGTTCGCCGAGAATGGTGAGGTTCGGATGCTGCCGCTTTAACGCCGCTGTCCATCGCGACCAATAAATGCGGGGCACGTAGGGCAGGGTGTCCTGCCGCACGGCGTCGAGTCCGGTCATGCCCACCCACCAGAGGGAGTTTTGAATCAGGTAAGTTGCCACCTCAGGGTCGTTCTGATTCAGGTCGGGCAAAATGTCTATAAACCAGCCTTCGAGCGTCGACTTCAATTGCTCGGCTGGTGGATTCGGTTTGGTCGTGGTCCAGATTTGCCAGGAGTTTGCGAGGTGATTGGTGGGGCAGCCATTGAACCACGTTGGTGTCGGCGGCCGCTGCGCCCACGGATGCAGCGGCCCAGTGTGATTGGCGACTTGGTCTTGAATGACCTTGATTCCCCGACGATGCGCGGCGTCCACCAGTTGGCGGAGCTTTTCCATCGAACCAAAGCGTTCCTCGGTGGCGTAAAAATCTACCGCGCCGTAGCCATGATAATCCGTGGTGGGTTCGCCGTGGGCCGATAGTTGGTTGTCGTGGGTGTATTTCTCGAAATGATTCAGTTTGTCCGCATTGTCATACCACGGTGTCAGCCAAATCGCGGTAACTCCCAGGTCGTCGAGGTAATCGATCCGATTGATGACCCCCTGCAGATCGCCGCCGTGATAATGCCGCCCTTTGCTGCGGTCGAGCAGGTCCGGGCTGCCGGGATGATCGTTGGCTGCGTCACCATTCGCAAAACGGTCGGTCATGATCAAGTAAACCACATCGTTGGTGGAGAAGCCCTGCACCTTGCCCGCGGCAGGCAATGGTTCGTTGATACTGAAGCGAACTGTCGCTTTTCCCTCTGGCGTGGCTATCGCCAGCTCATAAGTTCCAGGCTTCGCGGTCTCTGGTATCGTCAAATCCGCAAACACATATTGGCCGTCCACTGAAATCTTGGCTGGACCAATTTGAAACCCTACCGGCGCCTCCAATTTGGCTCCCCCAAGCTGCTCTCCCGTGAGCAAGAGTCGGACTGGATTGATTGTATGGCCCGCCCACCAACTCGGCGGGTCTACTTGCCGCACGAAGGGCCTTCTCGCGTATGGATTGGGTGCAGGCGACTGGCTCTCAGCAATGCAGCCGGAGGACAGGATGCCGACCAAGGCAGCGGCGAACAGTTGCAGTGACGCTGGCAAGGCTGGTGAAATTAGGGTAAATCCAAGTTTCATCGGACGACATGACCACGGAACGCTTCAAGGCGCAGGTGGAATACTACTCCCATCTTAGAAAGGGAGCCAAGCCATCTCCACCGCACCTTTGTGCGGTATGCTAAAATTTATTGCTCACATCACCACACAAATATGCGGTGGAGGTCAGGGGCGCCCGATGCTACGTTGCCAACATCAAGCCAACGAGCCACATGCCGACACCATGTCGATAAATTGGCCGGACGCCCAATAATTATGCGAATCGCCAAACAAACCACTTCCACCGGCCGCAGCGGATTCACGCTCATCGAGTTGCTCGTGGTCATAGCGATCATTGCCATCCTTGCCGCCATGCTGCTGCCTGCATTGGGTAAGGCCAAGGTCAAGGCGCAGGGCATCGCGTGCATCAACAATCTCAAGCAGCTCCAACTTGGGTGGACCCTCTACTCGGGTGATAACGACGACAAGGTTTGCAGAACCGGTGGGTCGTCTGTAACGATCAGAACGACACCGATTCCGGTAAACTATCTACCTGGCGGTGACCGGGCCAATTGGGTTTTGGGTGAAGCCAGATTGACTGATCCTGATTTTATTCGAAAGGGGCTGCTCTGGGATTACATCACTAAATTGGAGGTATACAAATGCCCCGGAGACAAGGATTCGAATAACAAACGTAGTATGTCTATGAACGCGTGGATGAATCCAATTTCCACAGAAGCCCAGCTCGAAAACACCCACACCATCTTTTTGAAGCAGAGTCAGATACGCAATCCTAGTCAGACTTGGGTGACCATTGATGAGAATCCTAAAATCATCAATGACGGTTGGTTTCTCGTCAGAGCTACAGGGGTTTTGTGGCGGGACGTGCCCGCCTCTTACCAT
Source organism: Pedosphaera sp. (assembly GCA_017853715.1). GTDB lineage: Bacteria > Verrucomicrobiota > Verrucomicrobiia > Limisphaerales > DSYF01 > DSYF01. Next base: position 2,457 of record JAFMIZ010000115.1, read on the forward strand.
AACAACGCTGGCAGCCTCTCTTTTGCCGACGGCCATGCCGAAATCAAGAAGTGGACCGATGCTGGGGTGTTGGGAAAGCTTCCTAACACTCCCCGTACTGACATGGGGGCTGACCGCAACTCCCAAGATCTTGCTTGGCTTCAGGAGCGGACTACGATATTGAAGTGACACTCACCACTAACTCTACCTGATAGGTATGAAGACTGTTCGTTTCCTGACTTCACTCGGTTTGGGTTGAGGGGACTTCTAGTTTTCGGCCGACGCCGGGCTTGAGCCGCTTGCATAAATCTTCAGGCGTGTCCGCGTGACACGCTTTTTTATTTCCTAAAATCTCAGCCACCATGAGTCGCCGGACCAGGCCAAACAGACCCGACTCGAAGCCTCACGCTACGGCAGGAACTCGGCCCGCATTACGTCGGTGGTTCCGCATCGTTGCGTTGCTGCTCCCGGTTTTGCTGCTCGGTTTGATTGAAGGCGTGTTCCGCCTGAAAGGTTATGGTGGTTATCCGCCGCTGCTCCGCCACGTGGGACCCGTGGAAGGGGGCGAACTGATGCTCGCCGATCAGTCCGGAGCCATTCCGTGGTTCTTCGCCAATTCCGATCGGCCAGGTTACAACGACCAATACACTTTCGTCACGCCCAAGCCCACCAACGTGTTTCGGGTGTTTATGGTTGGGGAGTCGGCCATGAAAGGCTACCCGCAGCCTCGCAACCTTGCGTCGTCCGCGTTTCTCCAAGCCATGCTGCAGGATGCTTGGCCGGAACGGCGCGTAGAAGTCATCAATCTCGGCACCACGGCGGTAGCCAGCTACCCAGTGCTCGGCATGATGACGGAGGCCCTCGAATACCAGCCCGACCTCGTCATTATTCACACCGGGCACAACGAATTCTTCGGCACCTATGGTGTGGCGTCCGTGGGCCGGGCGGGTGGGCAGTGGTGGACGCTGCCCTTGACCCGCTTCTTTCACTCATTGGCCATCGCACAGGCCTGGCAGAAACATCGCCAAACCAAAGGCGCGCAACTGGAACGCACGCTGATGGAGACCATGGTGGGCAACGATTACGTTCCGTTGAACAGTGGATTGCGCAAGGCGGCGGGGCGCAACCTTCAAATCAATCTCACGAAGATGATTCGCCGTTGTCAGGATCGCGCCGTGCCCGTGATGGTTTGCACCCTGCCCACGAACGAACGCGATCTCGCCCCTGTAGGTCGGGTAGAAACAGGGTTGCCGACGGGAACAATGACCGCGGAGGAACATTTTCGCCGCGGACAGGAGCTTTATGCCCAGGGCCAAACGCAGACGGCATTGGAACAATTCATTGCGGCGCGGGATGCGGACACCATGCCCTGGCGTGCGCCCTCGGCGGCGCAACAGGCCGTGCGCCAGGCGGCACGGGAGACCGGTGCCGTGCTTTGTGATCTGGAAACTGCCTTTCGCGCCAACAGTCTCGGCGGCTGCATCGGCTGGGAATTGATGGATGACCACGTGCATCCTACGTTGCGCGGACAGGCGTTGATGGCGGAAGAATTTGTCCGAACCCTGTCGCGGATGGCGAACTCCGCCAAGGTCGCGCCGGATGCGCAGACCCGGATTGCCCCATGGGGAAGTTACGCGCAGCGTCTTGGTGACAATCCCTACGACCGTTACGGCGTGGCTCACTCCATGCGGGTGCTGTTCGAGGTGCCGTTCATGAAGTCTAGCAACCCCGAAGGCTACGCGCGATTCAGCACGCTGTGCGCTGATTTTGAAAAACTCCAAGACACCGAGGTGTTGTCGGCGATGAAAGAGTGGCACACGTATCGTCCGCACGTCGGTGCCAAGCGGCCGCTCAGCGGCATGGTGGCGCGGGTGTTTCTCCGGCAGGGCAAACTCGCTGAAGCTGAGCAATACTACCAGATCGCCCGCCTCGCCGTGCCGGCGTTCACGTCCTGGCACATGGAATATACTTACTTCCTGCTGGTGACGCGGGAAAAGCAAAACGGGCAGCTCAACGAAGCAGACCGTCAGATGGCTGCGGCGGAAATCGAGCAGGGGAAGTTCCTTCTGCGGCGGGGCGTTTCGGAATCGGGATTTGCGGAGCGCCACTTGGGCCGCTTGCATCAACTGCGTGGCGAATTTGCCGAGGCGATTCCCTATCTGCTCGCCAGCCGCGCGAAGCTCAGCGGGTTCGATTTGGTCGCCGCTGATCAAGCGCTCGTGGTCTCGTATTTGCGCCTGAAACAGTTTGATCGTGCCACGCAAGTCGCCGCCAATGGAGCCAGGAACGCCGGTGAGTTTTCCGGGTTATATCAGAAAATGTTGGAGGAGATTCCGGCATTTGAGCGCACGGCCCGTATAAATGATTCCTCAACTCCTGCGCCCGAAGGCCCTAAGTAAAATCAGAGCAGGCTGCTTTGATTGCCGGCAGCGGATTTCAACCCCAGTTTCTTGTAGCTCAGTTCGGTGGCGACGCGTCCTTGTGGCGTGCGCTTGAGGTAGCCTTCCATGATCAAGTAAGGCTCGTAAACTTCCTCCAGCGTGTCCGGCTCTTCGCCGACAGCCACCGCGAGTGAATTCACGCCCACCGGTCCGCCGCCGAACTTGACGATGATGGCTTCAAGAATCCGCTTGTCCATCTCGTCGAGACCGTTCTCGTCAATTTCCAGAATGGCCAGCGCGCGGTCGGCGATTCCAGCGGTGACGCGTCCGTCGTGTTTGACCTGAGCGTAATCACGCACGCGGCGGAGCAGATTGTTGCAGATGCGCGGCGTGCCCCGGCTGCGGCGGGCGATTTCTCTCGCGCCCGCCTCCTCGATCTCGATGTTCAGCAAGTGTGCCGAGCGAACGACAATTTTGGTGAGTTGCTGGGCATCGTAGTAATCCAAGCGTTCACGCACTGGAAAACGGGTGAGCAACGGTGCGGAAAGCAGACCGCTGCGCGTGGTAGCGCCGATGAGCGTGAAACGCGGAAGGTTCAGGCGGACACTACGAGCGTTCGGTCCCTGATCAATGATGATGTCGAGTTTGAAGTCCTCCATCGCGGGATAGAGATATTCCTCAATGGTCTTTTGCAACCGGTGAATCTCATCAATGAACAACACGTCGCCTTCTTCGAGATTGGTCAGCAAGCCAGCAAGGTCGGCGGCCTTTTCGATCGTGGGTCCACTGGTGGACTTGAGATTGCCTCCCATGGCCTTCGCAAGGATGTTGGCCAGCGTGGTCTTGCCCAGTCCAGGTGGGCCGGAGAGCAGGATGTGGTCGAGCGCTTCGTTACGTTGACGCGCGGCTTCGACCGTAATTTCCAGGCGTTCCTTGACCTTGGGCTGGCCGGTGAAATCGGAAAACAGCGATGGTCGCAGCGTCATTTCCAGCGCTGCATCGGGCTTGGCGATTACGTCCGAAATCATCCGGTGCGACATGCGCGCAAGATGCGGAACGCTTGCGGCGCCAGCAAGGGCAAAGGCAGCGGTAATCCAGGAGGTGTCGCAAAATACGCATTGGATTGACCAAGAAACGGTGTGCAGATGGCTGGGGAATTTCAAAAAATGTTGGCCGAACACTAGGGGCTTTGCCATAGTTCGGACATCAGCCCCTCGGAACCTTATGAGAACAAAACTCCACACCACACGTGTATTCACATTTGTCACACCCCTAATCTTGATTCTTGCATCCGTTGCTGGCGTCCACGCCAGTGAAGCTGACATCAAAATCCCCGACTTGAGCACCGTGAAATTTAACGGGCTTGGGGGCATGTCCGGCCACACGCTGATGATGCTGGGCATCGCCATCTGCGCGGTAGGCGCGTTGTTCGGCACCTGGCAATACCTCCAGACCAAGGCGCTCCCGGTCCATGAGTGCATGGCGAAGGTTTCGCACAGCATCTACGAAACCTGCAAAACCTACCTGCTCACGCAGGGCAAGCTGCTGGCAATTCTGTGGACTCTCATTGCCGCGTGCATGATTTTCTACTTCGGCTTCCTCCAGCATAACACGGCGGGACATGTCATCGTGATCCTGCTCGCGTCCGTCCTCGGCATTCTCGGCAGCTACGGCGTGGCGTGGTTCGGCATCAGGATCAACACCATCTCCAATTCGCGTGCCGCGTTTTCCGCGCTCAAGGGCAATCCCCTGGCCACGCTCGGTATCCCGCTCTGCTCCGGCATGAGCATCGGCCTCCTCCTCGTGGCGGTGGAACTCTTCTTCATGATCTGCATCCTGATGTTCCTGCCGCCCGACCTCATCGGGCCTTGCTTCATCGGGTTTGCCATCGGTGAATCGCTCGGTGCGTCGGTGCTGCGTATCTGTGGCGGTATCTTCACCAAGATTGCTGACATCGGCTCTGACCTGATGAAGATCGTATTCAAGCTTCCCGAAGATGATCCCAAGAATCCCGGCGTCATCGCGGACTGCACTGGCGACAACGCTGGTGACTCCGTTGGGCCGACCGCGGACGGCTTCGAGACCTACGGCGTGACCGGGGTGGCGCTGATCGCATTCCTTGCGCTCGCGCTCGCGGCCAGCCCCACGGTGTGCGCCACGCTCATCATCTGGCTGTTTGTTATGCGCTCCCTGATGATTGTGACGTCGCTGCTCTCTTACTTTGCGAATGAAGTCCTGAGCAAGGCCATGTTCGGCGGCAAGAAAGACTTCGACTTTGAAGCCCCGCTGACGCACCTCGTCTGGATCACCTCAGCGGTGTCCATCGGCATCACGTTCGTCGCGAGTAAAATACTGCTGGGCGATTTCACATTGGCGGGTGTGGACCCGGCCATCACCAAGAATCTCTGGTGGGTGCTTTCGGTCATCATCAGTTGCGGCACCGTGGCGGGCGCGCTGATTCCCGAGTTCACGAAGATCTTCGTCAGCACCACCTCGCGGCACGTTCGTGAAGTGACGAACTGCTCCCAGCACGGCGGCGCGTCGCTGAACATTCTGTCCGGTTTTGTGGCGGGCAATTTCTCCGCGTTCTGGATGGGCCTCGTGATTATGCTGCTCATGTTCACGTCCTACTACTTTTCGCAGAACCCCGCGCTGCTCTCGCTCATGCCCGCCGAGTTTGTGTTCGCCGCGCCGATCTTCGCGTTCGGCCTCGTGGCCTTCGGCTTCC
>JAFMIZ010000116.1 GCA_017853715.1 Pedosphaera sp.
GAAACGATACCTGCGGTTCAGGGAACACTGAACATTCAACGCCCAACATTCAACTTCCAGGGAGGCTACGCGAACGCGCGCCCTTGGACGTTGGGTGTTCAATGTTGAAGGTTGAATGTTTCCCATGGGCAACTGGTAGGTCGCGCTTTCCCCAGCGCGCCGCGAACCTGCCGAAGGACGTAACGGGTCCGTCATGGCGCGCACGGAGTGTCGCGCCCGGCCCCGGAGGTTCATGGAACGGGGTCGGCTCTTTGGGCAACCGCTTGCTTCCGGGCGTATTTCGCCGCCAGCAGGCCCAGGCACCAGACCCCCGCCGCACCCGCCGCCAAATCCCACAGGTCGAAGCTTCTCCAACGGAAGAGCAGTTGGGAAAACTCCTCCGCGGTCGCCAAGGCGATGAGGATGACGGACCACTTGAGCACTGGGCGCCCTAGCAGTCGAACGGTGCTGGCATTGGCCACCAGATTGGCGAAGAAAGAAATGCCGCCGTAGAGAACGAAGTGTCCCAACTTGTCCCCGCCCGGAATCTGCCCCACGCGCCAAAAGATCCAGCGGGCATGGCCTGCGTCCGCTTGGTAGATCAGCCACAATATGGGAGTCGTCCAGAGGATCAGTAGGAGCAGGGCGGGGCGTAGCTTCATTTCAATGGTCTTTCAGACCCGGCATCAGGCTCCGCGTTCGAATTCTTGCCCAACCATTCATTCAGCCCGCTCTCATTGCCGCCCGGGGATGCCTCCAATCCCAACGCTTCCATCGCCTCGCCGATCAAGTAGAGCGAACCCGCCACGACAACGAACGGTTCATCGCTCAACCCGGCCAGCGCCGCCGCCACCGTGGGATGGGTTTCCACGGTCGCCGCCGGATTCACACGGCGGCAGGCCTCCGCCAGTCGCGCGGGCGGTAATGTGTGTTCACTGCCCAGCGCCACGCACGCCAGTCGGTGCGTCACCGGAGCCAGGATCTCGCTGATGCGCTCCCACTCCTTGTCGCCGCGCACGCCCAGGATCAACGCTGGCGACTGTTCGGCGAAAGACTCCGCCAAGGCGCCTCGCAGCGTGACGGCGCCGCCCGGGTTGTGCGCACCATCCAACAACACCCGCTGACCGTTGGGGCGTTGAATCAGTTGCAGCCGTCCCGGCCACGACACGTGTTCGAGTCCGGCGCGCAACGCTTGCCCGGTCACCGGCAACTGCGGCGCTAGCGTGCGCACGGTCGCAACGGCCACGGCGGCGTTGAGCTTCTGATGCGGTCCGGGCAGCGGCAGGCGCAGATCGCGCAGGGGCGTCGCCTGCGTATCCTTGCCCGTGACTTCAATAAGCGGGCTCCGTGTGGCGAGCGCCTTGGCGCGGATCACCGCCAGCGCCTCCGGCTCCTGCGGACTCGTCACCACGGGCACGCCGGGCTTGATGATGCCCGCTTTTTCACCCGCGATCGCCGTGAGCGTTTGGCCCAGCCAGCGTTCATGGTCGAATTGCACCGGGGTGATCACGCTCGCCAGCGGGGTGACGATGTTCGTCGCATCGAGCCGTCCCCCGAGGCCCGTCTCCAGAATCACCAAGTCACACTTCTGTGCTGCGAAGTATTGCAATGCCATGACCAGCACCACCTCAAAGAACGTAGGGTGCTGCTCGCGCGGGAACTCCGCCAGCAGGGGCTGCATGCCTTCCACCAGGCGGACCACCTCCGCCTCGGGAATCAGCCGCCGGTTGACCTGGATGCGTTCCCCGAAGCGCACCAGATGGGGTGAGGTGAAGAGCCCCACGCGCAGGCCGCTCGCGCGATAGATGCTCTCCAGCATGGCGCACGTGGAACCTTTGCCGTTCGTGCCCGCCACGTGGATGAAGCGCAGAGGCTCCTGCGGATTGCCCGCGAGCGCGGCGAGCTTGCGCGTGCTCTCCAGGCCGAACTTGGCTCCGAACAATTGCAGGCCGTAAAGGAATTGAATGGCTTGATCGTAAGTCATGCGCCGCGACGGTGAACGATGCCGCCCGCCGCCGGGCAGGGCAAGCGAAGAGGATGGCGTGTGGCGGGTGTTGACTTGGGGGTCGGATGGGTTCAACAAGTCGGGAATGAAAGCCGTGATCTTAGTCGGTTGGTTGCTTGTGGTCCGTGCTTGGTCGTCGGCTTATGGCAGCCCCATGGCTGAAGCGGCCACGAACGTCGTCACTTACGAGGCCTTCGGCGCGGTGGGCGACGGGGTTACGGACGATCTGCCGGCCATCCGCGACGCCCACGCTTACGCCAATCAGCATGGCCTGCGCGTCCAGTCGAATCCCCAAGCCACCTATCATCTGGGGCACCGGGCGCTCACGGCCATCATCACGACCGAAACCGACTGGGGAACATCCCGGTTCATCATTGATGACAGCCAGGGTGTGGAGGATCATACACAGCCGCTCTTCGAGGTCCGGTCCCGGTTGATGCCGTTGCCGTTGAAGGTGGATCGTCTGACGCGGGGTCAGGCCCGCCTGAAGCTGAAGCCCTCCAGCGATTGTCTGGTGTTGGTGGAGAACAAAAACCGGAAGGTCTACATCCGGCGCGGGCTGAATCAAAATGAAGGGTCTGCGCAGAAGGAAGTGTTCATCCTCAGGCGCGATGGCTCGATCGAGGGGGGGATTGACTGGGACTACGATGTTGTCACCCGTGTCGAGGCCCAGCCGATGGACGCGGAGACCTTAAAGCTGCGCGGCGGAGTCTTCATCAGCATCGCCAATCGGATGCTTGCGGATACGGGTTACCACTACTGGGCCCGCAACATCCGCATCAGCCGCTCCCGCACCGAGGTGGATGGCGTGGTGCTCCAGGTCATCGGCGAAACGGATGTCGGGTCTCCCTACGGCGGGTTTCTGAATGTGGAGCAGTGTGCCGATATCACGTTGCGGAATTGCGTGATTGCGGGCCGCAAGACCTACCAGACCATGGGCCAGGCCGGCAAACCTGTTTCCATGGGCTCGTATGGATACCTGGCCGATCTCGTGTTGAACTTCAAGCTGGTCAACTGCCGCATGGAGGACATCCATGACCGCAAGCGTTGGGGCGTGATTGGCAGCAATTTCATGAAGAACATTTTGGTGGAGGATTGCGTGCTCTCCCGGATGGATGTGCATATGGGCGTCTCCGGTGATTACCTCATCCGCCGCTCGACGCTCGGTCATGCAGGCCTCAACGCCGTCGGAAAGGGACGCCTGATCGTGGAGGACTCCACCTTGTATGGCGGAAATCTGATCCGGTTTCGCGAGGATTATGGATCCACTTGGGATGGCGAGGTGCTCATTCGGAACAGTCGCTGGATACCTCCGGTGCGCCAAACCACCCGTCCCGTGATGTTCGGCTTGCAGAACGGCGGCACCCACAACTTCGGCTACCCGTGCTCCATGCCGCACGTGATCCGCATCGAAGGACTGTTCGTGGATGACTCCAATCATCCTGGCGCCCATCTGGGGATTGCTTTCCTCGGCGATCCCGGCGGCGCCGCGCGCGACAAACAGCCGTTTCCCTATCACTGGACGGAGCGCATCGAGGTCCGTGACCTCAAGATCGCCAGCGGAGTGTCCCCCCGTGTTTGCTCCAACCCGGCAGTGACTCGGGCGGTCAAGCTGCTTCAGGAACCGGATCCCTTGCCGCCAAAAAGCTGAGGCGCCCGTCGCGGGGCAGCCGCAGATCAGGTTACTTCTTCTTCTGCTGCTGGCGCGCAACGAAGTCTTCGAGCGCGGAGAACAAGCCGGCGTTCGCGGCGAAGTGGCGTTGGCCGGTGGCGGTGATGAGACCGAAGCCGTCACCGTAAGCCGGGCCGTTGGCGACGCAGGCGTTGACCTTGGTCTCTTCGAGGAACAATTGCGTGGCGACTAGGGCGTCTTCGCGTTTGCCTTCCACTTCATACTTCCAGCCGACGATTTGCGACTTCGGGAACCACTCGTTCAATTGGCCGATCAACTTCGGCGTGGGCACCAGCTCGGCGAGCAATGTGCCATCGCGAGTGGAGAACTTGTCCGAGGCCACTTCCTGCATCTGACCGCCGCTGTCGCGCTTCCAGATCTTGCCGAACATGAAGTCGCCCACGGCAGCCATGTGGAACACGGCGTCGAACGATGATTTGGAGAGGCCTTTGAGCTTCTCCTGCAGGTCGGCGGTGGTGCTGAACGGAACGATCTTTTGCGCCCGGCGCTGGCCGCTCCACGTGGCCTGTTCGCCGACGAGGAATGTCACTTGATGACCGCGGCCCGCGAGGAAATTGGCCATCTCGGTGCCGGTGCGGCCGGTGGAGAAATTGGTGAGGCGGCGAACCGTGTCCAGCTTCTCGATCGTGGGCCCGGCGGTGACGATAAAATTCATAGGGCGCGAAGAATACGGAATCGTGCCCACAAGGGAAGTGGTAAGTGGGCGGTATTCTCTTAACCGTAATCATAATCTTACTCCTAATCCTGTGGATTAAGGGGCCGCCGCCGAGCAAGATCAAGAGTATGAGCAAGATTAGGACTGCGCGGACACGGCCCAATGCAAGCCATTAGGAAGTGGGTCAGCCGCATACTCCAAGTGAACCACGCGCCGATGGCGGGGAGCCGTGGCTGCGGAGGACGCGTGCAGCGTAAGCGGTCGCATCAAGAGAACCCCGCCGCTGCCCACGGTGCAAGTGACGGAGTGGTGCCGCTCCCGCCATCGGTCAATTTCCTCTCTGCTGAGCAAGCCCGAGTGATGCGAGGCTGGGATAATTTGCAACGGCCCGTTTTCCTCGCCGCAGTCATCCAGATGGACACGCACGGTCAGGATGTTCGCGAGCACTTCGGCGGGTGGCATCACGTTGAGCACACCGTCTTTCATCGACCAAGGACCGAACCCCGGGGTCTCGATCTTCTCCCGCACGCAAATCATGTTGTCCTGATGCCAAGCGACTTTCCAATTGGCGTCAGGCGTTTTGTCGAACAGGATGCCCTTGATGGGAAATGCATTCGAGCCCAGCACGCGTTGCACCAGTTGCATCAGCAGCGGGCCACGCGCGACGGCTGCAACTTCGGGGACGCTCTGCAGCAGGTTGCGTTTGGCGTAACCGCCAGCGCCAACGGCCTCCGCGAGCGCGTCAAGCAGCCGGGTCACTTCCGCAGGAGACAGGATGTTCTCCGCCACGGCGAATCCGTTGCGGTGGAGGTGATCGGTCCAGTCGTTAAATGGATTAGGGCTCATTAGTTGGTTATCGCATTCGCGGAGCGTCTGGAGTGCGCCCGGCTTTAGCGGCGCTTTTCCCCCGCCTCAGTTCGCCTCCACTACCTTGACCCGCAACTCCGCCCCGTTGCAGCGGATCTCGGGCACATACATCGCGTGACCGAGCACGGGCAACGCATGGAACTCACCCGGTACTTCCGCGCGCAGGTCGTAGCGGATTTCCCATACACCCTCGGGCAGCTTGTCGATGAACATCGCCACCTTGCGGTCGCGCAGTTCCTGATACACCCAACGCGTGCGCCCGGTGTAATCTTCTCCGGTTTCAGGTTGCAGGTTGAAAGTTGCAGGTTTGCGGGCGATGCGCCGCGCCGTTGACGGCGCTGACTTGTTTGTCGGACCCGCGCCGTGCTTGCGCTCGACCGCACCGGATTTCAACTCCTTGGCGTAGAGCGATTCGCCGCTGCGGATTTCCACCGCCTCAAAGCCCGCCGGTTTCAGATCCTCGAACAGCAAATATTCGTAGTTGTTTTTGCCCTCGACGGTGACCACGGTTTCGATGCGCTCGCCGCTCTTCACGGTTTCGCCGTCCCGCAGCGGTTCCTTGTCGTAAACGTAACCCTTGAGCAGGGTGGGGCGGCCCACGAGCTTGAAGTATTCGCGCTTCACGAAAATCTCGTTGCCCGCCGCGGTGATCGGCTCTTCCAGGCTGAAGAACTTGCCTTCCACGGCAAAGTAGATCGGTCCCTTGCCGGACTTGCGGACGATGCGCATCTCGTTGCCGTCCTTGATCAACTTGCCGTCCACCTCGAAGCGGCTGGGCGCGTTGAATACCTCCGCTCCGCTGACTTTCTTCGCGGCGATCTGTTTGCCGTTGACGGTCAGGGTGTATTCCAGGTCGGGTGCCAGCTCGCCGCTCGCCTTGAGATAGTCGGTCATGGCCAGCACCACAATGGCGGTGTCGCGCGTGTTGCTCCACTGCGCGCCGCGACGGTTCTTGATCAGCCAGTTGGCCGCCGGCTCCACCAGTTTGTTGTTCGGATCGATCGCCAGCATCGCGCGCAACGCAAAGGCGGTCGCTTCCACACCGCCGTCGGACCAGCGCCAATAGATGCCATCCTCGCCCCAATGCGCCGTGCCCAGGACGGTTGAGGGGTGAGAGTTGATGGTTGATGGCTTCACCAGAACGGAGGTGTCGGGGCGGTCATCGCGCTTCACGCCGTTCTCCAGATTGGCGATGAGCGTTTTGGCCTCGGCGGTTTTCCCGAAGTAATGGGCCGCTAGTGCCAGCAGGGAACGTGTGTAGGCATTAAGCTGCTCGCGGTTCTGCCACAGGTTGTCGAACGCCTTGGCCTCCAGCTTGGACAAGCCGGTTTCATTCTGCGCCGCCTTGTGCGCCGCGAGTGCGTGCAGCATGAACGCTTGCATGTCATAACTGTCTTCCTCCTCGACGAGTTCCTTGTCCAGGAACGCCGCGCCGCGCCGCGCCACGTCGGACTTCACGTCCACGCCCGCCTGCTTGGCCAGCGACAATCCCCACACCACATACGCCGTCATCCAGGGGTCGCTCTCGCCTTCCTTCCACCAGCCCCAGCCGCCATCGGCATGTTGGAAGTCGTAGAGCCGAGCTAGTCCGGCTTTCGCCATGTCGCCCAGCTTGGCGAGGTCTTGCTTGCCCTTAGGCTGCGTCCGGTTGACGGAATTGGTTTCGATGCCGCCGAACACCCGGCCCATCACGTCCTCGGGTTGCAGACCGGCATCTTTGAGTGTCTTTGCCACGATGGTCGCGGGCAGGAAGCGGCTCATCGTCTGCTCCGTGCAGCCATACGGATAATCAATCAGGTAGGGCAGGGCATCGAGCATCGTCACCGCGAGGCTGGGCGTGACTTGCACGGTGAGCTTGGTGGAATCCGCTTTGCGCGTGGGCAGATCGAGTTTCACCGTCACGTCGTCGCCGCGCACCTTGCCGGACTTGGCGATGAACTTCTCGATGCCGTGATCGTAGGCGACGTAGGTTTTTTCCATGGCGTCGGCGTATTTGCCGCCGCGACCGGTGACCTTCACTCGCACTGGGCCGGCTTTTTCAACTTTGAAAGTCCAGTCCACCCGCGATTCGCTGTTAGCCGGAACCTTCGGCTGCGGAATGAAACTGCTGCTGGGATCTTGGTCGGGGCTGGTTGCAACGGTCAGCAGTTTCAACCCATCCGCCTCGATCTGGGTTTTGGTGCTCAGCGGCTGATCCGTGTTGTTGTTGATCACCGCGGAGATCGTCACGGTGTCGCCCACCACGAAGAAACGCGGGGCTTGCAAGCGCACGATGAGCGGTTGCTTGGTGCGCGTGGTGGCGTCCGCGATGCCGA
>JAFMIZ010000027.1 GCA_017853715.1 Pedosphaera sp.
ATTGAGCCGCCAACACTGGTGGAGACGGGATAACTAAGCGACGTGATGTCGGTAAATGTGCCTCCGGCGATTTGATATTGTAGGACCCCGTTGCCTGGGCCCGTGCCAGAGCGACGGTATTCGAAGCGGCTCAAACTGGCGAAGGAAACGGTGCAGCCAGGTTGCGCCTCGATCGAGAAACTCGCGTAGTCACCCGCCGTGCTAGCCAAGCCCGCGCTCGCCGCGTCAAAACCTTTCCCGCCCCAAGCCCGGACCGCTGCTGAAGGAGTGGTGGTTACGCCTGGGCCTCGGGTTAGGCCGGTGACAACGACGTTCGTGCTCACAACCGTGGGCACGAGCTGCGAGGGGCCGAAGTTGGTGACCCCATTGACATCCCATCCGGCTAAAATCCCGGCGGGTGCATTTGTCTGGGCTGGATTTATCGTCAGCAGGGCAGGCGCGCTTGTAACTGACCCGGCTAGGTTAGTGACAACCACCACGTAGAATCCCGCATCGTTGGTCTGCACATTCGCCTTGCTGTAGGCGCTGTTGGTGGCGCCGGGTATGTTGGTGCTGGCGAAACGCCACTGATAAGCCAGCGGAGCGGTCCCTGTGACAATCACCGAAAAACTTGCCGTGCTGCCGACGACATTGGTCTGGCTGACAGGCGGCGTGGTGATGGCGGGCGGCGTGTTCGTGGGGGGAACAACCACGCTCAGCACAGCGACTTCACTGGTGGCGCTTCCGGCGGTGTTGGTCACTATCACGCTGTAATCACCAGCGTTGCTCGATGCCACAGTGGCAATGATGTAATTGGTGGCGTTGGCCCCGGCAATGTTCGTGCCGTTGAACCGCCATTGGTAACTCAGCGGGGCGGTGCCCGCCGCAGTCACAAAAAAGTCGGCGCTGGTGCCCACGGTGTTCGTGCGGCTTTGCGGCTGCGTGACCATGACCGGACCCGTGGGGCCATTGGTCTCGAGGACAGGCAGCAGGAATTGCTTCACCACCGCCATGTGCTGCATCTGGAATGCCCCTGAGTCTCCGGACGCCACGGGGGATACATCTGACAGTGGCGTGTAAACCCTGGAATCAAAAACCAGACCGTTGGTGAACGTCCTGCTCGGGAATACGACTGGAGCCAAGTAATTGGTGAGTGAAAAGCTGGGCAACAAATAGTCATAAGGAGCATTGCGCCCGGCATTGGTATCGGGATCGCCCGCCTGGTCCGTTGGGATGGGGTAATCACTCAGGAAGGTTTTGAATGTATTCACAGCCGCTTCGCTGCGATTACCGGTGTTGAAGTCGCCACCCACGATGACCCACGCGTTAGGCGGAAAGCTTGCCTGGATGTTCGCTTTTACTGCCAACGCCTCATTGTTTCGGTCCGCAGCACTGCCGCTGCTGTAAAGGTGCAGGCTGACCACGTAGAGGTCGTTCGACCCAGGCAGGTCAATTTGCGCCCACGCAAAGCCGCGGTCCGGCACCACGGCATCATCCCAGGTTCCCGCATCAATGATCGGCCAGCGGCTGACGATGCCGTTGGGGATGTTGTAGCCCGTGACGGTTTCCTTGTAGAAGTAAAAGTTGGTTCCAAACGCCGTGTCCACGAATGCCCGAATTTCAGCGAGGTTGGTGGTGCCGCTGGAGCCGGTGAAGGCGCGGAACTCTTGGATTGCCACAATGTCGGGCTTCAATCCCTTGAAGATGTTGATGCCCGCCGTTTCGTAGCTTTGGTCGCTGCCGGACGTGATGTTGGCGGCGGCGATACGCACCGAAACGTTGCTGACCTGCGCCGCTACCCACAAGGTAGGACAGAAGCAAAGCAGGGCCAGTAGGCGCGCGAGGCGGGAGCAGGGCGGGTTCATTTGATGTTTGACGCGCATTCCTTAATCCATACGCAATCGTCCCGCAAGTGCCATGCTTGCGGGATGGGTTAATTGACTTGGCCTCGCGCACTCCTTAGCATCCTCGCAACATGCTCGAAGTCATTGAAAAGCTTCTTATTCTTCAGGACCGCGACCGCAAACTCCGGCGCATCAAGGCCGAACTCGGTGCCATTGAGCCGCAGCGTCACGCCTTGAAGACCAAGGCTTCCGGGGCTCAGGCGGCACTTGACGCTGCCCGCCAGCGGGTCAAAGAGATCGAGTCGCGCCGCAAGCAGCTTGAATTGGAGGTCGAGACCAAGAAGGGCCAGATCAACAAATATGGCCAGCAGCAGTTCGAGACGCGGAAGAACGACGAATATCAAGCGCTTGCCAAGGAGATCGAGCATTGCAAGGCCAATATCATCAAGATTGAGGACGAGGAGATCGAACTGATGGAGCAGGCGGAGCAGGCCGCCAAACAGGTGGAATCCGCATCCAAAGTCTTGAAAGAGGCCATGGCCATCGTGGATCGGGAAGTCGGCCAGTTGGATGGCAGCGAGACCAATCTCAAAAAGGAACTAGCCGAATTGGAGTCAAACCGCAACGACCTCGCCGCCGCGGTGGATGGGGCGACGCTCAGCCGTTACGAGCGAATCATGAAGACCCGCGGCGACAATGTGATCGTAGGCATCGAGCACGGTGTGTGCGGTGGTTGCCACATGAAGATACCGGCCCAAGTGGTGGTGCACTGCCGGGCACAGCAGGAACTGACTGCCTGCACCAACTGCGGGCGCATCCTTTACTACACGCGGGACATGGTGCTGACCGCGACGGAGTGATCCCCCGCAACGTCTGATCTGGATGGTTGCTGGCTCAGCCAACCGCCAACAGGTGCACTTCGAAGATCAGCGTTGCATTGGGCGGGATGGCTCCCGGATATCCATGTTCCCCGTAGGCCAGATGCGGCGGTATGGTGAGTTTCACCTTGTCGCCGACACGCATGGTGGCGACGCCCTGATCCCAGCCGCCGATGACCTGGCCGGCACCCAACACAAATTCAAACGGGTCGTCACGATCCACGGAGCTGTCAAATTTCTCGCCCGTGGTCAGCCAGCCGGTGTAGTGCACGCGGACGATCCGGCCATTGGCTGCCGAGGGACCATTGCCGATGGCCAGTTTCTCGATCTGAAGTTCAGTTGCCATGCGTTAGTGTCTCCCATCAATGCGTTTGTGGTCAATGATTCCCTCGGGGCTACGCCGCCACGGATTCCAGCTTCTTCGGCTTGAGCGGGCACAGCACCTTGACGGGTTCCGGCGTCTTGTAATGCCGTTTCAACCCCGCCTCACGCAACATGCCGGCGGGAACGCGGGCGATGAACTCGGGAAAACTGCGCTCCACGCGATCACGCTGCAGCTTCTGGCCCTGCTTCGACTCCCAAAACTCTTCCTCGACCTTGGCCAGCGCCATGCCTGCTTCCTCGGCTGAAAGATTCTCGTGCTTGCCCAGCAACCAGACCAGTTCCGGATCGCCGGGCAGGCTGATGGGGCAGGGGATGAACTTGAGTGCCACCTCTGGCTCACCGTCCTCTTCAGCCGCCACCGGCCGAACTTTGACGGTGCCTTGAAAGTGTGCGCCATCGGGCAACGCTACTTCGATGGCCAGCGTTTCGTCCTTCTTGTTCGGTTGGACGACGATGTCGCCGCCACCGAAGGAGGTCGCCAGTTGCAGGCGGACATTGTCGAGGGTCTCCTCCGTCAAATCGGGCAATTCAACCCGTTCGCAGAATTGTTCGAACGCGATGACCCGGGACTTGGCCTTCAACTCCTGTTCGACCGCTTCGTAAATCTGCCCCGCCACTTCCGGATCGGGGGCAACCTTCGGCAGCACGCGCTTCAACAATTCCAACAGCGTGGCTTCCTCGTTCTTCTTCGACTTCGTGGTGTTCTTGGCTTTCTTGCTCATGCTTTCCCGATTGCGGGGCGCCTTGTTTGCCTCAAGTCGGCGGTCACAGCAATGAGCATTTTCCAAAAACTGCGCTACGCCACTTTCACCACGCGGTATTTATCCTTCGAGCCGGGCAGTGTGAGTTGCAACACGTCGCCTTGCTTGCTGCCGACGAGTTGCCCGCCCAGCGGGGATTGGGGCGTGATGACGATGACTTCGTGACCGTCGAATTCAACTTCCGTCCCTCCGGCGCGCGGGCCGATCAGATAATGTGTGCGCTCGCGTCCCTGCTGCAGTTCGACGAACGCGCCTACGTCAATCGGCGCCTCTGCCGTAAACTCCCGGTCCGCCAGCTTCTGGAACTCGAGGAGCGCAGCCTCCAGTTCGGCGATCTGTTGGGACTGGCCTCGGGCCAGGTAGGACGCCTCCAGGCCGCGGGTGTCGTATTTGTTCTCCGCTTTGCTGGATTCATGCGTGGCCTCTTCGCGCGAAGCATGGGCGGCCTTCAGATACACCTGTAGCTCCTCCGCCAGCTTGGCCAAGACCGCCTGAATTAGGTTCCGTTTGTTCATCGCTGAAAGCAGAACCTAATCACGCCAGCAGCGTGATGACAATTCCAAGCAACACACCCGCCACGGCAATAATCTTTCCGCGGTGGTGAACCTCGCCAAACCACAGCAGTCCGCCCACGAAAGCTACGATCGTGTTTCCTCGGCGGATGCTGGCCACAATGGAGATCAATGCCTCCGGGTCTCGCAATGCGCTGAAATAGACAAAGTCCGACACCAACAACGCGAGCGTCAGCCACACGATGCTCCAGCGCCAGTGAAATTCCTGCCGCGGCCACCAGCGCAGCTTCCATCCTAACGCGGGCACGACGAAGAACAGCAACAAATAGATGGAGAACCAGCATTGCACCGTGGCCGCATCGTATCCGGCGGGCCCGAGCAGGAACTTGTCGTAAAGCGTGCTTCCCGCGCCCAGCAGCATGCCTAGGATGGACCACCACACCCATTTGTTCTGGTGAAAGCGGATTCCCTCGCTCCGCCCGGCCAGTGAGAGCATGACGAACGAGCCAATCGTGATGACAATGCCCGCGATTTGCTGCCCCGTGGGGCGTTCGGCAAGTATGAGCAGTGCGCCGATCAAGGTGCAGACCGGTGCCATGGCGCGGATCGGCGAGGCAATGGACATCGGCAGATGTTTGACTGCGAAATACGTTGCCAGCCACGAGCAGGCGACGATGAACGACTTCAACGCGAGTTGGGCGTGCTGGAACCCTGTGAGCGGTGTGACCTGAAGCAATTCGGGAAGCGCCGACGGGTTGGCCCGTTGCGCCATCAGCAATGCGCCCCAAAGGCCCGCGCTGACGACATTGGCGAAGAAGAGCACCGGGAGCACGGAATTCTTGTTGACCGCGTGCTTGGTGCCCAACTCGTAAATGCCTAGAAACAATGCGGCAACCAGACTGGCAACGATCCAATGCATCAAACGCGCGTGAGTGTGTGCGGGGCTGGTCCGGCTATCAACTCCCAACCTGATCACAATCAATCACGGATTCAGGTAGGGCGGGCAGTCCCTGCCCGCCGTGGCTTTGGGTTGAATCTGCAGCCGGCGCGTATCGGACTGCTGCCCCAGCACCCCGGCAGACGTTGGACAAGTCGGCATCACACGCTGGACGTCAGCCACTTTCCCCCTACATTCCCTTCCGAACCGATGAAACGCCATATCGTCATTTCGCTTGTTGGGGTTTTGCTTTGCTTGCGCGCCTTCGGCGCCGACTGGTCTCAATGGCGGGGTCCGCTGCGGGATGGCCAATTCACCGGCCCTTCGTGGCCCGATCAACTGGACACCAACCACCTCCGGCAACTCTGGCGCGTTGAACTCGGGCCGAGTTACTCAGGCCCCATCACCGAGGGCGACCGCGTATTCACCACGGAAACCAAGGATGCCAAATACGAAGTCGTCACCGCCTTCAACCGTCACACGGGCGAGCAACTTTGGCGCACGCAATGGGAAGGCGCGCTCAGCGTGCCGTTCTTCGCCAAGGCTAATGGTGATTGGATTCGCGCGACGCCCGCCAGTGACGGTCAAAGTCTCTTCGTTGCAGGGATGCGCGATGTGCTGGTGTGTCTCGACGTCAAATCTGGCACGGAACGGTGGCGGCTCGACTGCGTGAAGGAGTTCGAAGCGCCCGTGCCGGACTTCGGGTTCGTCTGCTCGCCGCTCGTGGACGGCGATGCGGTGTATGTGCAGGCCGGTGCCAGCCTGCTCAAGCTCGACAAACGAACCGGGGAGGTCCTCTGGCGCACGCTCAAGGATGGCGGCGGCATGTGGGGCAGCGTGTTTTCGTCGCCGCTCATCGCCACCATTGCGGGCAAGCGCCAGCTCATCGTGCTGACGCGCGAGAAATTGGCGGGGGTGGAACTCTCTGACGGCAACGTGCTTTGGGAGCAACCGGTTAAATCCTTTCGCGGTATGAACATCCTGACGCCCGTGGTCCACGGCGACCTGCTTTTCACCAGTTCCTACGGTGGCAGAACGATTGGCTACCAGGTCGCGCACAATGATGGACGCTTCACTGTCTCCGAAGCGTGGCAGCATAAGGCGCAGGGTTACATGACCACGCCCGTGCTGGTGGACGGCGTGGCTTACACCCACCTCAAAAGCCAGCGGGCCATGGCTGTTGACGTGGCCACGGGCCGGGAACTGTGGACCAGTGACAAATCCTTCGGCAAATACTGGAGCCTCGTCGCGCTCGGCGACCGCATTCTGGCGCTGGACCAGCGCGGTGTGCTGTTCTTGTTCCGCGCCAACAAGCAGAAGTTCGACCTTTTGGACCAGCGCCAGCTCGCTGATCAGGAGACTTGGGCGCATCTGGCCGTCACGGACGATGGAATCCTTGTGCGGGAGTTGAAGGCGTTGACGGCTTACCAATGGGCCAAGTCTGCAGCTCGGTGAGAGCCCTGGATTCCGGGCCTTCTTGGGCAAAAGAATTGTTCTCTCGGGTTGGGGGATTTTTTCATGCCGCGCTTCCTTGAACACGATGACGCCGTTCGCCGCGCACCGCGGACACGCCCTGCGCCTCGGCTGGTGGGGCCTAAGTCCGCCCGTTCGGCGCGATGGAGAAGAGCATTGTTGAAGGGTTTTACTGGCGTTCGGCTTTCCTCTGCGCTTGCGTCGCTCATCGCTCCGCTGCCTTGCCGGTTTGATTCGTCGGATACGTCCAGACCCAGTCGTCAGAAAATGAGTCGCTGTCAGCGCTGCGCCGGTTGGGGCCGACGCCCCAAAGCTTCGGGATGCCGTTGGTCCCGGGTTTATGGTGTAAGGGGGGCTTCGTCAGAGCATCCACAGTGATCTCTGGCGGGGGTGGGGCACAAGTTCGCTGAGGTTCGTGGCGGGGCGTCCATTCGCGAGGCGGAATTGTTCCATGGCAACGGCTGCACGGCGGCGCGAAGTGCGCGTTCGGCAACAATGTGAGTGCGAATGCCCCCGAAGTATTCGTGCTGATTGACGGAGAACCGCTTTCTTGTGGCAAGCGGCAAGCGGTGCCGCAATCGGCCTGGATCGCAAAAGAGACTGGCGTGTCCGGCTCAAAGCGGGAAGATTCCTCCGCAATGGCTGAAGTTCCGCATTTGCCCGTGCTGCGATTTGGACGCGCGTATGATTCGCTGGACAAGTTCGAGGTCAAAGACCACCGAACCGGCGAGCTTAAAGCCGTTGTCTCAAGCGTGAATGCTGGGGTCGTTCGCCGGGATATGTCCAACATCGCCGCTGCGCGAGCCGCGTTGAACAGATTCACCTGCACGCAACTCATCGAGTTGTCGGCCAAAGCCGGAGAGCTCTTCCTCAACGGAACGCTTCCGCTCGGCGATGGCGGCCACACCCAGAGCGCCGATGATTATGTGCGCACGTTGAGTGCGACTAGTGGGCTGCCGCACGTGATGGTGCGGCGGAACATGGCGAAGATTCATTACGCCCTCACCCACATGGGCGAAGTGCTCAACGGGCTGTCGCGCGGCTTGGATTTGAGCATTTTGGACCGCGGTTACGGCGAGCAGTTCGGCACGCGGCTCAGTTTCTTTCCGACGTGCGGTGCGTTGGGTTTGGTGATGCCGAGCAATTCCCCGGCGGTGAACTCTCTCTGGCTCCCCGCGATTGCGCTCAAGACACCCGTGCTCATCAAACCCGGCAAGGAGGAGCCGTGGACGCCCTGCCGATTGATTCAGGCGTTCATTGCGGCGGGTGTGCCGGCGGAGGCGTTTGGTTTTTATCCCACCGACCATGAGGGTGCGGCTGCGATTCTGAACTCGTGCGGTCGGGCGCTGGTGTTCGGCGATAAGTCCACCACGGATCAATACGCGAATGATCCGGCCATCCAGATTCATGGGCCTGGTTGGAGCAAGATCTTGATCGGCGAAGATTGTATCGAGAACTGGCGCGACTATCTCGACGTGATGGTGAGTGCCATCAGCGACAACGGCGGGCGTTCGTGCATCAACGCGTCGGCGGTGGTGGTGCCGCGCTATGGCGCGGAGATTGCCGATGCGTTGGCGCGGAGTCTGGGACCGGTTCAGCCCGCGCGTTCCGAAGATCCGGAGGCAAAACTGTCCGGATTCGCCAATCCCAAGATGGCAGATTTCATCGATGCGCAGATTGAGGAGGGGCTGAAGACGCCAGGAGTGGTGGATGCGACGGCGAAGCATCGCACCGGTCCGCGCAAACTGGAATTCGCGGGTGGCGTCTACCTCCGCCCGACCATCGTGCAGTGTGATTCCTTCGCGCATCCGCTGGCGAACCGCGAGTTCCTGTGTCCCTACGCCAGCGTGGTGACCTGTGCGCAGTCGGAAATGCTGGGCCAGATCGGTTATACGCTGGCCTGCACAGCGATCACCCGGGACGAGGGCTTCATCAAGCAGCTTGAAGCCTTTCCCCACATCGAGCGTTTGAACATCGGTCCGGTCTCGACCATGCAGATTTCGTGGGACCAGCCGCATGAGGGCAACATGTTTGAATTCCTTTGGCAACGCCGCAGCATTGAGCGCGCGTGGTGAGTATTGTTGAACAGGAGACGTTCTGCGGGCGTCTGAACCAAGCATGACCGGGCTGAGCGAACCAACCCAGTTGGCCGAGTTGTCGTCCTTCGACATCCCCGGACGACCGCGTTTGGTCTTTGGAGTCGGAAGTTCCCGGCGTGTGGGGGAACTGGCGGCGGCGTTGAAGGCCCGGCGGGCGCTGCTGGTGACGGATTCAGGCATAGTCGCCGCCGGGCACGCCGGTAGCGCAGCGGACTCGTTGCGCACAGCGGGTCTCGCGGTCACCGTCTTCGCGGACGCCCGGGAGAACCCGAACACACGTTGTGTGGAGGCCTGTCTGGCTGTGGCGCGCGAGGCGCGGGTGGACTTGATTGTCGGGCTGGGCGGCGGCAGCGCGATGGACACGGCCAAGGGAACCAACTTTCTCCTGAGCAATGGCGGTCGGATGCAGGATTATTGGGGCGTGGGCAAGGCCACCAAGCCCATGCTCCCGCTGATCGCAATTCCCACGACGGCTGGCACGGGCAGCGAGATGCAGTGCGCAGCGCTCATCGCCGACGAGGTGACGCATCAAAAGATGGCCTGCCTCGACGCGAAAGTTCTGCCCGCCATCTCGATACTCGATCCTCGGTTGACGTCGTCTCAGCCCCGGCGGGTGGCGGCGTGCACGGGGCTGGATGCGGTGGCTCACGCCGTGGAGACGGCGGTGACGATCAAGCGCAACGCGGAGTCCTTCGCCTTGTCGAGGGAGGCTTTCAAACTATCTATGAGTGCTCTGCCGACCGTGCTGCTTGTGCCGGATGATATTGGAGCGCGTGGGAAGATGCAGTTGGGAGCATCGTTCGCGGGGGCGGCCATTGAGCGCTCCATGCTGGGCGCGGCGCACGCGGCGGCGAACCCGTTGACGGCGCGCTTCGGCGTCGTGCATGGACACGCAGTCGGGCTCATGCTGCCGCAGGTGGTGCGGTTTAATGCGGAACTGCCGGACATTCGCGCCATCTATGCCGGGCTGGCGTTTGCCGCCGGAATGGTTGACAGCGCTGCCTCTGAGGAGTGCGCCGTCGACCAATTGCTGAAGCGGCTGGATCACCTTGTTTGTCTCGCGGGCCTCCCGCGCTCGCTGGCGGAACTGGGCGTGGATGCAAGTGCCGTTGCTCTGCTGGCGGAGGAGGCCGCAAAAGAATGGACCGCAGGGTTTAACCCGCGGTCCATTGGCGTGGATGATTTTGTCGGACTCTACACGGCGGCGCTTTAAGCGCCCGCCTTACCTGGCATCGAGAACTTTCAGCTCGTAAGCCGGGGAGAGGGCGCTGCCCGGCTCGGGCGGGCCGAAGCTGTTGATCTCGTATTCGAACTTGTAGCGGTAGGCGACGCTGTTCTCCGCCGCGCCAACCGGAACATACCCCTCCCACCGGTTGTTGAGCAGCTTGGTTTGTTTCATCGGGATCAAGCTGTCGCCCACCATGATGTAGGGCTTGATGGAGTGCCACTTGAGCGTTTGTTGACGGCTGTTGAACTGGACCTCTACGGGGTAGAGATTGTCCGTGCTGCGCGGCTGGCGCGTGGGGGTCAGGTTCGTGAATGTGCCGGCGCACCCGGCGAGGAGCAGGGGCAGGGCAAGCAGTGAAAGCTTCTTAAACATAGCCCCAGACGCTTACCTCAGGGGGGCGGGTAAGTAAAGTTGGAACTGGTCCTGATGGCCGAAAGCCCGGAAATGCGGCGTCCGCGGCAGTTTCGCATTGCGATGCGGTGGATGGCTCCTGATACTGCGCCACGGTCCGGAGCGTAGCTCAGCCTGGCTAGAGCACTTGCTTTGGGAGCAAGACGTCGCAGGTTCGAATCCTGTCGCTCCGACCATCTTCCTTTACGGCACCCGTCACTTCCCCTTGGAGAACTTCATCGTGGCGCGCTTCATTTCACGGTCGGCGTCGCGCCGCTTGAGGTCTTCGCGCTTGTCGAACTGTGCCTTGCCCTTGCCCACGCCGAGGGAGACTTTCACGCGGCCATTCTTCCAGTAAAAGGAGAGGGGTATGAGGGCGTTGCCCTTGACGGCGGCGAGGCCGAAGAGTTTGCGGATCTCGGCACGGTTGAGCAGCAGCTTGCGTGGGGCTTTGGGGGCGTGGTTTTGCAGGTTGCCGTGCGAGTATTCCTCAATGTGCGCGTTGTGCAGCCACACTTCGTCGTTGTCCACCCGGGCGAACGCATCGGCGATCTGTCCCTTGCCGGCGCGTAGGGACTTCACCTCGGTCCCCTTGAGCACGATGCCCGCCTCGAACGTTTCGAGGATGTGGTAATCGCGACGGGCTTTGTGGTTGGTGACGATGTCGGCCATAATGCGAACAGCCAGAAGGTTGCCCCTCTGGCTGTCGTCAGTTCCAGTTCAAATTCAATTCAGTGCTTCCGGCGGCGACGGGGCGTGGCGGTCGGCGCCTGTTCCTCGGGCATTTCCCATGCGACCTTCTCTTCCAGCACCTCGCGGAGGGCGATGTCGCCGGCGCCGAGGTTCTGTGCGTCATCCACAAAGGGGCGGCTGATGCCACCGCTGCCGGCGTTCAACTGGCGCACACGGCGGGATACGATGTTGATCAGCGTGTGCGGGTTGCCCACGAGTTCCAAGGCTTTCTTTTGCAGTTCAGCGTTCATGTTTTCGTGCTGTCGTAAACGAGCGCGGCAAAGTACCGCTGAAACCAGCATTAGCAATCCCAAAATCAGCGCTTTCCGCGTGAATTTCCGCCCGCATACCCTATTGTGCCCCCGTGAAATCCGGTCTGACACCCCTTTTAATGATTACCTTGGCTGTTTCCGCTTGCGCCCAATCGAATCTGGCGATTCCGCTCTGGGAGGGGGTGGCGCCGGGTAGCAAAGGTGAGGACGAGGGGCATTCGCCGACCTTGACGGTGTTTCCCGCCGATCCGGCCATGGCCACGGGTGCAGCCATGGTGATCTGCCCCGGCGGAGGTTATGGGCGTTTGGCCGACCACGAGGGCGCGGGATATGCCCGCTGGTTGAACGATGCGGGCATAACGGCGTTTGTGCTGAAGTATCGGCTGGGCTCGGCCGGGTATCGTCATCCGGTGATGCTGCAGGATGCGGCCCGCGCGGTGCGTCTGGTGCGGGCACGCGCGGCAGGGTGGGGGGTGGACGCAAAGCGGGTTGGCATCATTGGGTCATCCGCCGGCGGCCATTTGGCGTCCACCTTGTTGACTCACTTCGATGCTGGCCAACCTGACTCCAGCGATCCGACCGAACGCCAAAGTTCACGGCCGGACTTGGGGGTCTTGTGTTATCCGGTGATTACGATGGGCGAACATACGCATCAAGGGTCGAAGAAGAATCTGCTCGGCACTAACGCGCCCCCGGAACTGGTGCAGTTGCTCTCGAACGAACTTCAGGTGACGGGCGATACGCCGCCCTGCTTCCTCTGGCACACGGTCGAGGACAAAGCTGTGCCGGTGGAGAACTCGCTGCAATTTGCCGGTGCGCTGCGCCGTCAGGGCGTGAAGTTCGAGCTGCATCTCTATCAAAAGGGCGGACACGGCTTGGGCCTGGGTTCGCGCGAGTGGAATCCGGCAGAGTGGCATCCATGGGCGGCGGAGTGCCGGCGATGGTTGCGGGAACAGGGGTTTGCCCGCTGATTTGCCGGCTGGGCTATAATGTCGTTGCGGAAAAATAATTGCCCGCGTGGCCGGATGGGCCGACCATCGGCCCGGATTGGAGAATGAAATTATGATGATGCTATTGATTGTCCCGGTCGTATTGCTTCTGCTGGTCGCGTTCTGGGCGATCGGCGGATACAACAAACTCGTGGCGTTGCGGAACCGCTTCAAGAACGCTTATGCGCAGATCGATGTGCAGCTCAAGCGTCGCTATGACTTGATCCCGAACCTCGTCGAAACGGCCAAGGGTTATCTCAAGCACGAGCGTGAAACGCTGGAAGCGGTCATCACCGCTCGCAATGCCGCCTCGGCGGCTAGCAATCGGGCCGCATCCAATCCGGGTGAGGCTGGCGCGATGAAGGAACTCGTGGGTGCGGAAGCGGCGTTGACCGGAACGCTGGGGCGCCTGTTTGCGTTGTCGGAGGCGTATCCTGATCTCAAGGCCAACACCAACATGATGGCGTTGCAGGAGGAGCTGACCTCGACGGAAAACAAGGTGGCCTTCGCGCGCCAGGCCTTTAATGACGCGGTGATGGCTTACAACACCCGGCGCGAAATGTTTCCGTCCAGCGTGATCGCGGGCATGTTCAACTTTGCGGCGGCAGAACTGTTCGTGGTGGACAATCCCGCGCAAAAGGAAGCGCCGAAAGTGCAGTTCTGAGCGGTTCCGAGCCTGGGGTGGTTGTCATGTGTGAAGGGCCTGCCGCTCGCCTCCTCTCTCTCCCCATCTGATGGGGGGCGGGTCGCTGATGGATGGGCGAGGCTTTTTCGTGGCTTCACGTTGGTGGAAAACTCGTCAGCATGGATTTCTTTGAACGACAGGAAAAGGCCCGCAGGAACACCGGCGCGCTGGTCATTTACTTCTGCCTGGCGGTGATCGCGCTGGTGCTGGCGGTTTATGCCGTCGTGGCGTTCGCGCTCCTGCGCGGACAATTGTGGAATCCGCAGGTGTTCCTTTGGGTCGTGCTCGGAACCTTGGGGGTGGTGGGCGTGGGTTGTTTGTCCAAGGTGGCCGAACTTTCCGCCGGCGGCAGTTCTGTCGCCAGCATGCTGGGCGGTGAACCGGTCAATCCGCACACGCGCGATGCGGACGAGCGCAAACTGCTCAACATCGTTGAAGAGATGGCCATCGCGTCGGGTGTGCCGGTGCCGCCCGTTTACGTGATGAACCGCGAAGCGGGCATCAATGCCTTCGCCGCGGGCTATTCGCCGAGTGATGCCGTCGTCGGGGTGACCCGCGGATGCATCCAGCATTTGAACCGGGATGAATTGCAGGGGGTCATTGCCCATGAGTTCAGCCATATCTTGAATGGCGACATGCGGCTGAACATCCGGTTGATCGGACTGATCTTCGGGATCATGTGTCTGGCGGTGATCGGTCGCGTGTTGCTCCACGTGCGCGGTGGCGGTAAGGACCGGAACGCTCTGCCCTTGCTCGGGCTGGCGTTGCTGGCCATCGGCGGGCTGGGCGCTTTGTTTGGCCGGCTGATGCAATCCGCCGTCAGTCGTCAGCGGGAGTTCTTGGCGGATGCTTCAGCCGTCCAGTTCACGCGCAACCCCGGGGGACTTGCGTCGGCGTTGAAGAAAATTGGCGCGCTGGCCCAAGGTTCGAAGCTGGGCAACGCGCACGCGCTCGAGGCGAATCATCTGTTCTTCAGTGCGGGTACTTCATCGCTGGCCGGTCTGTTCGCGAGTCATCCGCCGCTGGAGGAACGCATCCGACGACTTGACCCGCAATTCGACGGCGACTTCACCAAAGTGAGCATGCGCCCGGTGCCGGCCGTGGAGACGTCGGCGCGACCGGCGCGCCAGCAGCCGCCGGTGCTCTTTCCTGAAACGAACGCGGCGGCTGGCGGTGTCGCGGGGTTGGCGGGGGGGCTGGTGGGGGCGCCCTCTGGATCCATCGTCGGAAGCACCGGCAGCCCGACCGAAGAACACCTGCGCTTCGCGGTCGGATTTCGTGATGCCGTTCCGGAGAAGTTGCGGGTAGCGGCTGGCGACGCCATGGGGGCACAGGCGATCATTTTTGGGCTGTTGTTGAGCCGCGACGGGCAGGTTCGGGCGGGGCAGTTGCGGTTGATTTCGCAACGCGGCTCGGTCCCGTTGGCTGATGAGACGCGGAGCCTGTGGGCGCAGGTCTCGAGGGCCGCTGCGCAAGCGCGTCTGCCGCTGGTGGATTTGGCTTTGCCGGCCTTGCGCTTGCTGAGCCCGCCTCAGTTCGGCGCTTTTCGGCAAGTGCTGCGGGAGGTCGTTGAGTTCGACCGGCAGGTGGATCTTTTTGAATACGTTCTCCTGAAAATTGTGATGCGGCATTTGGAGCCGCACTTCGTGGCGGTCCGCAAACCGGTGGCCCGGTTCTACCACCTGAAACCGTTGGGGCCTCAGTCGGCTGTGCTGCTGTCGGCGCTGGCCTACCTTGGTGGGGAAGATCAGGGGCAGGCGATCTTGGCATTCAACCGTGGCGCGGCCCAGATCGGGCGTACAACCGGCTCTGACCTCGCTTTGCTCCCGCGCGAAGCCAGCGGGCTGGGGGCGGTGGACGCAGCGCTGGAACGGTTTGCCGCGGCCGTGCCGCAGATCAAACGCACTTTGCTGGAAGCATGCGTGCAAACGGTTGCCGCGGATGGGTTGGTCCGCGAGCGTGAGGCGGAACTGTTGCGAGCCATCGGAGACGCGCTGGATTGCCCGCTGCCGCCCATTCTGGCGTCAGCGTAAGATTTTGTGTGGGGTCACGCCGCCTGCGGGTGACAGAACCCGACGCTGCTTGCGAGCGTGAAGCAGGACCAGAATTCTTGGTCTGCATAGGCGAGTTGCTTTTGCAGATCCCTCATCATCTTGGTGGCGCGGCTGAGACCGTCAAGACGCACCGCCAGACATTCACCCGTGGCTCGGAGGCTTGATGCTCGATGCGCGGCGCGTTGGATCCAAAGCTCGGCGGCGCGGATCTGGTCGTTCCACTCGCTCGCCTCCAAGGTGAGGCAGCCCGCGGCGGGATTGGTGGCCTGCCACTGCCACTGTCGCCAGTTGTTCGCGGGAGACGCAGCGTGATGGCCGTGCGGGACGGGCACCCTGGGGCAGGGTGACTCGATGCGCATGCCCGTGGCTGGCTGCAGCGAGGATTTTAGGATGCTGGAGAATTCACTGACGGCTTCGCGCATCGAACCGGCGATCTTTGCAAGCCGATGCCGCGCGCCCGCCGGCGTCATTTTTTTGCGTGCCGCCATGCCGACGCATAGGTTCGCCTCGCTCAGCAGCTTGTTCAGCTGCTGCTGGGCCCAAACTTGGTGTGATAGCACATCGCAGATCGGTTCCCGGTGAACCAGAAACACGGGAGGGATTATTTTCGAGCTGTTCATGATGCATTTCTCAACTGCCTTTCAGCAGACTCTGGTCCATCAAGTTGATTTGGTGTCGCAAAAGCGCCCGGAAAAAAGTCTGATTATCAGACGGGGCAAATCGGGTTACGGGGGCATCCGGGTGTGCGCCGGGGTTGGGGTTGATGCCGGTTGGCGTCCCGGGAGCAAAGGGGGGGGCGTGCGAACGCGGCCGCACTGTCCGGCGATTGGGCAGTGTCTTGGACAGGGCGCGGCGCGGCTGTTGGTCAATTGGAGAGCAGCAGTCGCATCATGGCGATGAATGCCACGAAGAACGCTCCGCAACAGGCCCGCTCGCAGAAGGAGAAGGAGAGCTTCTCGCCGGTGTTTACAGGCGCAATGGACGTGGAAAACGAATCCACTTCGATGAAATCATCTGATTCCGGCATGCCAATCTCAGGGTTGATCGTCTTCATATTGTTTGTGCCGGGCCTTGTCGCACAAGCCGTGCCAGCCCCACGGTTCACGGTTTTTCATCAGCCGTCCCGGCCGGATAATGTTGTCATTTTGCCGCCGATTCGGTGAAGTGGGCGCCCAAACCTTGGAAAAGCCAAACCGGGGATGAACACACATCCAATCGAGCAGTTGTTAAAGCGTCTGGCCGCGATGATTTGTCGCCGGCCTGCCTGGTTCATTTATCCCCAGATCATCCTGTTTTTCGGCGCGGTCGTGTACGCGGCCTTCACGCTCAAGCTCAAGACCGATACGAATGACCTCGTCTCGCCCGATGTGGGTTACCAACGGCAGTGGCAGGCCTTACGCGAGGAGTTCCACGTCCAGGACGACTTGGTCACCCTCGTGGAAAGCGAGGACATCACCAAGAACCGTCAATTCGTGGAACGCCTGGCCGCCCGGCTTGAGGCGGAGCCGGAGGTTTTTACGGATGTCTTCTACAAGGGGGACCTGCGGGCGATGGGGCCCAAAGCGTTGCTGACCTTGCCCCAGGCAAAACTGGAATCGTTGCTGCGGGGATTGCGGGATTGTCGTCCGTTCGTGGGCAAGTTTCGGAGCGTCACCAACCTGAATTCCCTGTTCCAGGAGATCGAATCGCAATGGGTGGAGGTTTCATCCAATAAGGATGGGGTCGGCGTGTTCGCCCAGGCGCTGCCGGCGTTGCGGCAGATCGTTCAACAGGGAGCGGAGAGCCTCGAGCGCAGCGGTCCGCCGCCGTCACCGGGCTTGAATGCCTTGTTTGCCGCGCGTGATGATCCGTCACAGGGGGGGTATCTTCAGGCGGCCGGCGGGCGCATCTATCTGCTGACGTGCGCGGCTTGCTCGGATGGGAACAATCCTCAGGCGGTGCGGAGGTTGCGCGAGCTGGTTGAACTCACTCGCTCCGAAGTGCCCGGCGTCAATGTCGGGGTGACCGGGCACCCCGTGCTCAATCTCGACGAGATGACTCAGGCCAAGGACGACACGTCGCGCGCTTCGGTGGTTGCCTTGGTGATCGTGGCGTTGACGTTTGTTTTCTGCTACCAACAAGTGGCGCGCCCGCTGAAGGCCACCGCGTGTTTGATCGTGGGGTTGGGATACACGTTGGGGTTCACCGCGTTGACCATCGGGCATCTGAATATTTTGACGATCACCTTCGTGCCGATCTTGATCGGGATGGCCATCGATTTTGGCGTTCACCTGATCGCCCGGTTTGAGGAGGAGTTGCTCGGCGGCTGCAACGAACAGGAGGCCGTCACGCGGGCGTTGGTCGCGGGCGGCACCGGGATTTTTACCAGTGGTCTCACCACGGCGGTGGCGTTTTTGGCGATGCTGCTCACCACTTTCAAGGGCATCCGCGAAATGGGCGTCATCGCGGGCGGTGGGTTGCTGGTGTGCCTTGTGCCGATGATGACTTTGTTGCCGGCGCTGCTGCTGCGCCCGGGCCGGTGGCGGTTGAACCTCAGCCTGCCGCCCAAATTGCGCCTGCTGATCGTTCCGCCCCGTCGCCGGGCGTGGCACCAGCGGCGCGAGCGATTCGAGCAGGCTTGGTTGCATCGCCCGCGGACGGTTGTGGGGATCGGGGCGGCGCTGACCTTGCTGGGCTTGGGGGTCTCAGGATGGCTCAGGTACGACTACAATCCGCTCCATCTGCAGAGTCAAAATCTTCCAGCGGTGAAATATGAGCAGCGCATCATCGCATCCGCCAGCCGCTCCATCCTTTCTTGCGCGGTGACCGCGAATTCGGTGGAGGAGGCGCTCGCCTTGGAAAAAAAAGTTCGGGCTCTGCCTGCCGTTTCGGATGTGGACTCCGTGGCCCCTTTGCTGGCTGGGGACCAGACCGAGAAGCGCCAGTGGGTCCGGCGGATTGTCCGCGCGGCAGAGTCGATCCGGTTTCCCCCGATGGACCCGCAGACGGTTGATCTGGCGGCTCTGGAGGAGACGTTGCATGGACTGGGGCGGGTGGCGACCGGAGTGCTCCAGTTTGGCGGCGATGATTTGAGTGCGGAGATGCGGCACGAATTGGTTCTGTTGCGGGATGCGATCGGCCAATGGCGCGTCGGCATGGCGGGAGCGGACACGAACTGGATCGCCGGGCAGCTGACCTTGTATCAGCGCGCGTTGTTCAGTGATGTGGCGACGTCCTTGGCGGCGTTGCGCGCCCAGCAGTTCGCCGAGCCCCTGCGGGCCGGGGACTTGCCGCCGGGCTTGCGTTCGCGGTTCGTGGGCAAGTCGGGCAAGTTGTTGCTGCAAGTGTATCCTCGCGAAAACATCTGGGAGCACGATGCGCGTAAACGTTTTGTGGAGGAGATGAGGTCGGTTGATCCGGCGGCGACCGGAACACCTGTGCTGTTTTTTGAGAACACGCGCCGGCTGAAGGCGAATTTCCAGATGGCCGCTTTGTATGCCACCGGTGCGATTTGTTTGATGCTGCTGGCGCACTTCCGGAACCTTGCCTGCGTCGGGCTGGCCATGCTGCCGGTTGGCATGGGGTTGGCGTGGACGTTTGGGTTGATGGTGGCCTTGGACATCCCGTTCAACCCGGTCAACATCATCTCGCCGACGTTGTTGGTCGGCATCGGGGTGACCAATGGCATCCAAATCCTGAACCGTTTCACGGAGGAGCAGCACCCAAGTATCCTCGGCAAAAGCACGGGCAAGGCGGTGCTGGTATCGGCGCTGACCACCTGCACCGGATTTGGTTCGCTCGTGCTCGCGCAACATGAGGGCATTGGCAGCCTTGGGGTCGTCATGGCAGCCGGGGCGGCTTTTTGCATGGTTGCCGCCGTGACCGTGCTGCCGGCGCTGCTCACCCTCCTCACGCGGAATGGTTTCAAGCTGGCGCACGGATGGATAACGACTTCCGCCCCCCGATGAGGTGCGTGCGGAACCCTTTATTTTGGGAAAGCATTTCTCCTAAGTTGACGGGTCTGCACGCTCGGAACTATAACTGGACTATAGAGTGCGCCATCCCTTGCCGATGAACCTGAAGATCCTTTCGCTGCTGGCCTGTATCTGTGCTCTGCCGGGCACTGTGCCTGCCGCCGACGCCATCCAAAACATTCTGCCTCTGAACAGCAGCGGGTTTAGCTACGGGGAGACCGGTTTTCGGTTTCGCGTCGGGACGAATGTCACGGTCACCTCCTTGGGCTATTTCTTCAGGTCTGCGCCAGGTCCATCGACTTACATTGTCCGTTTGCTCGACGGCAATGGCACAGAGCTGCGCTCGTCCACCAATAGTGCGCTTGCAGCTGCCACCAACCAGCTCGTTCACACCGCCATCGATCCCATCCAGTTGCTCGCCGGCACCACGAACACCTTGCAGGCCTACGACGCGCTGTATGCCTCGACCAACCCAGGTGTCAAACGGTGGGAGGGATATGCGATCGATGCGCGCGCCAGCAACACGGGCACTTTTACTGTCGCGCCAGAGATTCAATACCTGGGTGCCGTGACCAATGGGCTCCCTTATTATGGCGCCGCCACCGCGCCTTTCACCTTGTTGGTGGGGCCGAATCTTTCCTTCCCCACCGGTTCAGACGCCGTTCGCTCGTCCCTGAGCATTACGCTCATTAGCGCAACGACAGCCAGGGTGAGCTGGCCGCTCTCCGACGTGCCGTCCGTCCTGCAGTCGGCGACGAACATCTCGACGGTTTGGACGAACGTCTCTCAGGCCGTCTCCACGAATGGTGGCAGCAGGGAGGTGGATGTGCCCGTGGTTCCCCCGGGCGCGTATTTTCGCCTGAAATATGATTGAGGCATTGGCGGGGCGTTGGGGTTCTTAGGGTTAGCTCCGCGTTTGACATTGAATGTCATGGAGTTAGTCTGCCGCCACCTCACTTCAAATTGTGAACAAATGGTGACTTGTGGCTGACAAAGACGATTATCTGTTGGACATGCTGTTGGACCTCGGGTTCCTCACACCGGATCAGGTGTCGGGCGCCAGGGCGGAAGCGGTTTCCGCCGGGGTCGGTGCCGTGGAATTGTTGCTGGCCAACAAAGTCATCCGGCCGGCGGATGTCACCCAGGCCAAGGCCGCCCATTTCGGGGCCGAAGTCGTCAACCTCTCCAGCATCCAGATCGGCGATGAGGTCCTCGCGATGGTGCCACGCCATGTCGCCCGCAAGTATCGGGTGGTGCCCGTTTTCTCGCACGAGGGTTCCGTCACCGTCGCCATCTCTGATCCCTCCGATATCGCCACCATTGACGCCTTGGGCCATGTGCTGAACGCCGATGTGCAGGTTCAGGTGGCTTCGGATGAGGAGATCGAGGCCGCCCTGTCCAAGTATTATGGCGGGTCCGTCACCGGCGACTCTTTGGTGGACAAGGCCATCGTCGAACTGACCCGGGACGATGTCGGCTTTGCTGCGCTGGAGGCGGCCGATGACGGCGCCGCCGTCGAGGCCGACGCCCCCCTCATCAAGCTGGTCAACCAGATCATCGTGGACGCATTTAAGATGCGCGCTTCCGACATCCATCTCGAGCCGCTGTCCAAGAAGTTCCGGCTTCGCTACCGGATTGACGGTGTGTTGCACGAGATGAAGAACCCGCCGAAGCGTCTCCAGGCGGCGGTCATCGCGCGCTTGAAGATTCAGTCCAACATGTCCATCGCGGAACATCGCATCCCGCAGGACGGACGCATCCAGTCGCAGGTGGGCAGCAAGACCATTGACCTTCGCGTATCCTGCCTGCCCACGAACCATGGCGAGAGCATCGTCATGCGCATCTTGGACAAGGAAGGCCTGCGTCTCGGTTTGGCGGAATTGGGTTTCTTCACGGACGACCAGCAGACGTTCGAGCGGCTCATCGGTTTGCCGGATGGCATCATCCTGGTGACCGGCCCCACCGGTTCCGGCAAGACCACCACGCTGTATTCCTGCCTGCATTTCATCAACCGGCCCGACCGTAAGATCATCACGGTGGAGGACCCCGTTGAATATATTCTCGCCGGAATCAACCAGGTCCAGGTGAACGAAATTGTCGGCTTGTCGTTTTCGGCTGCGCTGCGGTCCATCCTGCGCCAGGCGCCGAACATCATCATGATCGGTGAGATTCGCGACATGGAAACGGCCACCATCGCGATCAATGCGTCCCTGACCGGTCACATGGTGTTCTCCACCTTGCACACCAATGATGCCCCCAGCGCCGTCACGCGTTTGATCGACATCGGCGTGAAGCCCTTTCTGGTCGCCTCGTCCACCCGCGCGATGATGGCCCAACGTCTGGTGCGCAAGATTTGCAAGCGCTGTGCGGAACCCGCCACGCCGACCGATCATGAGTTGAAACAGTTGGGGCTTTTGGGCGAGGCTTCCCGCGGCGCGAACTTCATGCGCGGCCGGGGTTGCAGTGAATGCTCCAACACCGGCCACCGCGGGCGCATGGGTATTTTCGAGGTGTTCGTGGTGGATGACGATGTCCGCAAACTGATTTACGACAAGGTGCCTGCGTCGGTGCTGCGCACCCGGGCTCGCGAAATGGGCATGCGCACGTTGCGCGAAGATGGTATCCGCAAGGTGGTGGGCGGCCTGACCACGCCGGAGGAGGTCATCCGCGCCACCGTGGGCGACACGGACTGAACTCCGCAACGATTTGGCTGAACTTTATTTTTGTATGGCTTACTCAATGTCCGATCTTTTGCAGTTGATGGTGGCCGAAGGGGCGGCTGACCTTCATATCCGCGTCGGCACCGCTCCCACCATCCGCGTGCATGGCATCCTCCATCGCGTCGAGGGCCCCGCGTGCACCCCGGAAGACACCGAGGAGTTGATGCGCAGCATCACCTCGGACGACCACATCCAGCACGTGCGCGAGCGGGGCGGGGCGGACTTCGCGTTTGCGTTTGCCGATGCCGCTCGCTTCCGCGTGAGCGTGTTCAAGGAGAAGGGCAACTTCGCCCTGGTGCTGCGCCAGATCCCCAACAAATTGCTCACGATGGAGCAGATTGGTGTTCCGCCGACGGTCAAAGAACTGCTCTACAAACCGCGTGGGCTCATACTGGTCACCGGACCCACCGGCTCCGGCAAGACCACCACGCTGGCGTCGTTGCTGAACATCATCAACGAGGAGCGTGATGAGGCGCATCTGATCACCATCGAGGATCCCATCGAGTATTACCACAAGCACAAGAAAGCGCTCATCACGCAGCGCGAGATCGGCGTGGACGTGCCGAACTTCGCCGAGGCCTTGCGCCGCGCCTTGCGTCAGGATCCCGACTGTATTCTGGTCGGCGAAATGCGCGACTTGGAGACGATCGAGGCGGCCATCACGGCTGCCGAAACGGGTCACTTGGTCTTCGGCACCCTGCACACCACGGGCGCCGCCAAGACGATCGACCGTCTGACCAACGCCTTCCCGGTCAACCAGCAGGAGATGATTCGCATCCAGTTGTCCACGGTGCTGGTCGCGGTGATTTCACAGCTGCTCATCCCCCGTATTGATAAGCCCGGGCGGGTCGCGGTGTTTGAGATCATGATCAACACGCCGTCCATCGCCGCCCTGATCCGTGACAACAAGACGTTCCGTATCCAGTCCGATATCCAGACGGGCGCCAAGTATGGGATGATCACGCTGGACTCGTTCCTCGTGGAGAAATACCTCCAGGGCATGATCGCCCGCGAGGAGGTCATCACCAAGGCGCAGGATTCCATTTCCATCCTGGCCAAGCTGCAGGAGCTGGAACTGGCTCAAGCGGTCGGTGCCGACCGCGAAAGTCTCACCAAAGGGAAGGTCTAACGCGGCATGACTGAGGTTAACAATCCATTGCTGGAATTGATCCGCGAGCAGGGGATGCTCGACGATCTCCAATTCGAGGAGGTCCTCTCCGAGCACAAGCGCAGCGGCGAGGGGGTTTTCCAGATCCTGCAGAATTTCGGCATCATGGATGCCGATTCCATCCTGCAGGTCATGGCCAATCACCTCGGCACGGAGGTGGTTTCCTTGGCGGGGCGGGATTTTTCGCCCGAGTTGCTCGCCACGATTCCCACCGCCCAGGCGCGTGCTCTGGAATGCGTGCCGGTCGAGATGGATGAAAGCTCGGTCAAGGTGGCCGTGGTGGACCCCCTGAATCCCGTCCGGATCGATGAGATCTCCTACGTGTGCAAAAAGGATGCGCAGATCGTCGTGGCCGACCCCGCGGAGATCCGCAAGGCGATCGAGAAGCACTACGCCGACGATGACGGCAGCAGCTTCTCGGAGATCTTGAAGGAGATCGGCGGTGACGAGGAGATCGCCCAGGAGATCAAGCAGGTCGAGGCCTTGGACGATGACGCGGTGATGGCCCAGCTCGCCGATGCCGCCCCCATCGTCAAGTTCGTCAACACGGTCCTTTTTCAGGCGGTCAAGGATCGGGCCAGCGATATTCACTTCGAGCCGTTTGAGACGGAGTTTCGCATCCGCTATCGCGTGGACGGGGCGCTGTATGAGATGTCGCCCCCGCCCAAGCATCTGGCCTTGCCGGTCATTTCCCGCATCAAGGTCATGGCGAACCTGAACATTTCCGAACGCCGCCTGCCCCAGGACGGACGCATCGCGCTGACCCTCGGTAACAAGGGCATCGATCTGCGTGTCAGCACCCTCCCGACGGCGTTCGGTGAATCCGTCGTGCTTCGCGTGCTCGACCGCTCGGCGGTGAATCTCGACATCACCGCGCTTGGCTTTCCCAAGGAGGTTCATGATTACGTCACCGACGTCATCATGCGCCCGAACGGCATCTTCGTCGTGACCGGTCCCACGGGTTCCGGCAAAACAACCACGCTTTACTCCTGCCTGCGGTTCGTGAACTCGATCGACGCCAAGCTCCTCACCGCTGAGGATCCCGTCGAATACGACCTCGAGGGCGTCATGCAGGTGGCCATCAACGAGGCGCTCGGGATGACGTTCGGCAAGGCCCTGCGTTCCTTTTTGCGTCAGGACCCCGACATCATCATGGTGGGGGAAATGCGTGACGCGGAGACGGCCCAGATCGCCATCCAGGCCTCGCTCACGGGTCACTTGGTGTTGAGCACTTTGCATACGAACGATTCGCCCGGCGCGGTGACGCGTCTCATTGACATGGGCGTCGAACCCTTCCTGATCTCCTCCACGTTGATGGGGGTGTTGGGGCAGCGTCTCGTCCGCAAGGTGTGCAAGAATTGCCGCACGCCGTTCGAGCCCACCGAGAACCAGCTCGCCCTCCTGAATCTGTCGCCGCACGACCTCGGCGAGAAGCTGTTCTACTACGGACGCGGCTGTTCGACCTGCAATGACACCGGGTACAAGGGCCGTAAGGGCATTTATGAGCTGCTCATCTGTTCCGATGCGATCCGCAACTTGATCAACGAACGCGCGCCCACCGTGGTGCTGCGCCAGAAGGCCATCGAACTGGGCATGGTGACGCTGCGGGAGGACGGCTTGCGCAGCATCTTCGACGGTGATACCAGTATCGAAGA
The DNA here is from genome assembly GCA_017853715.1 of Pedosphaera sp. Taxonomy (GTDB): domain Bacteria; phylum Verrucomicrobiota; class Verrucomicrobiia; order Limisphaerales; family DSYF01; genus DSYF01. Next base: position 24,714 of record JAFMIZ010000027.1, read on the forward strand.
AGTCGTCAAATACACCTGACCACAGGACCATTTTTATATGCCGAAGTTTAGTTACGTGGCCATGGACTCCCGCGGGAAAGAGCAGAAGGGGGTCCTTGAGGTCGCCTCACAGAATGAGGCGATCGCTCGGGTCCGTGAGATGCAATTGTTCCCGACGAAGATCGTCGAGGTGGACAAGCCCAGGGAGAAGGCCGCCCAGAAACCGGCTGTGGGCGGGGCGAAGGCCAAGGGAAAGGGCAGGAAAGGGCAGATCAGCATCAACATCAAGATCCCCGGCACCGGCGGGGTCAAGTCGAAGGTGCTGACGACGTTCACGCGCCAGCTCGCCACCCTGATCGATGCCGGTCTGCCGTTGCTCCGTGGACTGCGGGTGTTGGAGAAACAGGAGCGCAATGCCACCCTCCGCGGAACGATCGGTCAACTCGCTGAGTCCGTCGAGGGGGGCAGCACTTTCTCGGAGGCGCTGGCGCAACACCCGAAGGTTTTCAACCGCCTCTTTGTCAACATGGTCAAGGCCGGCGAATTGGGCGGTGTGCTTGAGGTCGTGCTGAATCGCCTGGCGGAGTTCCAGGAAAAGGCGCAGAAGATCAAGGGCAAGGTCGTCGCGGCCATGTTCTATCCCGTGGCGGTGCTGTTGGTGGCGGTGGTCATCCTCGGCGTGCTGACGGTCTTCGTCATCCCCAAGTTCAAGGAAGTGTTTGCGGGTTTGGGTGATGGACGTCCGCTGCCGGCTTTCACCGAGTTTGTGCTCAATGTCAGCGATACCATCCGGCATAACGCCATCGCCACCTTGGCGGTCGTGGCGGGGGTGGTCGTCGCGTTCCTGCTCCTCATCAAGACCAAGCTGGGTCGCAAGCTTTGGGATGGTTTCAAACTCAAGGTTCCCGTCGTCGGTCCGGTGGTGAGCAAGGTGGCCATCTCCCGGTTCACCCGCACGCTCGGGACCTTGGTCAGCTCGGGCGTTCCCATCCTGCAGGCATTGACCATCGTCAAGGAAACTTCCGGCAACGTGATCATCGCCAACGCCGTCGGCGCCGTTCACGAAAGCGTCAAGGAAGGCGAGACCATCACGGCCCCCTTGGAAGCTTCCGGCGCCTTCCCGCCCATGGTCATTTCCATGGTGGACGTCGGCGAACAGACCGGCGCGCTGCCCGAGATGATGATGAAGATCGCCGATAACTTCGATGACGAGGTCGACAATGCGGTCGCCGCCATGACCTCGCTGCTCGAGCCCATCATGATCATCTTTCTGGCCGTCATCGTCGGCAGCATCGTCATCGCCATGTTCCTGCCCCTGATCGACCTGATGAACAACCTCGGCGGCCCCGGCGGCGGTGGCGACGAGTGACGCCCCGCGGCCAAATTTTTGGCAGGGTTTTTGGTTAAGTTTTGGTGAAGTTCTTGGGGTGTCACCGTGTGCGACGAGGAAGTCAGGGCTGGCTCAAGTTGGCGGCGATCCTCAGCGGTTCAAAATGTCAAAGGGTGGCACCACCGGGTGACCCGACCGGAAAAACCGGAATTTGGTAAAGCAAAGGTAAACAAGAGGTAAAGTCCGGTTCCCGTGGAGCACAGGCATCTTGCCTGCAGGGTCGGACAGCTTTTCCGGCTTGCCGGTTCCCCAAGATTTTCAGTCTGCAATCAGGACGAATCATTTGACCCGATGCATCTCTGCGTGTAAATACATTGTATTCACAATGCATTGCCGGAAGCTTTACTGAACGCCGACAAATGGACTTTGACTGGAACAGTCCGCCCTTTGAGATGGATGGGTCGCTGACGACCAAGGACGTGGAGGAGTCCTTTGAGGATCCCTTCGCCATCAGGCTGCTCCCGGATTCGGACCGGTTTGCGGTGCAGGCCCGGTATTTCAACCTGGGGATGTCAGCCTCCGGTTTGGGGGTGTTCAGTGTTTACCGCACCAACGGCCAGCAGGTGAGGGTGGTGTTGGCGCGTCCGTTGGTGCCCGAGGAACGGTTCTTTTATCAGCGCAAGATGGACCAGACCCTGGCCTGATGCCGGGTCTGACGTTGCGTGCGGGGGATGACTTTGAAAGACTCGATGCGATATGCGTTCGTTTGCAAGCTGGGAGGAAGTCCCCATCTTCGACAGCGAAGCGGCCGAGGCCGGCTTCTGGGCGGAGAACCGGCCGGATCTCCGGCTGATGGAATCTGCCGTGGCGGCGGCCACCGAGTCGTCGGAGTCGGTCACCATCACGCTGCGCATGGACCCGCGGATGCTCGCGCGCATCAAGCGGCTCGCCCGGTCGCGTTACCTCAACTACCAGAGCATGATCAAACAATGGTTGAGCGAGCGCATGGAGAACGAGCTGCGCGAACGTTGATTTTTTAGGATATGAAAACCTCACGAACCCATCCCGCGTTGCGCGGTTTCACTCTCATCGAACTGCTGGTGGTCATCGCCATCATCGCCATCCTCGCGGGCCTGTTGCTCACGGCCGGCGCGGGCATCCGCAACAAGATGATCAAGAACCGCGCACAGGCCGAACTCCAGCAGGTGGCCCTGGCCATCAATGCCTACAAGAGCAAGCTCGGCTATTATCCGCCGGATAACATCAACAACTTTGGACGCAACCAACTTTACTTTGAGCTTGTTGGCAGCTCGTTCGATGGCTCGATCTATCAGACCCTTGATGGCCTGGGCAAAATCCAAGTGGATGCATTGGGCAAAATTCCGAACAGCATTTTTGGGGTCTCCGTTCCCGGCATTATGAATGCCAGACGTGGCAATTCGGACGATGGCGCGAATGTTTTTGCAGCCATCACCGGATTAAAATCGTCGCAGTATGCCACGATACCAGGTCTTGCTCCCAACGTCGTGCCAGTGCTGGGGGTTCAGTTGGATGGGCCGGGCAACCTGATGATCGGGAATATCAACCCCTTCCGCTATAACTCCTCCAACCCCACCAACAATCCCACCTCCTTCGACCTGTGGGTGGACATCATCGTTGCAGGCAAGACCAACCGCATCAGCAACTGGGGGCAGGGTATAACCCCGCTTTGACCGGTCATGAATCCGACGCCCAAAACCAACGCCCCCCGCCGATTGCCCGTGACCTGGCAGGCGTGTGGGTGGTGCCCGGAGTTGTGCGTCTGTCAGGCCATCGGTATCTCCCCGCAACACTGTCAGGTGCGGCGCATCGGCTTCGTCGGCGCCTGCCCCAAACCCGGCCCGCAACCCGTCCGCATTCAACAACGCTCTCGCTAAAGTTATGAAAATGAAATCATCACTCTCCCGTGCCACCGGCTTCACGCTCATCGAACTGCTCGTGGTCATCGCCATCATTGGCATCCTGGCTGGCTTGCTCTTGCCCGCGCTCGGCAAGGTGAA